>JAICJG010000076.1 GCA_025928585.1 Rhodanobacteraceae bacterium
AGGGCAGGTAGACGTGGAATACCTCGTCGCCGAACAGGCTGCGGACCCGCTCCGACCCCGTCGGAGTCACCGTGGTGACGACCATCGGCCGCGGCGCGTAACGCCTGCGCAAGGAGTGGATCAGCGGGACCGCCGCGTTGACCTCGCCCACCGACACCGCGTGCACCCAGATGGAACCGTGCAGGCCCGGATCGGGGAAGCGTCCGAAGCGTTCGCGCCAGCGCTCGAGGTAGCTGCGGTACCGAACCCCGTGCACCACCAGTCGGGCCACGATGACCGGCGTGGCAACGTACATCGCGAGCGTATACAGGAAACGCAGCATGGCGGGATCGGAGCCGGCAGCCGGCGAGTATAACTTTCGGGGTCGCGGTTTTTCGCCCGCCGTGGCATCCGGACGGCCGCGGGAGGACTCCGGTGTCGATCGCCCCGCTAAAATCACGCGACACCATCGCCTGGAGCAGCCATGCCGGAACCCGCCGCGATCCCCGTCCGTGACCGCCTGATCTTCGCGCTGGACGTACCTGGCTACGCGGAAGCCGTCGCATGGATGGATCGGCTGGGCGATGCGGTGTCGTTCTACAAGATCGGACTGGAACTGCTTTCAGGCGGCGACTATTTCCGGGTGCTGGACGAACTCGCCCGGCGCGGCAAGAAGGTCTTTGCGGACCTCAAATTCCATGACGTTCCCGCGACCGTGGCGGGCGCCGTGCGCGGGCTCGCGGTGCGCCCGGTGACGTTCGCGACGATCCACTGCGACAGCCGCGGCATGCTGGAAGCCGCGGCCGCGGCGAAGGGTTCGCTGCGGCTGCTCGCGGTGACGGTGCTGACCAGCAACGACCGCGACGACCTCGCGGCGCTGGGCGTCGCGGGCGAGCCTTCCGAGGTCGTCGTCGAACGTGCGCGCCTCGCGCAGGCGGCCGGCATCGACGGCGTGGTCTGCTCGGGCGCGGACCTGCCGCGCCTGCGCGCGGAGTTCGGCCGGGATCTGCTCGCAGTCTGCCCCGGCATCCGCCCCGCCGGCGCCGGTGGCGATGACCAGAAACGCACCGTCGATGTCCCGGCTGCGTTCGCGCGGGGCGCCGATTACATCGTGGTCGGCCGGCCGATCCGCAATGCCCCGGATCCGCGCGCGGCCGCCGACGCCATGGTCGGCCAGATCACCGCCGCGGTGGGGTGAGCTGGCGCGGCTTGCCTATCCGGCGCGGCCTCGCCAAACTCCGGCCCATGCAAACCGGAAAGCGCCACCGGCCCGGCCGCCGGCAAGGGCTTGCAGTCGCCTTCGGCTGCGCTTGCGCGTTGGCGCTGGCGGCCTGCCATCAGGCACCGCCGCCGCCGAGCAACGTCACGCCCGACAAGGCCGTGATGACCAATCTGCGGTTGACCGCGACGGGCGATTTCGACGGCCTGATGCGCAACCGCCTGCCGCCCGCGGAGTATGCGCAATGGCGACGGGAATGGGACAAGCAGCACGCGCATCCGGTACCCGCCTCGGTCGCGCAGCAGCAACAATTCGCGAAGATCATGCAGATGCTGACCGAGCCCGGTGCCGAGGACAAGCTCGCCAAGCGCCTGCAACCGGACCTCGCGCGGCTGCGCGGTCGCAAGGGTGCGCACATGCCGATCCTCGCGGGCATCCTGGACGCGGCCGGCAAGCAGATGATCGCGAACTCGCCGCAACTGGGCCCCGCGCAACGGACGCTGGTCGCACATGGGTTCGACGCATTCACCGCGTGGGCGAAGACCGTCGACTTCGGCGATCCCGGGAAAGCCCGCAAGGCGATCGACATCGCATGCGCCACCGCCCGGCAGTTGCACGTCCAGACGCTCGCGCAATGGCGTGCGCTCGACTACGCCACCACCATGAAAAACTACGGGATCGTCTGGAACGGACTCGAAAGCGTGCTGAACATCTACGGCCTCGACCTTGCCAGGTCGTTGAACGACGCCAGGGTCGACAGCGTCGGTCACGCCGACAACCGCGCGACGGTCAAGCTCGCCATCACGTTCGCGGGCAAGCCGTTGGCCGCCGAATGGCCGATGGTGCAGCAGCAGGGCCATTGGTATGACGAGGCGCTGGTGGAGGCGTGGCGGAAGGCGCATCCATCCCCGGCCCCGGGCGCAAGTGCGGCGGCGGGCAGTGCAAGTGCCGGCACGCCTGCGGGCGGTGCGAGCGCGGCGCCATCGGGCGCCGCCACGGCGCCGGGAACTTCGCGTTCCTGATCCGTTGCTCCCGGCGCCGGTCATCTCCGGCACTCCATCGGAATTCGTGCCGCGCGAGTATTCGGCACGGTTGTGGGACAATCCCGATTCGTGCGCCCCGATGATTCCTCCGCCCCAGCACCCCACGCCATGGCCCGCGTCATGACCCAGACCCTGTCCCGCGACGCACTCGCGCACGCCGGCTGGTGGCGCGCGCTGTGGGGCGCGCTGCTCGGTCCGTGGATCAAGATCAAGCGCGACCCGGCCGAACCGGTGGCGCTGCTCGCGGCAGGCACACCGGTGATCTACGTGATCGAGCGCAACGGCTTCTCCGACAGCCTGATCCTCGAGCGCGCCTGCCACGAGGCGGGGCTCCCGAGTCCGCTCGCGATGGTGCCGGGGCTCGGCCGCCGGCGCCGCGCGATGTTCGCGATGCGCGGCACCGGCGGCTGGTTGCAGCGGCGCAGCCCCGACCACGCGGCCCAGGCCACCATCCGGCAGCTGTTGCGGATGCTGGAAGACGATCCGGAGCGCAACGTGCAGCTGGTGCCCGTCGCGATCTACGTCGGCCGCGCGCCGATCCGGCAATCCGGCTGGTTCAGCGTGCTGTTTTCGGAGAACTGGGCGGTCGTCGGGCACTTCCGCCGCCTGCTCGCAATGCTGCTGAACGGTCGCGACACCATCGTTCGGTTCTCCCCACCCATATCGCTCAGCGACCTGCGTCGGGAATCCGGCGACGAGCGGGTCGAGCGGCTGCAGCGCAAGCTCGCGCGCGTGTTGCGGGTGCACTTCCGGCGCGTCCGCACCGCGGTGATCGGTCCCGACCTCTCGCACCGGCGCACGGTGGTGGATTCGGTGCTGAACGCCGAAGCCGTGCGGGCGGCGATCGGTGCCACTGCCGCCAAGGAGAACATCTCCACCGCGAAGGCCTGGAAGCGCGCCGACCATTATGTCCGCGAGATCGCCGCGGACTACTCGCCGCCGTTCGTGCGCTCGGTGTCGTTCCTGCTGTCCAGTTTCTGGAACAAGTTGTACGACGGCATCACGATGCACCACTTCGACACGCTGCGGGCCACGGCGCCGGGCCACGAGGTCGTGTACGTGCCGTGCCATCGCAGCCATGCCGACTACGTGCTGATGTCGTTCCAGCTCTACCAGAGCGGGGTCGTGGTGCCGCACATCTCCGCCGGCGCCAACCTCAACCTGCCGGTGCTGGGGTCGTTCCTGCGCCGCGGCGGGGCGTTCTTCCAGCGCCGCAGCTTCAAGGGCAACGCGCTGTACTCGGTGATCTTCAAGGAATACCTGGCGCAGCTGATCGACCGTGGCGTGCCGCTCGAATATTTCATCGAAGGCACCCGTTCGCGTACCGGTCGCCTGCTGACGCCGCGCGGCGGACTGCTTTCGATGACCGTGCGCGCGTTCCTGCGCGCGCCGCGCCGGCCAGTCCTGTTCCAGCCGGTCTACATCGGCTATGAAAAGCTGATGGAAGGCCGGGCGTACATCGGCGAACTGTCCGGCCGCAAGAAGGAGACCGAATCCTGGTGGGGGCTGGTGCGCGGATTGCGCGCGCTGCGTCAGCGCTACGGGCGGGTGACGCTGAACTTCGGCGAACCGGTGCTGCTCGATCCACTGCTCGACGCGGCGGAGCCGGGGTGGCGCGAACACGCCGGCAAGGAGGCCAAGCCGGAATGGCTGTCGGCCGTGATCGACACCCTCGCCGCCCGCATCCAGGTCGAGATCAACCGCGCCGCCGACGTCAATCCGGTCAACCTGGTCGCGCTGGCGCTGCTGGCTTCGCCGCGGCATGCGCTGGCGGAGGCCGACCTGCTCGCGCAACTCGAACTGATGAAGGCGATCCTGGTGGCGCTGCCGTATTCGGAGCGGACCACGGTGACGCCGATGGCGCCCGCGGACATCGTCGCCTACTGCGAACAGATGGGCTGGATCACCCGCGTCGCGCATCCGCTCGGCGACGTACTCGCGGTCAGCGGCGAGAAGGCGGTGCTGCTTTCCTATTTCCGCAACAACGTGCTGCACCTGTTCGCGGCCGGCGCGTGGGTCGCGTGCTGCTTCATCACCAACCGCCGCGTCGCGCGCGACACCGTCAAGCGCCTCGGGCGCACGGTGTATCCGTTCATCCAGTCGGAACTGTTCCTGCCGTGGGACAGCGACGGTTTCGAGGCGCGGATCGACGCCCTGATCGAATTCCTGATCGGCCGCGGCCTGCTGGCCACCAGCGGGGACGCCCACCTGTTGCACCAAGCGGCCGGCCGGGAAGACGAATCCTGGCAGTTGCGCCTGCTGGCGCACTGCCTGTTGCAGGCGTTCGAGCGCTACTACATCGCGGTCGCGGCATTGGTGAAGAACGGTCCGCACGCACTCACCGCCGGCCAGCTCGAGAACCTGTGCCAGCTCGCCGCGCAACGCCTCTCGCTGCTCTACCAGCAGAGCGCGCCGGAATTCTTCGACAAGAGCCTGTTCCGCGGCTTCATACAGAAGCTGCGCGAACGCCGGATCATCTGGGCCGACGCCGACGGCAAGCTCGAATTCGACGCCGTGCTGAACGGCGTCGCCCGCGACGCCCGCCTGATCCTCGCGCGCGAGGTGCGCCAGTCGATCCTGAAGATCACGCCGGACGTGGTGGCTGCGGAACCGACCCAATAGCAGGTCGGCTGCATGGGGAATGCCATGCTCTTCGTAGCGGCGTCGGGCTTCACTGCGCTCGGCGCCAACCTACAACAGCGCCTGGGTTCGGCAGGTTGGCTGACGCCCGCTTGATCGGCGGAAACCCGCCATCACCTGGGTATCGATGGCGCTCAACGCCCCGATTTCGCCGCGCACCGCGGGTCATGCATCGAGGTCGGGAATCAGCTTGTTCTCGAAGTACGCGATCATGTCCTTGAGCTTCAGCTTGCGCTTCTTCAGCCGGCTCAACTGCAGCTGGTCGCCGGCCGGATCGGCCGAGAGTTTCGCGATCGCGGCGTCGAGGTCGCGGTGCTCCTCGCGCAGTTCCGCGAGGCGGCGAGCCAGCATGGCGGGGTCGTTGCCAGGTTGCATGACGGGAGTGTAGCGCCGGGACCGGGCACGCTACACTGGCCGGTCCATGTCCACCGTTCACGCTCCCGCCATTCCCCTTCGCAAGCAGACGCACGAAGCGGCGCGGCTCGCCAAGCGCCTGCGTCACGCGGTGGGGCGGGCGATCGCCGACTTCGGGATGATCGAGGACGGCGACCGGGTGATGGTCTGCCTGTCGGGCGGCAAGGATTCCTGGACACTCCTGGACCTGCTGCTCTCGCTCAAGGCCAAGGCGCCGGTGCGGTTCGAACTGGCCGCGGTGAACCTCGACCAGAAGCAGCCGGGGTTCCCCGGCAACGTGATCCCGGACTACTGCCGCGAACGCGGGGTGCCCTGCCACGTGATCGAACAGGACACCTACAGCGTCGTCACCCGGGTGGTACCCGAAGGCAAGACGATGTGCAGCCTGTGTTCGCGACTCCGGCGGGGCGCACTGTACGCCTTCGCCGAACGCGAAGGTGTCACCAGGATCGCGCTCGGCCACCACCGCGACGACATCCTCGCGACGTTTTTCCTGAACCTGTTCCATGGCGGCACGCTCAAGGCGATGCCGCCGAAGCTCTTGTCCGATGACGGCCGGCATGTGGTGATCCGGCCGCTCGCCTACTGCCGCGAATCCGACATCGCAGCCCATGCCGCGCAGCGTGGCTTCCCGATCATCCCATGCAACCTGTGCGGTTCGCAGGACAACCTGCAGCGCAAGCAGGTCCGCAGGATGCTGGATGGGTGGGAGCGCGAGCACCCCGGGCGCAGCGAGATCATGTTCCGCGCGTTGTGCAACATCGCCCCGTCGCAACTGGCCGATCCGAAGCTGTTCGATTTCGCTGCCCTCGGCGCGTCCGGTGAGACAGCGCGGCCCGATGCTCATGCCTGGCTGGATGGCCGGGATTCGGCATTCGAGATTCGGGATTCGTGACGCCCGCGCCTCTGCGCCGTTCCCGATTCCGCCACCGCGTCCCCGTCCGTAATCCCCAATCCCCAACCCCTGATCCCGGCTCCTGAATGTTCTTCCGCAATCTCACATTGTTCCGCTTCTCCGCCACCGCGGCCAAATCGCTCGAAGATCTCGACGCGGCGCTGGCCGGCCGTGCCTTGCGCGCCTGCGGTCCACTGGAAGTGGCGACGCGCGGCTTCGTGTCGCCCTTCGGCCCGGATTCGGAGGTCTTGAGCCACACGGTCGGCAAGGCGACCCTCGTCACCCTCGGAACCGAGGAAAAGCTGCTGCCGGCGGCGGTGATCAACGCCGAGCTCGGCAAGCGCCTGCGCAAGGAGGCCGAACGCCGGGGCCGACCGGTCGGCGGCCGCCAGCGGCGGGCGATCAAGGCCGAGGTGCTGGACGTCCTGCTGCCGCAGGCCTTCGTGCGCCCGGCGCGCCTGAACGCCTTCCTCGACTCGAAAAACGGCTGGCTCGTGCTCGACACGGCCAGCCGCAAGGCCGCCGAGGCGGCCCTCACCGCCCTGCGCGAGGCGCTCGGCAGTTTCCCGGCCCAGCCGCTGGCCGCGGCCGAGACCCCTCGCGCCCTGATGACGGACTGGCTGGGCTCTGGCAAGCTGCCGGCAGGGGTGGCGTTGGGCGACGAGTGTGAATTGCGCGACCCGGCGGGCGGGGCGGTCATCCGCTGCCGCCGCCAGGAGCTTGAAAGCACCGAGGTCCGGGCGCATCTGAAACAGGGCAAGCAGGTGTTCCAGCTCGGTTTGCAATACGAGGATCGCGCCAGCTTCACACTGGGCGAGGACTTGGTGATCCGCAAGCTGCGATTTCTCGACGTCGTGCAGGATTCACTCGACGCCGACGGGCGCGATTCGGCGGAAGCCGAGCTGGATGCACGCTTCGCGTTGATGACGCTGGAACTCGAACGACTGTTTGCCGGGTTGGAAAAATGGTTCGGGTTGCAGCGCCCGGACGCGCAGGACGCTTAGCGGCATCGCGGAAGTCCGCATCGGGCACGACAATGACTGGCGAATGGCTGGAACTCGCGGGCAGGGGCGGGACCATCAAGGTCCTGAAAGCCATGCACCCGCGCGCGCGCCGGTTGCGCCTGTCGGTCACGCCGCACGGCGCGCGAGTCTCGTATCCGCGCGGTACCCATCCGGCGCAAATCTATGCCTTCCTGCGCGAAAACAGCGACTGGCTGGAGCGCAAGCTCTCGGAAATGCGGGTGCCGCGGCGCGGGCCGCCGCCCCTGCGCGCCGGCCTGCCGACGCTGATCCCGCTGCGCGGCGAGAGTGTCGAGCTCACCTGGTGGGAAAGCGAATATCCCCGCATCGAGGATCGTGGCAGCGAACTGCGCCTGCACCTGCCGCGCCCCTTCACCATGGCGATGCCGGCCGCCCGCAACCTGCTGGCGACCTTCCTCGAAACCCGGATGCGCCGCGATCTTTCGCGCTGGATGGCGCATGCCACCGAGCGCCTCGAGGTCGCGCCCACGGGCCTCCGGATCAAGCCGCTGAAAAGCCTGTGGGGCAGTCTCGATGCACGCGACCGCATCACCCTCGACCTCGCCCTGGCGCTGGCGCCGCCCGCGGCGCTTCGCTACGTGCTGGTGCACGAAATGTCCCACCTGAAGGTACGCAGCCATGCGCCGCGCTTCTGGATGCGCGTCGGCTCGCTGATGCCGGGCTACCAGGAGCAGCGGGACTGGCTGCGCGAGCACGGTGCAGTCCTCAAGGCCGAGATGGACCGCCTGATCGCGCCCTCGCCGTAGCCGCTACATGCGAGCGCCATTGCCGGTAGACTCCGGCCCTCCGGGCCCGGCTGTGCCGTTCGCGCCGCTCCTGCGGCGCAGTCGTCGCTACGCTCCTTGAACCGGCCTGCGCCGGTACGCCCCTTTTTGCAGGCGGCTCAAGGCCAGCCCGGAGCCGGCGTCCAGATCATCGGGTCGCACTACTGGATCGCGAGCGCGACGACCAGCCCGGCCCATACCACGCCGCCCACCCAATTGTTGTTGCGGAACGCCGCGAAACAGGCGGCGCGCTCGCGCCGGCGCATGTTCCAGAGTTGCCACCCGAACAACAGCAGCGCGACACCGAGCCCCGCGGCGAACGGCCATTCGAGCTGCGCGCGCTGGCCGACCAGCAGCAGCGTGAACAGCAGCGTTGCCATCAGGATCCCGAGCACCGGCAGGTCCGCGTCGCCGAACAGGATCGCGGTGGACTTCGCGCCGGCGCGGAGGTCGTCGTCGCGATCGACCATCGCGTATTCGGTGTCGTAGATCGTCGAAAACAGCACGTTGCCGAGGAACAGCAGCCAGCACACCGGCGGCAGCGCGTCGGTCACCGCCGCGAACGCCATCGGGATGCCCCAGCCGAACGCCGCGCCCAGCACCACCTGCGGCAGGTGCGTGTAGCGCTTCGAGAACGGGTAGAGCGCGGCAAGCGCGGCGCCGGCGAATGACAGGTAGATCGTCAGCCGGTTGGTGAACGCCAGCACCAGCACGAAACCGACGAGGCACAGGCTGACGAACACCAGCACCGCCTCGCGCGGCTTCACGCGACCCGTGGCGATCGGCCGTCCGGCGGTGCGTTGCACCCTGGGATCGAGCTTGCGGTCGGCGAAATCGTTCATCGCGCAGCCCGCGGCACGCATCACGAGCACGCCCACGGTGAACACGGCGAGGTATTTCCATGGCGGAAAGCCGTCCGCCGCCAGCCACAGCGCCCACCAGGTCGGCCACAGCAACAGCAGTGCGCCGATCGGCCGGTCCATCCGCACCAGCACCAGCAGGTCGCGGGTCTTGTCGCGCCAGCGGACCGGCAAGGCCTGCAGCAGCCATTCGATGGTACGCGTGGAACGCGGTGACGCATCCGCGGGATGTGACGTGTCCGGTCGCGACCCCGGTTGCGGTTCCGGCGCACGTGCGCCGGGCAACGGCAGTGGCGGCTGCGTGACCGGGTTTGCCGGCCGTCGTAACGGTTGACTCTGGCTGCGTTTGCGGGGCATGCGCGGGCTGCTGCGTCCGGATCGGCACCGTGCCTATCGTCGCATGGCGGTGGCGGCCACCGCATCCCCGCCACCCGGGTTCTGCGAACCCGGTCGCGTACCGGTGAACCGGCTGCAGCGCGCAGCCAGCCGTCGCATCGGCGCGGCCAGCGGGGACCATCGGCACAGCCGCGCGCGCGCGTGTGCCGTTATCCTCGGGCGCTTCCTCGTTCAGCGGGAACAGACGATGGGTTTCTTCCAGAAGATCACCCGGCACAAGTCGGTCGAACAGTTGCAGGCGGACGCCGGCCAGGCGCAGGACTTCCGCCGCACCATGGGCGTATGGCAGCTCACCGCGATCGGCATCGGCGCGATCGTAGGCGTCGGCGTGTTCGTGCTGGCGCCGCACGAGGCGGCGCTGCACGCGGGCCCCGCGATCGTCCTGAGCTTCCTGATCGCCGGCATCGGCAGCGCCTGCGCCGCGCTTTCCTATGCCGAGTTCGCCGGCATGATCCCGGTCACGGGCAGCGCCTACACCTACGGTTACGCCGTGCTCGGCGAGTTGCCCGCCTGGGTCATCGGCTGGGATCTCCTGATCGAATACGCGTTGATCGTGGCGGTGGTGGCCGCGGGCACGTCCAACTACCTGCAATCGCTGATCCAGCAGATCACCGGCTGGCAGTTGCCGGTATTCCTGCAGGGCGCGTACGGCGAAGGCAACGGGATGATGTTCAACCTGCTGGCCGCGATCGTGGCACTGCTGATCGCGGGCCTGCAGATCTTCCGCACCGAGATCGGCGCGCGCTTCAATACCGTGGTGGTGGCGCTGAAGGTGGTGGGTGTTGCGATCGTGATCGTGGTCGGCGCCTTCTACGTCGACACCAGCCGCTGGCATCCGTTCATCCCGAAAGTGATCGAAAACGCCGACGGCACGCTTCAGTACGGCTGGGCCGGCGTGATGGCGGCGGCCAGCATCGTGTTCTTCGCCTGCTTCGGTTACGACACCCTGACCACCGCTGCCGAGGAATCCAGGAACCCGCAACGCGACCTGCCGTGGGCGGTGGTGCTGTCGCTGGTGGTGGCGATGGCGATGTACTTCGGCGTGTCGCTGGTCCTGACCGGTATGGTGCACTACACGGACCTCAATGTGCCGGCGCCGGTCAGTGCCGCGTTCCAGCAGCGCGGCCTGCACTGGATCAGCGGCGTGATCAACGTGGCGGCGGTCGCCGGTATCGCGAGCGTGGTGTTCGCGTTCATGCTGGGCGCGGCGCGCATCTGGTTTGCGCTGGCGCGCGACGGGTTGCTGCCGCGCTGGTTCGCGCGGAGCCATCCGCGCTACGGCACGCCGTACCGCACCACGGCGATCCTCGGCGTGGTGACGGCGGTGACGGCCGGATTCGTTCCGCTGACGGAACTCGCCAAGCTGGTCAACATCGGGACGCTGTCGGCGTTCATCCTGATCTGCACGTCGGTGTTGATCCTGCGCATCCGCCGGCCCGATCTGGACCGCCGCTTCCGCACGCCGGCGTTGTGGCTGCTGGCGCCCGTCGGCGTCATCTTCTCGCTGTTCCTGATCATCGGCTGGCCGTGGGTCACGAACGGCACGCTGCACCTGATCGGGGGGCTGGATCGGGCAACCTACATCCGCTTCATCGTCTGGATGCTGGTCGGCTTCGTGATCTACTTCGGTTACGGCATTCGCCACAGCGCGCTGCGGAGTCGCGACGAACGGACGTCTGCGGAGCGGGTGCGCGAATGACGCTGCCCGGCGCGGTGGCGGAACCGCGCGCCCGGGGCACGCAGTCGGCCACTGGCACTTGCGGTGCCGGGGCCGCGGTGCCATCTGAGTGGTTTGGCGCGCCGCGCGCCATACCACTCCGCAAGGCACCTGGAAGATGATCGATTTGTACTATTGGCCGACGCCGAACGGCCACAAAATCACCCTGTTCCTCGAAGAAGCCGGACTGCCCTACACGATCAAGCCGGTGGATATCGGCAAGGGCGCGCAGTTCGAGCCGGATTACTTCGCGATCTCGCCCAACCACAAGATGCCGGCGATCGTCGACCATGATCCCGCCGGCGGCGGCGAACCGATCAGCGTGTTCGAATCGGGTGCGATTCTTGTTTATCTTGCGGGCAAGACCGGCAAGTTCGTCCCGAGCGACGCGCGCGGCAAGATCGAATGCCTGGAGTGGCTGTTCTGGCAAGTCGGCGGCCTCGGCCCGATGACGGGGCAGTACGGACATTTCCACGTGTACGCGCCGGAAAGGATTCCTTACGCGATGGAGCGCTACCGCAAGGAAGCCGAGCGCCTGCTCGACGTTCTGGATCGCCGGCTCGCCGGGCGCGCCTTCATCACCGGCGACGACTACACCATTGCGGACATGGCGTGTTATCCGTGGATTGACCCCTATTCGAAGGCGCCGCTCGACCTTGCGCCGTTCGCGGAGGTGCGCCGCTGGCGCGATGCGATCACCGCGCGCCCCGCGAGCGCACGCGCATACGCCCGCGGCAAGCAGGTCAATCCGAAAAGCGGCGCGCCGATGAGCGACGAAGAGAAGAAGATCCTGTTCGGGCAAGGCGCGCGCAGGAGCTGATTCGCGCGCCCATGCCATCCGGCCTATGCGCGCGGGCGCGTGTGGTGCTAGGTTTCGAAGGTTCACCCTCGCGGAGCCCCTGCATGTTCCTGCTGCATCGCCGTTGGCCGTTGCCGGTTCGCCTGATCGCACTTCTCGCACTCTGCCTGGCCGGCGCCGGCGTCACCGGCGCGGCTTGGGCGGATGCCGCGGACGCCCGCATTCCGCCGCCGCAGGACACAGCCTATCCCGGCACCATCGCGATCCACGTCGACGCTACGGATATCTCGCAAGGCATCTTCCGCGTCCACGAAACCATCCCCGTGCAGGCGGGCCAGTTGACCTTGCTGTACCCGAAATGGATCCCGGGGGCGCACTCGCCCAGCGGCCCGATCGCGATGCTGGCGGGCCTGAAGATCACCGCCAACGGCCAGCGGCTTCCTTGGCACCGCTACAAGTACGACGTCTATGCCTTCCGCGTGGACGTGCCGAAGGGCGTCTCGAGCATCGACGTGGACTTCCAGTTCCTTTCCGGACGCGGCAAGTCCGCGTTCATCCAGATGACCGACAAGATGCTGTCGCTGGAATGGGACACCGTATCGCTGTATCCGGCGGGCCACTTTTCGCGCGACATCACCTTCGCGCCCGGCGTGACGCTTCCCGCCGGCTGGAAATTCGGCAGTGCCCTCGAGAAGACTTCGCAATCCGGCAACAGCGTCACCTTCAAGCCGGTGACCTACAACACGCTGGTCGATTCGCCGATCTACGCCGGCAAGTATTTCAAGCGCGTCGATTTGAACCCGGGCGGCAAGGCCCCGGTGCATCTGGATGTATTCGCCGACACTCCGAAAGATCTCGAGATGACGCCCACGCAGGTTCAGGTGCACCGCAACCTCGTGACGCAGGCCGTGAAGTTGTTCGGTTCGCATCACTACGACCACTACGACTTCCTGTTCTCGCTGTCTGACCAGATGGGCGGCAACGGCCTGGAGCACCAGCGCTCGAGCGAGGATGGCGAGGACAGCGATTACTTCAGCGGGTGGAATGCGAAGGCCGGCTTCAGCGACCTGCTCGCGCACGAGTACACCCACTCATGGAACGGCAAGTTCCGCCGCCCCGCCGACCTGTGGACGCCCAACTACAACG
>JAICJG010000055.1 GCA_025928585.1 Rhodanobacteraceae bacterium
CAGCTCGAGGGGGCGATAGGCGCCTTCCGAGAAGAGCTCCGGTTCCGCGGCCCGGAGGCGCAACAGTCGGCGCAGCACATGCAGCTTGATCGCACCGTCCCGCCACCGTTCTCGCCAGTCGCGGAGTTGTGCGATCTGCCGGGCGGGTGGCAGGTCGTCCCACGCCTGCACGCGTGCAAGCAGGCCGCCGTGCATCGCAAAGTCCACCGGGCGGCGGTTGTCGGGATCCACGAGGCTCAAGTCCCACAGCTCGCACCCCTGGTAGATGTCGGGGACGCCGGGGCAGGTGAGCTTCAGCACGAGTTGCGCGAGGCTCTTGTCCACGCCGAGTTCGGCAACGCGCCGCTGCAACGGCAGGAATGCATCCAGGAACAAGCGTCCACTCTCGCGACCGAGGATGCGGTCGATGAAACCGGAGGTCGCCTCTTCGTAGGCGAGATCGGGGTCGCTCCAGGATGACCGCAGCTTGCCCTCGCGGAGAGCCTTGGTCATGTAGGCCTGGATGCGCGCCACGAACTCCGCGGCCATCCGCTCATCCCGGTGCTCATCCGTCCATTCGACGGGCCATGCGCCGATCAGCGTCTGGTACAACAGGTATTCGTCGTCGCGACCAGGTGCGGGCTGGTCGTCCACCGGTCGTTTCCAGGCGCGATTGAGGCGTGCCCAATGCCGCACCTCGATCGCCCAATCCGGAGCGACCTCGCTCAGCGCCGCGAGGCGCGCGCGCACGTCCTCGCCGCGCTTGGTGTCGTGGGTCGCGGTCGACAGCATCGCGTGCGGCCAGTGGCGGGCGCGTTCCTGGTTGGCGCGGTGGAAGGCCGCGACCGGCAAGCCGAACTGGCGTGGATCGGCGCCCACTTCGTTCAAACCGGCCAGGCGGTGGTAGCGATACAGCGCGGTGTCCTCGTGCCCTTTCGCCATCACCGGACTGGTGTATTGCTGGAACTGCATCGCGAAGCGCAGCACGCGCCGGCGACCGTAGCGCGGAGAGTCGGCGAGGTCGGTCGTCAACAGCGACTCGATGAATTCGAGGACGTCGCTACCGCTTCCGTCCCAGCGCTTGCGCGCCTGCGCGACCGCCCATGCGATGTCGCGCCGGTCGGCGGCGCCCGCGCCGCGCGCATCCACGTAGGTCCGATACACGGGAAATGCCGCGACCACCGCCTCCAGCGCCTGCGTCAGTCCCTGCAGCGTGTAGTCGCGGGTGCGGGGATGGCGCTGCGCGATGCGGTGGAGCTGGCTTGCCAGCACGTGCAGCTCGCCGCTGAGGCGGGTCCGCATGATCTGTTTTTTTGCCGCCTGCGCGATCTCGTCGAAATCACGTGGACTTCCGACGAAGCGTTCGTAGGCACGCGTCAGCAATCGTTCGCTTCGCGTGTCCACCAGCAGTCCGTTCACCTGGTTCAGGAAGTCGTAGCCGGTGGTGCCATCGATCGGCCAGTTGGCTCGCAGGCGTTCGTGCCGGGCCAGGATCTTTTCGACCACCAGATAGAACGGTCGTCGCACCAGGCGCCGGAGACGGCGGCAATATTGCGCCGGGTCGAACAGCCCATCGAGATGATCGATGCGCAGTCCGTCGAGCTTGCCTTCGTCCAGCAAGCGCGAAACCAGTCCGTGGATGCGCGTGAATACCTCCGGGTTTTCCACGCGGAGCGCGGCCAGCCCGTTGATGTCGAAGAACCGCCGATAATTGATTTCGTCGGCGGCCACCCGCCAGTACGCCAGGCGATATGCCTGCCGTTCCAGCAGGCGATGCAGCGGAGCCGCGGTCACCGATTGGTCCGGCTGCACGGCAAGCGCCGCCGCGCCTCGCTGCAGCGCCGCATGGAGGGATTGGTCGGACGCCAGGCGGGCCCGGAACGCCGCCGCCTGTGCCCGGATCCGGGTCGCGCCAGGCGCCGTGGTGCCGGCCCGGATCCGCAGTTGTTCCGCTGCCTGCGCGAGTACTTCCAGGGTTCGCGAGGCGTCGGCCTCGACGGCTGCGCCCGCACGGATCGGCACGGCGTAGGTGTGCGGAGCGAGCGGGAAACGGTGCGCGAAATACCAGACGCTGAAGGTGCCGCTGACCGGATCGAAACGCGGCTCGAGTTCGCCGCGTTCGAGGACCTTGCCGTAATGGTCGCCGAGGAAGGGAAGCAGCACCTTGTTGCGGAGTGCGGGATCGGCGGGCGTCCAGTCGATGTCGAACCACTCCGAACTGGGCGAGGCGCGTCCCCATTCCAGAACGTCGAGCCACCAGGTGTTGTCAGCTTGCGCGACGCCCATGTGGTTGGGCACGAAGTCGAGGATCTGGCCGAGGCCATTTGCTCTCAACGCGGCGTGCAGTTCGTCGAAGGCCGCCTCGCCGCCCAGCTCCGGGTTGAAGGCGGCGTGGTCGATGATGTCGTAGCCGTGCTCGCTGCCGGCGCGGGCTTTCAGCCAGGGCGAGGCATACAGGTGGCTGACGCCGAGTTGGGCAAGATACGGCGCAAGCGCCGCAGCGTCGGCGAAGCCGAGCGCGCGGTTGAATTGCAACCGGTAGGTTGCCCGTGGGGTCATCGGTCGCCGCGTCCGTGTTCTTCGAGGATCGCGGCGATCCGCTGCGTCCTGGGATGCGAGAGTGCCTCGGCGATCGTGCAGGGCAGCCGCTGCCGCCAGTTGGGATGTTCTTCGACGGTGCCGGGAAGGTTGACCTGCATGGCCAGGTCCAGCACGTCCTCGAGCTGCACCATCAGCAGCTTGCAGGGCGTGCGCGCGAGGAATGCGTGGATGGCTTCGACGGGCGCATGGCCGGGGAGTTCGCCGTCGTGCAGGCCCTCCTGTCGCAGCGCGCCGATCAGCGCAGCCCGCGCGTGTCGCCGCTGGTCGAATTCGGCCTCGCGCATCGCGTCGTTGGGCCAGAGACCCAGCCGCTCCCGGAGGTCGATGTCCTGGCCATTCCACCACATCGCGAGCGAGGGCAGGTCGTGGGTGCCGGTGGCGACCAGCGCATCGGCCGGGTAGTCCCGGGGCGCGCGGAAGCGTCCGTCGTGCTGCTCGAAATACAGCAGCCGGTACGAGAGCAGGCCGGTGTCGCGCATGGCCTCGCGCAGGCCCTCGGGCACGGTGCCGAGATCCTCGCCGATCACCATGCAGCGGTTGCGCAGGCTTTGCGCGGCGAGCAGGCCCAGCAGTTCGCGCCACGGATAGCGCACGTAGGCGCCTTCCGCCGCGGAGGTCCCGACCGGGATCCAGAACAGGCGCATCAGCCCGAGGATGTGGTCGATCCGCAGGGCCCCGCATCGCATGTTGCTGCGCCAGATTTCCGCGAGCGGCGCATAAGCGGCGTCGGCGAGTGCGAAGGGATCCGGCGGCGGCAGGCCCCAGTTCTGTCCGAACAGGTTCAGCGCATCCGGTGGCGCGCCGATCGTTGCGCCGCGGGCGAGGAACGCCTGTCCGCTCCAGCACTCGGCGCCAGTCGGATCGGCCCCGACCGCGAGGTCGGCATACAGGCCAATGCTCATGCCGCAGTCGCGGGCCGCGTCATTCACCTCGTCGAGCTGCAGCGCGGCCTGCCACTGCAGGTATTCGTGGAATTCGATCGCCGCGGCGTGCTCCGCGGCAAACCCCGCGACCTTCCGGGAATCCGGATCGGTGTATTCCTGTGGCCAATGCCGCCAGTCGATTTCGGGGCGGACGCCGGCCAGTGCATGGAAGGTCGCGAACCGGCGGAGCGCCGGGCCCTCGCGCCGCTGGAATTCCCGGAATGCGCGCGCACGCGGGCTGGCCTCCGTTTCCAGACAATAGGTGCGAAAGTTGTCGTAAAGGCACGACAAGACGGAGTATTTTAGGTCCGCTACCGTGCGGTAGTGGACGCGCGAACCCTCGCGAACCTCGCGCAGCCGAGCCTGGAACCCCGCCGCTTCGACCATGCTGCGGGCACGCTCGCAGGCAGCGAATTCCTCGACCGCCTCGACGTCGATGTACAAGGTGTTGAGGAACCGGCGGCTGCTGGGAGAGTACGGACTCGCGTGGGACGGACGCGACGGGAACAATGCGTGTATCGGGTTGATTCCAACCGCGCAGGCACCCAGGGCCGCGGCCCCGCGCATCAGTTCGCCGAGTGCGGAGAAATCGCCGATCCCCCAGGTGCGGTTCGTGCGAAGTGCATACAGTTGCACCGAAAGTCCCCAGCGGCGGCCGTCGTGCTCGAGTGCGGCAGGACGCCAGGCACGCGCAGCGGACTCGGCTGGCGGGACGACAGCCCCGCGCGCATCCAGGCGCGCGAGCGAGGTGGCGATGGCATCGGGACTTTCCGACGCAAGTCCCATCGCACGCAGCACCGCCTGCAGGGTGTGTACGGACGCCTCGTGGTGGTTGCCCCAGGTGTCGCGGTAGCCCGGCTCGATCCCGGCGCGGGCGGCGAGTTCGTGCAGTGAGGGCGTGTTCATGCGCGGCTCCAGAACACCGACCACGGCGGCAGGCGCGTGATGGTCGCCCCCGGCAAGTCACGCGGGCGCGCGAACAGGGGCTTGCCCGGGACTGTCCATTCGAGGTCGGTCGCCGGTTCGGCGGAGGGGTTGGCGGCCAGGTGTAGCCGTGCGCCACCTGCGAGTGGCCATTCGACACGCAGCGCGGAGCCGGCCACGGTGCAGGCGCCGCCACGCAGGTTCTCGCCAACGTAGGGCTGGATCTCCGCCCTGCGGATCCGGAGCAGTTCGCGTACGGCTTGCAGGCTTCGTTGCCCCTCCGCTGTCCTGGGCTCGTTCCAGTCCAGGGTGGATGCCAGGAACGTCGCGTCGGCATTCGGATCGGGGATCCGTTCGCGTGCTTCGGGATCCGCGAATGCCGTGAATTTCGCGAACTCGCGGCGGCGGCCTTCGCGCACCGCGGTCGCGAGCTCGCCATGGAAATCGCAGAAGAACAGGAACGGCTGCGTTGCGGCCCATTCCTGGCCCATGAAGAGCAGCGGTACCGATGGCGCCAGCAGCCAGATGGCGGTCAGCGCATCGACGGCATCGGCGCTCGCGAGCCGGGACAATCGTTCGCCAAAGGCGCGATTGCCGATCTGGTCGTGGTTCTGCAGGAAGTCCACGAACGCAAGCGGTGGCAACGAGCCGCTGGGCTCGCCGCGCGAGCGCCCGCGGTAGGCGGAATGTTCGCCCTGGTAGACGAAACCCTCGGCCAAGGCGCGCGCCAGCGCCGCCGCTGGCGCCTGCTGGTAGTCCGTGTAATAGCCGCCGCGTTCACCCGTCGCGAGCACGTGGGCCGCGTGGTGGAAATCGTCGTTCCATTGCGCGGTGTAGAGCCGTGGCATTGGAGCGTCGTCCCGGCGGAAGCAGGGATCCCTCTTGCTTTCATTGGAAGAAAGAATGGATTCCGGCTCGGGCGTAGGGCGGCCTGCCGCGGAACGGCTTCTGATCCGGGGCCCGAATGACGGCAATTTGTTGCTTGGGATTTGTTCCCTGGTGAGATAATGCGGCGCGTTGTTGTCGTTCTCCAGGACGAGGTGCACGGTGCGATCGACGAGGTGCGCCCGCACCGTCGACGCAAGTTCGGCGAGGACGTCGGGCTCGTTGTCGTCGTGGATCTGGTCGACCGCATCGAGCCGCAAGCCGTCGAATCGGTATTCGCACAGCCAGTACAGCGCGTTGTCGATGAAGAAGCGGCGGACCTCGCCGACGGTGAAGTCGATGGCCTTGCCCCATGGCGTGTGGTGGCGATCGGTGAAGAACTGCGGCGCATATTGGCCGAGCCAGTTTCCGCTCGGGCCGAAGTGGTTGTAGACGACGTCCAGCAGCACCATGAGATTGCGCGCGTGCGCGGCCTCGATCAGGCGTTTCAGCGCTTCCGGACGGCCGTAGCTCGAGTCGGGCGCGAAGGGCAGCACGCCGTCGTAGCCCCAATTGCGGCGGCCATCGAAATCGGCGAGTGGCATCAGCTCCAGCGCAGTGACGCCGAGATCCGCCAGGTGGTCCAACCTGTGGCGCAGGCCGTCGTAGTCGCCGGCAGCCGAGAAGGCACCCACATGCACCTCATACAGGACGGCTTCGCGCCAAGGGCGTCCCCGCCACTGCGGATGACGCCACGCGTAATCGCCCGGATCAACCACCTCGCTCGGGCCGTGCACGTCGTTCGGCTGGAACCGCGAAGCCGGATCGGGGACACGGGCGCCGTCCTCGAGGAGATAGCGATAGCGATCGCCCGCGCGGGCAGCGTCGGTCGCGAGTTCGAACCAGCCGTTGCCCGCGGCTGCCATCGGAAGGGCGCGTTCGCCCGGTTCCGACTCGAGCAGCAGCGTGACCTGCCGCTGCGCCGGCGCCCACAGCCGAAACCGGACGTGCCCCGGCCTGACCTCTGCGCCGAACGGCATGTGATGCGAAAAGCTCGTGCTCATCCTTGATGCATCCTGTTGCGAAGCCGGTTTGTCCGCCGAGCCTGTTCGGTCGCGAGACGCTACACCTCCACCGCCAGGTGGAACAGCACCACCGAACGCCCGGCGAGCCGGAACACCGAATCGAATTCATGGAGGGTCGATTGCGGCCGCCGGTCGGCGGCCAGGAGTTCCGCCCATCCCGAGCCGAACGGCAGCGACGGCAGACGGAAACCGATGTCTTCCGGATGGCCGTTCAACAAGAGCAGCAGGATCTCGTCCAGCGGCAGGGTCCCGACGCGGATGTCGGCACGCCCGTTCAGCAGCAGCCCCACGCTGCGGCGTTCAGGGTCGCTCCAGTGGCCGGTGTTCATCTCGCCGCCCTCGGAGGCGAGCCAGGTGATGTCCTTGATGCTCTTTTCGCACTGAGCCCACCCGTGCATGAAGCGCGGCCAGCGCAGCGCCGGATGGTTGCGGCGCAGGCGGATCAGGCGGCGGACGAAGCGGATGTCGTCGTCGGCCGCCTCGTCGATCGCTTCCCAATCCACCCAACTGGTTTCGTTGTCCTGCGCATAGGCATTGTTGTTGCCGTGCTGGGTACGGCCGAATTCGTCGCCGGCGAGCAGCATCGGCGTGCCTTGCGACAACAGCAAGGTCGCGAGCAGGTTCCGCCGCTGCCGCCGGCGTAATTCGAGGATGCCGGGGTCGCGGGTTTCGCCTTCGGCGCCGTAGTTCGCGCTCAGCGCATCGTCGCGGCCGTCGCGGTTGTCCTCCTGGTTCGCCTCGTTGTGCTTGTGCTCGTAGGAAACGAGATCCTGCAAGGTGAACCCGTCGTGTGCGGTGATGAAATTCACGCTGGCGCGCGGGCTGCGGCCGTCGTGGTCGAACAGGTCGGCGGAGCCGGTGATGCGCGTCGCCAGCTCCGGCAGCGCACCCGCGTCGCCGCGCCAGAAGCGCCGCGCGCTGTCGCGGTAGCGGTCGTTCCATTCCGACCAGGCGGCGCCGAAGCGGCCGAGCTGGTAGCCGCCGGGCCCCACGTCCCAGGGTTCGGCGATCAGCTTCACCCGCGCCAGCATCGGGTCCTGCGCGAGCGCATCCAGGAAACTGCAGTGCGGATCGAACCCGTTCACGCCCCTGGCAAGGGTGGTCGCGAGGTCGAAGCGAAAGCCGTCGACCTGCATCTCGCCGGCCCAGTAGCGCAGCGAATCCATCACCATCTGCAGCACGCGCGGATGCGCGAGGTTCAGGCTGTTGCCGGTGCCGGTGTCGTCGCAGTAATAGCGCGGGTCTTCCTGCAGTCGGTAGTAGCTCGCGTTGTCGATACCGCGGAAGCACAGCGTCGGGCCCATCTGGTTGCCTTCGCCGGTGTGGTTGTAGACCACGTCCAGAATCACCTCGATGCCGGCGTCGTGCAACTTGGCGACCATCATCTTGAACTCGTACAGCTGGCCGGTCGAAAGATACGCCGGCTCCGGCGCGAAGAAGCCGATGGTGTTGTAGCCCCAGTAGTTGGTGAGTCCCCGGTCGGTCAGGTGGCGGTCGTCGATGTGCGCCTGCACAGGCAGCAATTCGACCGCCGTGATCCCGAGGCTCTTCAGGTAATCGATGACGGGCGCGCTCGCGAAACCCACAGCGGTGCCGCGCAGGCCATTCGGCAGGGCGGGATGGCGCATGGTGTAGCCGCGCAGGTGCGCTTCGTAGATGACGGTCGCGTCCCATGGGTGGGCCGGCGACCGGTGCACGCCCCAGCCGAAAGCCGGATCGACCACCTGGCACTTGGGCGTGACCCGCGCATTGTCGCGCCGGTCGAACGAGAGATCCGCGCGTGCCGAACCGACGCGGTAGGCGAAGTGCGCATCGGACCAGCGCAGCCGCCCCCGCAACAGGCGCGCGTACGGGTCGAACAGCAGCTTGTGGTGGTTGAAGCGATGGCCACGCGCGGGGTCGTAGGGGCCGTATACGCGATAGCCGTACAGCGTGCCCGGGCGCGCATCGGGGAGGTATCCGTGCCACACGTGGCCGGTGTTCTCGGCAAGCACGACGCGCGCGCTCTCGGGGCGGTCCACCCGTTCGAACAGGCACAACTCGACTTTTTCCGCGTGCGCGGAATACAGCGCGAAATTGACGCCGCGACCATCCCAGGTCGCACCGAGCGGGTAGGGCGCGCCAGGCAGTACGCGGGGGTGGTGGTTCGGCATGCGTGGGCGGGATCGATGGAAGGACGATGGAGGAACGAAAGTGCCTTGCGCCGCACCGGCTAGCTGCATTCGAGGAGCAACGTGGCGAGCGGAGGCAGGGTGAGGGTCAGCGAATGGCCGCGACCGTGCCAGGCGACCGCTTCGCTGCGCACGCCGCCCAGGTTGCCCATGCCGCTGCCGCCGTAGTCGCTCGCGTCGGTGTTGATCCGCTCGCGCCAGAAGCCGTCGCACGGAACACCCACACGATATCCGGGACGCGGCACCGGAGTGAAGTTGCAGATGACCAGAACCGGCGGGTCACCGTCGAAACCGTGACGCAGGAACACCAAAACGCTGTTCTCGCGATCGTTCATCTCGACCCATTCGAATCCCGCGGCCTCGCAATCCCGCCGGTGCAGGGCGGGCAACTCGCGATAGAGCCGGTTCAGGTCGCGCACCAGATCGCGGATGCCGCGGTGCTGCGGATCCTCGAGCAGGTGCCAGTCCAGGCCGTGGTCGTGGTCCCACTCGCGCTCCTGGGCGAATTCGCCGCCCATGAACAGCAGTTTCTTGCCGGGATGCGCCCACATGAAGCCGAGGTACGCGCGCAGGTTGGCGAATCGTTGCCAGCGATCGCCGGGCATCTTGCCGAGCAGCGAACCCTTGCCGTGCACGACCTCGTCGTGGGACAGCGGCAGGATGAAGTTCTCGCTGAACGCGTATACCAGTCCGAAGGTCAGCTTGTCGTGGTGCCAGCGCCGATTCACCGGATCCTCGCGGATATAGGCGAGGGTGTCGTGCATCCAGCCCATGTTCCACTTGTAGCCGAAGCCGAGCCCGCCGTCGCGGGTGGGTCGCGACACGCCGGGCCAGGCGGTCGATTCTTCGGCCACGGTGGTCACCCCCGGGCATGCGCCATAGACGTGTTCGTTCATGCGTTTCAGGAAATCGATCGCCTCCAGGTTTTCGCGGCCACCGAAGCGGTTCGGGATCCATTCGCCGGGCTTGCGGCTGTAGTCGAGGTACAGCATCGAGGCCACCGCGTCGACGCGCAGCCCGTCGGCGTGGTAGCGCTGCAGCCAGAACAGCGCGTTGCCGAGCAGGTAGTTCTGCACCTCGCGGCGGCCGTAGTTGAAGACCAGGGTGTTCCAGTCCTGGTGGAAACCCTGGCGCGGATCGGCGTGTTCATACAGGTGCGAGCCGTCGAACAGCCCCAGGCCGTGCGGATCGGTGGGGAAATGGCCCGGCACCCAGTCGAGCAGCACGCCGAGGTTTTCGCGGTGACAGCGTTCGATGAAGCGCGCGAAGGCTTCCGGCGGACCGAAGCGGCTGGTGGGCGCGTACAAGCCGATGGGCTGGTAGCCCCACGAACCATCGAACGGATATTCGCTGACCGGCAGCAGTTCGAGATGGGTGAAGCCCATGTCGCGGGCGTAGGGCACGAGCTGGTCGGCGAGCTCGTCGTAGCCAAGGTAGCGGTTGTCCGCGCCGCGCCGCCAGGAACCAAGGTGCACCTCGTAGATCGAAATCGGCGCGGAGGTCGCGTGCGCGGCTGCGCGCCGGGCGATCCATTCGGTATCGGGCGGAACGGCATCACCGAGGGCATGCACGATCGAGGCGGTCCGCGGCGGATGTTCGGCACGCAGGGCGTATGGATCGGCCTTCAGCGGTAGCTGCGTGCCGTCCGGGCCCTTGATCTCGAACTTGTAGAGCGCACCCGCTTCGACGTGCGGCACGAACAATTCCCACACGCCGGCTTGGTGGCGCTTGCGCATCGGCAGGCGCCGGCCGTCCCACCCGCAGAAGTCGCCGACCACGCTGACCCGGCGCGCGTTCGGTGCCCACACGGCGAAGGCGGTGCCTGCGACCCCATCCATTTCCGAAAGATGTGCGCCGAGGCGTTCGTAGTTGCGAAGGTGCGTGCCCTCGGCGAGCAGGTACACGTCCAGCTCGCCCAGCACCTCGCCGAAGCGGTAGGCGTCCTCGAATTCGATGGATGGATCGCCGGCGTGCACGCGCAGCCGGTAACGGGTCGGCCGCCGCAGCATGGCGGACCACAGCCCGGCCGGATGGATCAACGAGGCTTCGGCGAGGGTAGCGCCGCGCGGACCGACCAGCGTCAACGCCGTGACGCCGGGCATGAACACGCGCACGACGAGCTTGCCGTCCGGCAGGGCGTGCGGGCCGAGCAGCGCGAAGGGATCGCTGCAGTCGCCGGCCGCGATCGAATCCATCTGGGAGCTGGTAAGGCCGCGGCCGCCGCGTGGCTCAACTGTCATTGCGGCTCCCGGCATCCGCCTCGCCCATTCCATTGGCATGCGCTTCCATCAATTCCCGTACTCCGCGCACCGGGATCAACAGCCATCCCGGGCGATTGTTGGCTTCATACACGATCTCGTAACAGGCTTTCTCCAGGGTGAACAGGTCGAGCCAGTGTTGCGCGGTGCGTGCATCCGCCGGATAGCTTTCGACCCCGGCGATGCTCTCGCGGTAGGCGCGCAGGAACGCATCGGCGGCAGCGGCACGCCAGTGGTCCGCGAATGGCGCGAGATCGGTAGCGGTGGTCGCGAACGCAGACGGCAGCCGCATCTGCGCCGCGGCGGCGGCGTAGTCGAGCGACCGCAGCATGCCGGCGATGTCGCGCAGGGGCGAAAACTTGCCGAGTCGGTGCTGCATGGGTTTTTCGGGCTCGCCTTCGAAGTCCACGATCATCCAGTCGTCCTTGGCGAGCAGCACCTGGCCCAGGTGGTAATCGCCGTGGATGCGCGTCTTGCTGGCGTCGAGGTTCTGCGCCCCCAGGCGTGCGACCAGTTGCAGGCATTCCTTGCGCTGCGCGAGCAGCCCCTCGACCTCCGCGCGGCCGCTGGCGTCGAGGTTGGGCAGCTCGCGTTCGAGCGCAGCGAAGGCCTGCTCGACCTGGGCGAGCGCGGCGGCCCGCCAGGCCCGCAGGTCATCGGGCCCGGTCGGCTCCGGAGCGAACGCCGCAGCGCCGGTGCCAGTCGCGAACGCGCGGTGCAGCTCGGCCGTGCGCCGGCCCAGCGTGCCCAGGAGGTCGACGTGGAAGTCGTGCACCGCCACCTGCGCCGTATCCGATTGCGCAGCCAGCGCGGCTTCTTCCAGCCTTCGTCCGAGATGCTCGACGGTCTGCGTCCAGCCATCGCCCTGGTTGCGCACGAACCCTTGCGCGACCGCGAGGACGGTGGCAACGCCATCGGGCCCGACCCGTTCCAGGGCACCGAGCAGCGGCGGCGTGTTGGCGAAACCGACCTCGGTCAGGAACCGGCAGACCTCGACCTCCGGTTGCGCGCCGGCCGTCAGTTTGCGGTACAGCTTCAGGATCAATGCGTCGCCGACCCGGATCGAGGTGTTGCTCTGCTCCACTCCGAGACGGCGGATCTCGACATCGGCTGCGACCTCGACACCGGCGAGATGGCGCGTGCAAGAGAACACGAGGCGGCCGTCGTCGGTGAACAGCTCGCGATTCGCACGCATCGCTTCGACCAGCCGGCGGGTGGAGGACTCGACCGCGCTCGCATCGACCAGCATCCCGAGGCGTGGCCCGCGACGCACCCGTGCGAGCATGTAGGGCAGCAGCGGCCACGCTGCGCCGTCGCCTTCCTCGTGCGCCAACGCCATCGGCAGGAAGTAGCGCTGGGCCTCACCATCGGCGAAGCGCGCCTCGGCTTCCGCGACCAGCAGGTCCTCGCCCAGGGTGGCCGCCGCGCACAGGTTGACACCCACGATGCGCTGCTCCTTGTTGGCAAACCAGCGTTGCTTGGCGAGGAACGGCGGGATCACCTCCCGTTCGAGGATCCGGCGTGCCGGGGCCTTGATGATGTCCTTGAGGCCCGCGCGCGCCACCAGCGTGACGAAGTCCGGTTCGATCTCGGGAGTCTGTTCGTGCCACGCCGGGATCGCCTCCTTGCTGGCGAGCAGGAACCAGTGGAACCCGTAGGCGGGCAGGGTGAGCAGGTAGTACAGCTCGCCGATCGGCGGAAACGCGTTGCGCCCGAACAGTTCGATCGGCACCCTTCCCTTGAAGCGCGACAGGTCCAGTTCGACTGCCTGCGCCGCACGCGACAGGTTGAACACGCACAGCAGCGCCTCGTCGCCGAGTTCGCGCAGATACGCGAGCACCTTGCGGTTGCCCGGGTACAGGAACGTGATGGTGCCGCGTCCGAACGCCCGGTGTTCCTGCCGGACGGCGACCATTCGCCGGGTCCAGTTCAGGAGGCTGGATGGGGAACCCGCCTGGGCCTCGACGTTGAGGGCGCCGAAACCGTAGATCGGGTCCATGATCGGCGGCAGGTAGAGCTTGGCGGGGTCGGTGCGGGAAAACCCGCCATTGCGGTCCGGCGACCACTGCATCGGCGTGCGCACGCCGTCGCGGTCGCCGAGGAACACGTTGTCGCCCATGCCGATTTCGTCGCCGTAGTACATCACCGGAGTGCCCGGCAGCGAGAACAGCAGGCCGTTCATCAGCTCGATCTTGCGGCGGTCGTTGCCCATCAGCGGCGCCAGCCGCCGGCGGATGCCGAGGTTGATGCGCATGCGCCGGTCGTCGGCGTACACCGTCCACAGGTAATCACGTTCGCGCTCGGTGACCATCTCCAGCGTCAACTCGTCGTGGTTGCGCAGGAACACCGCCCACTGGCAGTTCTCCGGGATATCCGGCGTCTGGCGCATGATGTCGGTGACCGGATGGCGGTCCTCGCGCGCGATCGCCATGTAGATCCGCGGCATCAGCGGGAAATGGAACGCCATGTGGCATTCGTCGCCGTCACCGAAGTAGGGCAGCACGTCTTCGGGCCACTGGTTGGCTTCCGCGAGCAGCATCCGCCCCGGGAAATGCGCGTCGACCTCGGCGCGAATCTTCTTCAGGATCGCGTGCGTTTCCGGCAGGTTCTCGTTGCTGGTTCCCTCGCGCTCGACGAGATACGGCACCGCGTCCAGCCGCAGCCCGTCGACGCCCGTCCCCAGCCAGAAGTGCAGCACCCGCATGACCTCCGCGAACACCCGCGGGTTGTCGAAATTGAGGTCTGGCTGGTGCGAATAGAAGCGGTGCCAGTAGAAGGCCTCGGCCACGTCGTCCCAGGTCCAATTGGAGCGTTCGGTATCGAGGAAGATGATCCGCGTGTCGGCGTAGCGCTCGTCGGTATCGCTCCACACGTAATAGTCGCGATAGGCAGACCCGGGCCTGGCGCGGCGGGCGCGCTGGAACCACGGGTGCTGGTCCGACGTATGGTTGATCACCAGCTCCGTGATCACCCGCAGGCCGTGGCGGTGGCAGGCGCGCACGAACTGCCGGAATTCGCGCAGGCTTCCGTACTGCGGATGGACCCGGCGGTAGTCGGCAATGTCATAGCCGTCGTCGCGCAGCGGCGACGGGTAGAAGGGCAGCAACCAGATCGCGGTGACGCCGAGGTCCTTCAGGTAATCGAGCTTGGCTTCCAGCCCCGCGAAATCCCCGACGCCGTCGTCGTTGGAGTCGAAGTACGCCTTCACGTGCAACTGGTAGATGACCGCATCCTTGAACCAGAGCGGGTCGTCGCGCGCGGGCAGCTTGTCGGCTTGTGGCTGAGTGCTGGTGTCCATACCCTACGTCGATCAGCGCGCGTGGCCCGGATGCAGCGGAGTGGAATCCGGGGAGCTTGGTGCGCAGCCCCCAGAATTCCGTTGCACTCCCTCCGGGCTACCCGCTTTCAATCAGAAGCGACGGTCTGCAAATACAGGCGAATAACGAGCCGCTTGCAATAGAGCCAATTGCATTGCCATGCATTCATTCGCGGACGGGCTGTCTTTCAAGTGGACCGCCGCACTCGCCAGATCGCGCAGGGATTCACCGCCGGGTCGAGGCGCAGCCGCTGCCACTTGGTGTGCCACCGAAAACGGTGGTCTTCGAGCAGGTCTTCGACTTCCACACTGGCGTGGTCGTCGAGGCCGAGCGTGTACAGGGGCAACTCGATGTCCGCTTCGTGCGCATGGTGCGGATCGAGATTCACCGCGATCCATACCGTGTTGCTGCCATCCGCGGTTGTCTTGCCGTAGAACAGGATGTGGTCGTCGTGCGCCGGGTGGAAACGCAGGTTCGTCAGTCCGTGCAGCGCGGGATTTTCGTTGCGCGCTCGGTTGAGGCGCGCGATGAAGTCGCGGATGTTTCCCGGCGCATCGAAGTCCCGCACCTTCAACTGGTACTTCTCGGAATCGATGTATTCCTCGCGGCCCGGAATCGGTGCCGATTCGCACAACTCGAAGCCGCTGTAGATACCCCATGCGCTCGACAAGGTGGCAGCCAGCGCGGCACGCGTCTGGAATGCCGCGCGCCCGCCGGTCTGCAGGAGCGGCGGATTGATGTCGGGGGTGTTCACGAAGAAGTTGGGCCGCATGTATTCCTTGGGGGCGTCCTGGGTCAGCTCGGTCAGGTATTCGGTCAGCTCGGCCTTGGTGTTGCGCCACGTGAAATAGGTGTAGGACTGGGTGAAGCCGGCTTTGGCGAGCTTCCTCATCATCTTCGGCCGCGTGAACGCTTCGGCCAGGAAGATCACCCCGGGATCGCGATCCTGGATTTCGGGTATCAGCCACTCCCAGAATGGCACGGGCTTGGTGTGCGGATTGTCAACGCGGAAGATGCGCACGCCCTGGTCGATCCAGAAGCGCACCACGTCGCGCAACGCGAGCCACAGCGAGGGCAGGGCGTCGCGGTAGAAGTGCACGTTGACGATGTCCTCGTATTTCTTGGGCGGGTTCTCGGCATACTTGATGGTGCCGTCCGGGCGCCAGTCGAACCATTCGGGGTGCTCCTTGATCCACGGGTGGTCGCGCGAGCACTGGATTGCGAAATCGAGTGCGATCTCGATGCCGTGCTCTGCGGCGGCTGCGACCAGGCGCCGGAAATCATCCGGTGTTCCAAGCTGCGGGTGGATCGCCGTGTGGCCGCCCTCGGCCGATCCGATCGCCCACGGACTGCCGGGATCATCGGGTGCGGCTTCGAGTGCGTTGTTGCGGCCCTTGCGGTGGGTCGCACCGATCGGATGGATCGGCGGCAGGTACAGCACGTCGAAGCCGAGCTCGCGGACGTAGGGGAGCCGCGCGATCACGTCGTCGAAGGTGCCGTGGCGGTTCGCGTCGTTGGCCGCCGAACGCGGGAACATCTCGTACCACGCGCTGAATCGGGCGCGGGGACGGTCGACGATGACTTCCAGCTCATGGCGATAACGCGTGGCATTGGAGCGGGGTCCATCGTGGCGCATGCGTTCGAGCAGCCCGGCGCCGAGCAGCAGGGCTTCGAGTTGCGCATTGTCCGCCGCGGAGTCCAGCTTCTCGACCATCACGCCGAAGGCACGCGGTGCTCTGCTGGCCGCGTCCCGCACCAGTTCGCGGCCCTCGACGAGTTCCAGCACGAGGTCCTGCCCGGCTTCTCGCTTCTTGAGGAAATCCTCGCGCCACGTCGCGAACCGGTCCCGCCAGGCCTCGATCGTGTACACGTAGCGGGTGTTCCGGTCCACGGTGAACGAGCCGCGCCAACGGTCGTTGTCCACGGACTCCATTGGCGCTTCACGCCACTTGCGGCCGCGCGCCTCGCGGTAGCAGACGCTGGCGGCCAATCCTTCGTGGCCATCGCAGAAAATGTCGGCCCAGACTTCCAGCACGTCGCCGACCACGCGTTTGACGGGATGCCGGCCGCCGTCGATCTCCGGCCAGACATCCTCGATCACCACGCGTTCGGCGGCCAGCCGCGCCAGCCGGTCCGGGCCGCCACGACTGGAAGGGGAATGGCTGTCCACGGCGAACCCTCGATCCCTGTGGGTGCGTCTGCGCGTGCTGCGCGGGTGCCCCGACTATAGCCAACGCCGGTTGCCACGCCAACCATGATTGATGCAAATGCCTACTTTGGAGGCGAAGCGTCCAATTCTCGGCGATCACCGGCGCACCCCCGCGACGTGATTATGCCCCCGGCCCGGCCCCGGCGGTCGCGACGGCGACCAACCCCGCCAATCGAGGGCAGGCGGGAGCGCCACTCCCAAGAGGCGCACGGCGCAGGTGCGGCAATAGAGGCGACCATGCGGCCCGCGCCGCATCCAGCCCCGGGCAGCAGCATGGCCCCCGGCGCACTCGATCCAGCCACGATCCCCCGCATTGAACCACCAAGGATGCGAAACCCGCGCGTTCATGCCGACACCTCCGGCGCTTGGGCAAGCCGCGCACGTTCCGCGGCAATGCGCTGGCGGCAGGTGCAGATGCAGTCGGCGAGGGCCTCGCGCGCTGCGGGATCGGTCTCGGTTTCAAGCTCGGCCGCCAACCGCGCGGCGAACTCGGCGTACAGCGCTTCGACGTTGCTCATGGCATACGCTCCAGCAGGAAGGGCAAGAACGCCGCGAGGGCACCGGCCAGCAGCAGCCAGCGAGCGCCCTCGGGCGTGGGAACGGGTACGCGCAGCGCGTCCCGCAGGCGACGGGCCAAGTCACGCACGGCCGCCACCCCCTGCCGCCTTCACGCGCGGCCGTGGCAGTGTTTGAACTTGCGCCCGCTCCCGCAGGGACAGGGATCGTTCCGGCCCACCTTCCCGCTGACCACTGTCCGCGGCGGAGCCTCGACCGTTGGCCGCGGTGGCGGCGGCGCGCCCTGCATGCCCCGCCTTTGGTAGCCGACCCAATTGCGGGTGGCGAGGGTCAGGAAGGCGTTCAGGCTGATCCCCTGCGCGCTGGCGAGGCTGGCCGCACTTTCGTACAGATCGGCGGGCAGGCGAAGGTTCAACTTGCGGGTCTCGGACATCGGAGCGGGTCTCGGACGTGGGGCCAATGTGGCCCCATTCTGGCCCCATCATGGGGCCATGGTCAAGAACCGCAAACCCGCGCCGTTGTACGGTTTGCTGGTCCGCTGGACAGCTTTGTTGAAAGGTAGACAAGCCCCGCGCCGGGGGGGGGCGCGGGGCGCGGCCCCGCGGGGCCCCCCCCACCGGCCCCCCCCCCCCCCCCCCCCCCCAGGGCCGCGCCCC
>JAICJG010000077.1 GCA_025928585.1 Rhodanobacteraceae bacterium
TCGACGCGCAGCATCGAGGAGTTCATCGCGCTGCTGCACGAAAATGACATCGAGGCACTGGCCGACGTGCGCCACTATCCGGGTTCACGCAAGTACCCGCACTTCAACGTGGAACCGCTGCAACGCGCGCTGCTGGACGCCCGCATCGGCTACGAGCCGTTCACCGAACTCGGCGGCCGCCGCAAGGTGCAGCCCGGTTCACCGAACGTTGCGTGGCGACTCCCGGCGTTCCGTGGCTACGCCGACTACATGCAGACCGAGGCCTTCCAGGCCGGCGTCGAACGCCTGAAGGCGCTGGCGCGCGCGAAGCGCACCGCGATCATGTGTTCGGAAGCCGTGTGGTGGCGCTGCCATCGCGGCCTGGTTGCCGACGTGTTCAAGCTGCACGGCACCCGCGTGTTGCACATCATGGGACCCGGTGCGCCACGCGAGCATCCGTACACTTCGGCCGCGCAGGTGGTCGATGGACACCTTGATTATTCGGGCGGCCAACACACGTTGGTGCTGTAATGATCCCGCTTTCGATCCTCGACCTGTGCCCCATCACCGAAGGCGGATCGGCGACCGAGTCGTTCCGGAACACGCTCGACCTGGCCCGCAACGCCGATCGCTGGGGCTTCCACCGCTACTGGATGGCCGAACACCACGGCATGCCCGGCATCGCCAGCGCCGCGACCGCGGTGCTGATCGGCCACGTCGCCGGCGGGACTTCTCGGATCCGCGTCGGCGCCGGCGGGGTGATGCTCCCCAATCATTCGCCGCTGGTGATCGCCGAGCAGTTCGGCACGCTCGAGGCGTTGTATCCCGGCCGCATCGACCTCGGGCTCGGGCGCGCACCGGGATCCGACCAGGCGACCGCACGCGCGCTGCGGCGCACCCTCGAGAGCGATCCCGATCAATTCCCCCACGACGTGGTCGAACTGATCGCGTACTTCGAGGGCCGGGCACCCGTACGTGCCGTCCCGGGCGCAGGCCACCGCGTGCCCATCTGGATCCTCGGCTCGAGTCTCTTCGGTGCACAACTCGCGGCGGCGCTGGGCCTGCCCTACGCCTTCGCGTCGCATTTTGCGCCGGCGCAGATGGAGGAAGCGGTCGCGCTGTACCGCGCCCGCTTCGAGCCCTCGCCGTACCTCGACAAGCCGTACGTGATGCTGGGCTTCAATGTGTTCGCGGCCGACCGCGACGACGAGGCGCACTATCTCGCCTCCTCCTGGCAGCAATCGTTCGTGAACCTGCGCTCGGGTCATCCGGGGCGCCTGCCGCCGCCCCGGGAAGGTTATGCCGAGTCGCTGCCGGTGCAGGCGCGCAACCTGCTCGACCACGTACTCGCGTGCACGGCGATCGGCGCACCCGGCACGGTCGCCGACCGGATCCACGCCTTCATCCGGCGGACGGGCGCCGACGAGCTCATCGTCACCAGCAACATGCACGACCACGCGGCACGCCTGCGTTCGCACGAAATCGTGGCCGGCCTGATCGAACCCGCCGCCCCCGCCTGAGACACACGTTCGCCCCGCCCGGGGGCCCCGGCGGCGGCACTTGTCCGCGCTCCGGCAGAGGCGTAGCGTCGAACTCGACCGGGGCGTCGTACCCGGACGTCCCTGGCCACGTCCTCAGCGAAAGGAGGTGGCTCATGACATCGCTGCGTTTGGATCCTTCCTTCGAATGCGCGCCGCACGCGACCCGCTCGATCGCGATGGCGCTCACCCTTGCTTTCAATCTCGCGATCGTGCTGTTCGCGCTACTGCCGAACGCACCGCACATGCTCCGACCCCCGCCGCCGCAATCCCTCCTGGCGGCGATCGTGGAACCATTGCCTCCGCCCGTGCTGCCACCTGCGGTTCCGGAACTGCACGTGGCGAAGCGGGTCGCGACCCCGACCGTGCACGTGGCAGTGGCGCATCCGCGACCGATGGACGCGACGGCGTTGCCGACCCTCGTGCCGCTCGCCCCGGTGCCGGCCGCGTTGCCCGGCGCGAATGCCGCCGCACCGGCCGCCGACAGTGATGCAACCATTGCCTACGAAACCGCGACTCCACCCGCCTACCCGATCCGGGCGTTGCGCGACCGCGTGCAGGGCACGGTGCTCTTGAAAGTGCTGGTCGACGCAACCGGAAAACCGGTACAAGTGTTGATCGAACGCAGCAGCGGATCCCGCGTGCTGGATGACGCCGCGCGCCGGCACGTCCTCGCTGCCTGGCGCTTTCATCCGGCGATGCAGGGCGGCCATGCAATCGAAGCGTGGGCCGTGGTGCCCGTACGGTTCGATCTCGATCGGGGCTGAACGCACCGCGAAGACGCGCGGTCGTCGCACGAGCCTGCGGGGGCCGCACAGGCCAGCGCAAGGCCGCTGGACGGAGCCGGCGAGGAGCGCAGGAGCGAACGCAATCCCGTCGCCGGGTCCGTCACTGCGCTCCTCGACCCCGCCTCCAGCTCGAAGACGGCGCGGGCACCATCAACGCACGGTGGCCACCGGGGGCTGCGGGGGCTGGTGCGCGCGCGACGCGTGCACGATCAGCCACACCAGCGCAGCGACACACAGCGCCGGCAGCAGCAGCGGCAACAGCGCGAGTACCACGATCGGCAGCACCAGCAGAGCCACCACGCCGAGCGCCAGGAACCCGAACAGGCCGCCGAAAATCGCGCCCAGCAACCCGAACGTCAACTTGAAGACGCCGACGACCAACGCGCCGCACAGCCACAACACGCCGGCCGCCACCAGCACCAACAATCCAAGTTCCAGCATTTCGACCTCCCGCCGCCTCGCAGCGATCTGTGTCGGACGCACCTGCGCGTCCAGTATGGACCACTCCGCCGAAGCCGGCAGCATGACCCTTGACCCATGACTTTCGCCGCATGCAACTATTGTCAAGTGCGGTATAGTGTACTCGTCTGTATGGACCATGCAACTCCCGGCGATGGCGGACACCGACACCCACCTCAAGAAATTCGAGAAGGAACTCGCCGCCGGCACCGTATCGCTGGTGCTGCTCGCGGTGCTCGCGGCCGCGGGTGAGCCGCTCTACGGCTACCAGATCGCCAAGCGCCTCGAACGGGATGCCGGCGGCGTGCTGGTCGGCAAGCAGAGCGCGCTGTACCCGGTGCTGCGCAACCTGAGCGCCGCGGAGTTGCTCGACAGTTACGTCGAACCATCCGAAGCGGGACCGCCGCGTCGCTATTACCGGATCACCCCGCTGGGACGGAAGGTCCTGCGCGAATGGACCGGTGCCTGGAACTCCACCCGCCGTTACGTCGACTCGATCTTGAAGGATTGAAGCCATGAGCACGCCCAAGACGATCAAGGAATACCTTGCGCAACTGCGCACGGCATTGGCCGGCGCGGATCCCGCGATGATCCAGGACGCGCTGTACGACGCCGAGGAACACCTGCGTTCGGAGCTCGCCGAACACCCCGGCATGGGCGAGGCCGAACTGCTGGAAAAAATCGCGACCAGCTACGGCGCGCCGGAGGAGGTCGCCGAGATCTACCGCACCACCGAGCAAACCGTCGTGCGTGCATTGCGCACCCCGCCGCCCCGCCCGCGGCGTTCCGCGTTCGGCCGCTTCTTCGGCGTCGCCGCGGATCCGCACACCTGGGGTGCGCTGTTCTACATGCTGCTGGCGCTCGCGACCGGCATCTTCTATTTCACCTGGGCCGTGACCGGCCTGTCGCTGTCGCTGGGCCTCGCGTTCACCCTGGTGGGCATTCCGTTCTTCCTGGTGTTCATGGCCTCGGTCCGCGGGCTGTCGCTGCTGGAGAGCCGCATCGTCGAAGGCATGCTCGGCGTGCGGATGCCGCGCCGGCCGCCCTACGTCGAACGCGAACGGCCTTGGCACCAGCGGATCCTCGCGATGCTGGCCGATCCGCGCACCTGGGTCACGCTGCTGTACATGCTGCTGATGCTGCCGCTCGGGATCGCCTATTTCACGGTCGTGGTGGTGCTGACGTGCGTCTCGCTGGCGCTGATCGCGACGCCGGCGATGAAGGCATGGACCGTTGCCTACCACCTCGAAACCGGCAGCTGCATCGACGCACCCTACTGGGTGTGCAGCCTGGCCGAGTGGTCGACCACCTGGGCCGGCGTCGCGGTGTGGTGCGCGCTGGGCATCCTGCTGCTGTTCGCGACGCTTCACCTCGTCCGCGCGCTCGGGCACCTGCACGGAGCGATCGCCAAGCACCTGCTGGTGAAGTCGGCGCGCGTTTGATCCGCGATCCAGCTGAGCACCGTTCGCGATTCAGCAGCCGCGATCAAGGCGCGGGCGGCGCTTGCCCCGCATCCCTGCGCAGCTTGCCGACCAGCGGCTCCAGCAAATCCAGCGGCAACGGGAACACGATCGTCGAGGTGCGGTCGCCGGCGACCTCGACCAGCGTCTGCAGGTAGCGCAACTGGATGGACTGCGGCTGCTCCACCAGTGTCTGCGCCGCCTGCATGAGTTTTTCCGAAGCCTGCAATTCGCCTTCGGCATTGATGATCTTGGCGCGGCGCTGGCGCTCGGCTTCGGCCTGGCGCGCGATCGCCCGCACCATGTTGTCGTCCAGATCGACTTGCTTGATCTCGACGTTGGACACCTTGATGCCCCAGGCGTCGGTGTGCTGGTCGAGGATGACCTGGATGTCATGGTTGAGCTTCTCGCGCTCGCTCAGCATCTCGTCCAGTTCGTGCTGCCCGAGTACCGAGCGCAAGGTGGTCTGGGCGAGCTGGCTGGTCGCCTCGCGCGCGTCCTCGACCTGGATCACCGCCTTTTCGGGGTCGATCACCCGGAACAGGATCACCGCGTTGACCTTGACCGGCACGTTGTCGCGCGAGATCACGTCCTGCGGCGGCACGTCCATCACGATCGTGCGCAGGTCGATCCGGACCATCTGCTGCATGATCGGGATGAGCAGGATGAGGCCCGGCCCCTTGACCGCCTGGAACCGCCCGAACAGGAAGATCACGCCGCGGTCGTACTCGCGCAGGACCTTGATCGAGGACAAGAGGATCAGCAGCACGACGACCACGATTACCGCGATGACGGGATAGATGCTCACGGGGTTGCCTCCTTCGGAACCGCAACGGGTTTCACATCGAGAATGAGGCCATGGATCGCAGTGATCGCCACCGCCTGGCCGCGCTTCAGCGGCACCTCCGAGCGCGCCTGCCAGCGTTCGCCGTGCACGTGCACCGCGCCGCGGCCCTCGAAATCGTCGACCACTTCGGCGACCGCGCCGAGCATTTCCTCGCGGCCGCTGACGACCGGCCGGTGGCGCGAGCGCACCGCCATCCAGACGATGCCGGCGAGGATGCCGGCGGCTGCGATCGCAATTCCGACCACCACCGGCACCGCCATGCCGTAGCCCGGGACGCCCGTGTGCATGAAGATCACCGAACCGATCACGAACGAAATCACGCCGCCGGTCCCGAGCACGCCGTACGCGGGCACGAAAGCCTCCGCGACGATCAGGATGATGCCGAGCAGGATCAGGCCAAGGCCCGCGAAATTCACCGGCAGCAACTGGAAAGCGTACAGCGCGAGCAGCAGGCAGATCGCCCCGACCACGCCGGGCAATACGCCGCCCGGATGCATGCCCTCCAGCACCAGTCCCCCGAATCCGATGAGCAACAGGATATACGCGACCGACGGATCGGCGACCACGCCGAGGAACCGGCTGCGCCAGCCGGGAGCGATGGACTCGATGCTGGCGCCACGGGTGTGCAGCACGCGCGCGCCGGCCACGGTTTCCACCTGGCGGCCGTCGAGGTCCGCCAGGAGTTGCGGCAGGTTCGGCGCGATCAAGTCGATGGCGTGCAACTTGAGCGCCTCGGTGTCCGAAGCGCTGACCGCGTCGCGCACGGCTCTTTCCGCCCAGCCGGCATTGCGGCCACGGCGTTCCGCCAGCCCGCGGATGTAGGCGACGGCATCGTTCGTGACCTTGCGCATTTCGGTCGATTCGCCCGCGCCGGGCTTGCCGCTGCTGGCCAACGGCGCGGGCAGGTCGCCACCGGTCAGCGAGACCGGCGAAGCCGCGCCGATGTTCGTGGCCGGCGCCATCGCCGCGACGTGGCAGGCATACAGGATGTAGGTGCCGGCGCTCGCGGCCCGGGCGCCGGAAGGCGCGACATAGCCGATCACCGGCACCGGCGATGCGAGGATCGCCTTGGTGATGTCGCGCATCGAGCTCGAGAGGCCGCCCGGCGTATCCAGCTCCAGGACGATCGCCGCGGCGTGCCGATGGCGGGCCTGCGAAATGCCGCGCACGACGTAATCCGCGCTGGCCGGGCTGATCGCGCCATCGACACGCAGCGTCAGCACCAGCGGCCGCGCGGACGGGGGTTCCGGGCCGGCCGCCCACGCCGTGCCCAGCGCCAACCACGCGAACAGCCCCCAGACCCCGAAGCGCCACCCGTTCATGCCGCCATCAGACCACCCCGCACTGCCGTTGGCAATCGAATCCTCGCGGCCGCCCCGCGCAGGCTCGCTGACCTGCGGCAAGGCGGGCATCGGTGATCGGCGTAGAGTGCAAGGTTTCCGCAAACAGCAGGAGCAGGTCATGGACCATCCGATGTATCCGCAGTCCAGCGCCGACATCGCGCAGAAGCGCCACGAGCTCGCGCCGGCGCCGCTCGAGGCCTTCCAGAACTTCAGCCGCGCGGTGTTCGCCGACGCTGCGTTGCCGACGGTCACCAAGCAGTTGATCGCGGTCGCGGTGGCGCACACCACGCAGTGTCCCTACTGCATCAAGGGCCACACTCGTGGGGCCCTGAAGGCGGGTGCCACCGAACAGCAGATCATGGAAGCGATCTGGGTCGCCGCGGAAATGCGGGCGGGCGGCGCCTATGCACATTCGGCGCTCGCGATCGACGTGATGCAGCAGCACGCTTCGTCGCATCCGGGCTGATGTGCCGCGCCCTGCGCGCGACCTTGTCCGCCGAGCCGCATCACAAGCTATACTTCGGGCTTTGCAACCACGGCCAGCGCCGCTTGCGGGGAGTCCGAACAACATGATCCGATCGATGTCGACCGTCGTTCTGATGACGGTGCTCGCGAGTTTCGCAGCCACGGCTTTCGCCAAGGGCGATCCGGCCCAGGGCAAGCTCGAGGTCTACACGTGCCACGGCTGCCACGGGATCACGGGCTACGAAACGATGTATCCCGAGTACCACGTGCCGCGCATCGCGGGCCAGAACGAGCAGTACATCATCGACGCCCTCCACGAGTACAAGAGCGGCGCCCGCAAGTTCCCGACCATGAATGCGCAGGCCAGCAGCCTGACCGAACAGCAGATCGAGAACATTGCGGCCTACCTCTCGAGCCTCGCGCCCAAGCAACCGCTCAAGAACTAAGGGGTCCCGGATCATGCATCTTCGTACCACCCTCGCTTCCCTGCTCGCGGCGTCGCTGGTGCTTGCATGCGGCACGGCCGCGGCGTCCAGCGGCAATGCCGCCGACGGCGCGAAGAAGGCCGCCGCCTGCGAAGCCTGCCACGGCAAGGACGGCAACGGCATCGCGCCGAACTACCCCGCGCTCGCCGGCCAATACCCGGATTACCTGCAGCAGGCGCTGCACGCCTACCAGAGCGGCAAGCGCACCAACGCGATCATGAATGGCATGGCGGCGCCGCTCAGCGACCAGGACATCAAGGATCTCGCGGCGTACTTCGCGAGCCTGCCGAGCAAGATTTCCGACCTGCACGGCAAGATCCAGGGCGGCGACTGATCATGGGACTCGCGCCCGAGCGGCTCGCCGCGATGCAGTGCGAACCCCGCAAGGGTGGCGAGGCGCTGGATGCCTCACGGGTCGGCGAATTGCTGGCGGCCCTCCCGGGATGGTCGGCCGCCGGCGACGGCAAGTCGATCGCGAAGTCGTTCAAGTTCTCGAACTTCCATGAGACGCTCGGCTTCGTCAACGCCGTGGGCTGGATGGCGAACCGGCAGGATCACCATCCCGACCTCGAGGTCGGTTACAGCCGTTGCACGGTGCATTGGTCCACCCACGACGTCGGCGGGTTGTCGATGAACGACTTCATCTGTGCCGCACGCGTGGAAATGATCGCGCAGGCTTGAGGCGCCGGCCGCTGCAAGGACTCTTTCATCCGTAAAGGGCCGTGGTCGAAGGGCACGGAGGGGCGACAACCACCACGCGCTGCTTCTTCCCGTTTGCTCTTGCTCCCGAACGTTTCGGCAAATGGCAGACAAAAAAACGCGGCCTCGAAGGCCGCGTTTTTGTCTGCGTAAGCGGATGCCCGTTACTGCGCGCCGATCTTCACCAGCGTGACATCGAAGATCAGGGTTTCGTTCGGCGGGAACCCGTTCTTCGGCTCCGCACCGTAGGCGAGGTCGGAAGGGATCACGAACTTGTAGTGGCTGCCGACCGGCATCATCATCACCGCTTCCTTGAAGCCCGGGAAGACGTTGGAAAGGTCGAGCTTGGCCGGGCCGCTGCCGTGCTTGGCCGAGGAATCGAATTCCTGGCCATTGACGAACGACCCGGTGTAGTTCACCTGTACCGTGTCGGTGGCCTTGGGCTTGGGACCGGTGCCTTGCTTGATCACCTGGTACTGCAAGCCGTCGGAGGTGACGTGCACGCCCGATCGCGACTTGTTCTTGGCGAGGTAGGCATCGCCCGCCTGCTTGTTCTGCGCGGCGACCTGGTCGAAATGCTGCTTGGCGCGGGCCTGGAACTCGGTGCCGAACGCCTTGGCCACGTTTTCGGCTTCGGTCTGGCTCATGCTGGGCTTCTGGCCTTCCAGCGCACGCGCCACCGCCTGGCCGACCTGCTGCGGATTGACGAGGTCCCGGGCCCAATCGGGATAGCGGCCGGCAAGTTCATAGCCGACGATCTCGCTGGCCTTGGCCTTGTCGACCTTGGCGGGGGCGGTGGTCTGGGTCTGCGCCTGCGAGACACCCGCGACGCCGAACGCCGCGATCACGGCTACGGCGGCCAGGCTCGGCCGCATGATGTGCTTCATCGATGATTTCCTCTGTTGATGTTGGCTGGTGCGCTGCGGCACGGTCGAATCGTATGCATGAATCGACCATTTTGCGCGGTTCCCTGCACATTGGCAACGTGCGCCCTCTATGACCGCAGATGGATGACAGGGTTCATTCATCGCTTCCGGGCCGGCCTGGCGGCCCCGATGCCTCCGTGCGCGGCCAGCCGCGGCCGGTTTGTCGAAACGAACGGCAGGGGGACAGCTCCCACCCCCCAACGCTCGCGCCCGACGACCCATGACTGATGGCAGGGGGGATTGACGGGTCCAAAACTGGTGTTATAGTTCACTACAACACTGGTCAACGAGGTCACTATAGGAGACCCGCCATGAACGCCCGCAAGCCCATCGCAATCGTCGTCGCCATGTTGATCACCGCCGCCGGCATGGCCGGCATCGCCACGTACAGCAACGCCGCGGCAGATGCCGCGCTGCAGAACGCACCGGTGGCCGCCAGTGTCCGCGCGGCGGTCATCCCCACCCTGCCGACCATCCACGTGTATCCCACCCGCGAGCAACTTCGCGCGCTGCACCGGGGCGACAAGGCGGACTCGGCCGACACCGCGACAGCTGCCGATCGCATGCCGTTCTATTCGTTCGCCAACGATGCGGTCGGTGCCTGAGGTGGTCCCCGGATCCCCGCACGCTCCGTGCGAGGATTGCCACCATACCGCAAGGATCCCTTCATGAGCGTGACTTGGAACGACAACGTCCCGATCTACCGCCAGCTCCGCGAACGCGTGGTGGCGATGATCCTGGACGGTGCCCTGCACGAGGGCGACGCCCTGCCATCGGTGCGCCAGGTCGCGGCCGACTACCAGATCAACCCGCTGACCGTTTCCAAGGCATATCAGGAACTGGTCGACGAGCAACTGGTGGAGAAGCGCCGCGGCCTGGGCATGTTCGTCACCGAGGGTGCCCACGCGGCGCTGCTCAAGAGCGAACGCGAACAATTCCTGCGCGAGGAATGGCCGCGCCTGCGGGCACGCATCGAGCGCATGGGGCTGGACCCGGAAAAGCTGCTGGCGCAACTGCCGCAACAACCCGACAAGAGGGACTCGTGATGAACGATGCATTCGCCGCCGTCGCCGAACGACCCGCCGCCGCTCCTGGCGCGGCCGACACCATCATCCACGCGCGCGGCCTGACCAAGCGCTACAAGAACACCGTGGCCCTGGACAGCGCCGATTTCGAGGTGGGCCCCGGACGCATCGTCGGCCTGATCGGTCCCAACGGCGCCGGCAAGACCACCGCGCTGAAGGCCGCGCTCGGCCTCACCGACTTCGAGGGCGAGCTGAAGGTGCTCGGCATGGACCCGCGCCGCCAGCGGCCCGAACTGATGCGCCAGGTCTGCTTCATCGCCGACGTCGCCACCCTGCCCCGCTGGATCCGGGTCCACGAGGCCATCGATTTCGTGGCCGGCGTGCACCCGCGCTTCGACCGCGCCAAGTGCGAGCGCTTCCTCGCGCGCACCAAGCTGCAGACCAACCAGCGCGTGCGCGAGATGTCCAAGGGCATGATCGTGCAGTTGCACCTCGCGATCGTGATGGCGATCGATGCGCGGCTGCTGGTGCTGGACGAACCGACCCTCGGCCTCGACATCCTCTACCGCAAGCAGTTCTACCAGAGCCTGCTGGAGGACTACTTCGACGAGAACAAGACCATCCTCATCACCACCCACCAGGTGGAGGAAGTCGAGCACATCCTCACCGACCTCCTGTTCATCCGCGACGGCAAGGTCGCGCTCAGCACCACGATGGAGGAAATGGGCGCGCGCTTCGCCGAAGTACTGGTGAACGCCGACCGGGTCGAAGCTGCGCGCGCGCTGAAACCGATCGACGAACGGGCGGCAGTGTTCGGCAAGACGATTTTCCTGTATGACAGCGCGGATCCCGAACAGCTTGCGCGCCTCGGCGAGGTCAAGCGGCCGTCCGTGTCCGACCTGTTCGTGGCCATCATGAAAGGGACCTACGCATGAATGCGATCGTCAAATCGCCGTTCGCCTGGCTGCTGAAGCGCGAATACTGGGAGGAACGACGCGGCTTCCTGTGGGCGCAGATTTGGGCCGCCGGCGTGCTGGTGGCCATCAGCATCCTCGGCATCATCGCCCTGGAAGCGCTCCGGCTGCGCAACAACATCCGGATCGGAATGGACGGCAACCTGAGTGCGCTGCTCAGCAACGGCATGCAGCACAACGCCGCGGGCATCGCGCCGGGGCTGGACGGCCTGATGCTGACCTTCGGCACGATCGCCGCGATCGTGCTGTTCTTCGTGGTGTTCTTCTACCTGCTCGGCGCGCTGTACGACGACCGCCGCGACCGCAGCATCCTGTTCTGGAAGTCGCTGCCGCTTTCCGACACCTCGACGGTGGTTTCCAAGGTGATCGCGGCCGTGATCATCGCGCCGTTGATCTCGGTCGGTGTGGTGCTGGCGGGTTACGTTGCCCTGCAGATCGTCGCGAGCCTCTGGTTCCTCGCCCACGGACTGAATCCGCTGGCGCTGTTGTGGACGCACCCCGAGCCGTTCTCGCTGTGGCTGCACCTGCTGGCGATGGTGCCGGTGAACGCGGTGTGGGCGCTGCCCACCGTCGGCTGGCTGCTGGTGTGGTCGGCTGCGGTACGCAGCAAGCCGTTCCTGTGGGCGGTGGTGATCCCGATCATCGCCGGCGTCCTGAACTTCTGGGTCGGGCTGCTGGGGCTTCCGCACCTCGACCCGCAGTTCTTCTGGGGCAGCCTCGTCGGCCGCGCGCTGCTCAGCGTGATCCCGGCCGGCTGGGTGGTACCGGACTTCGGCGCCCACGGCGTGGATTTCGTGGGCGGCGACCAACTGGCCGCGATCAGCTACGGATCCATGGCGCACGCCTTCACCCTGCCCGAAATGTGGATCGGTGCCGCGGTCGGGATCGCCCTGATCGCCGTGGCGATCTGGTTCCGCCGCTGGCGCGACGAAGCTTGAGGAGACCACCATGTCGGCACTGCAAGCCTTCGAGACCAGTCCCCTGTTCCGGAGCCAACCATGATCACGCGCAAATTCTCCGCCTGGTGCGCCGCGTCGAGCCTTGTTTTGCTGTCCGCCTGCAGCACGAGCCACCCCGTATCGACCGCTGGTTCGTCCACTGCCGGTTCCTCATCCAGCCTGTCCATCACGGGCATGATCGATCGCGCGATGGACAAGGCCAGCGTCGAACTCGCGACGAGGAACATCACCGTTTCCAACGACCATGACGATGCACCGAAAGCCGAGATCACGCCGCAGGGCGATTTCCTGATCGCCGGGAAGGCGGTTCCGCTTACACCTGCGCAACGCACGGAGACGCTCGCCTATCGCCAGCAACTCGTCGAGATCGCCCGGGAGGGTATCGCCATCGGTAGCCAGGGCGCGGCGCTCGGCATTCACGCCGCCAGTGCGGCGATCGCGGCCGCGTTCTCGGGCGAATCGGAGCAGCAGATCCGCCAGCGCGTCGAGGCGCAGGCATCCGGCATTCGCGTCGCCGCGGCGAAAATCTGCGACCGCCTGCCCGCCTTGAAGGCGAGCCAGCAGAAACTCGCCACCGACCTGCCCGCCTTCAAGCCGTACGCGGACCTGACCCCGGCAAAGATCGACGAATGCCGCAGGGATGCGCTGAAAGGTGACGACGACTGAAATCCCGGGCCGCCGCGGACGCCGGCGCGCCGTGCCCGAAAGCTACGAGGCCACAGCCATGACGATTGCCCGCTTCGCACGGATTGCGAGATCGCCCGGGAAGGCATTGCGATCGGGCATGAAGGCGTGGAGGCCGGCAGGCAGGCCGTCGTCCCGATGGTGTTCGCGTCACTGTTCGGCGCGTCGGACCAGGCCATCGAGCACAGCATGAACGAACGGCTGGCCGGCGTCCGCGCAGCAACGGAGCAACTCTGCGACCGGCTGCCGCGATTGATGGAAGCGCAGCAGCA
>JAICJG010000151.1 GCA_025928585.1 Rhodanobacteraceae bacterium
CCTGCGCGGGCGTGATCGCGAAGATGCAAAAGCCGGCCAAGGGGCACTGAGGCCGCATCGACAAGCCCCGCCGGTGGTGGTGCCTTGGTTCCGTTCGTCCTGAGCGTAGAAACCACGCGTCGGAGCCGGAGGATGAACGGCCAAGCGCTTCGACTCCGCGGCCGTGGATCGCTGCGCTCAGCGCGAACGGTGCCGATGACTGCGATGGACACGCCGCGCGCCCCGGATGTGGGAAAATGACTGCACGGACGGCGTGCAATGCGCCGTCCGTTCCCTTTTTCGGGCCCCGACCCAATGTCCGCCACCACCCGCGCCCACTGGCAACTGCACTTCTGCGTGCTGCTGTGGGGCTTCACCGCCATCCTCGGCAAGCTGATCACCCTTTCCGCACTGCAACTCGTGTGGTGGCGGATGCTGATCGTCGTGCTCGCGCTGTTGCTGTTGCCGAAGGTCTGGCGCGAACTGCGCGCGATGCCGGCGCGCCGAATGGCGGCCTACGCAGGCATCGGCGTGCTGGTCGCGTTGCACTGGCTGACGTTCTATTCGGCGGTGAAGCTCGCCAATGCCTCGGTCGCGGCGACCTGCATCGCGCTCGCGCCGGTATTCCTCGCGATCGTCGAACCGCTGGTCGTCGGCCGCCGCTTCGAACCGCGCGAACTGCTGCTCGGCATCGCCGTGGTGCCGGGCGTCGCGCTGGTGGCCGGCGGGGTGCCCGCCGGCATGCGGCTGGGGGTCTGGGTCGGCGTACTGTCGGCGGTGCTTTGCGCGGCCTTCGGCGCGTTCAACAAGCGCATGGCCGACCGCGGCGGCGCGTTGACCGTGACCTGCCTCGAACTCGGCGCAGGCACCCTGTTCCTGACGCTGGTGACCGCCGTCTGGCATGGCCAGGGCAGCTTCGTCGTGCCCGGCGTGCGCGACACCGCGCTGCTGCTGGTGCTGGCGCTGGCCTGTACCCTGCTGCCGTTCGCGCTGGCGCTCGCGGTGTTGCGCAAGCTCACCGCGTACACCGTACAACTGACCACCAACCTCGAGCCCGTGTACGCGATCGTCCTCGCGGCCGTCCTGCTCGGCGAACAGCACCAGCTCGATGCGTGGTTCTACGCCGGCGTGGTGGTGATCCTCGGCGCGGTGTTCGTGCACCCGCTGCTGGTACGGCAGCCCGACAAGCCGGCGGAAGCGGTGCTGGGCACCGCCGAGTCGAAGCAATAGAGTAGACGCGTGGAGACCACGCCGACACCGCACCCGAAACCGCCCGCAGCATCCGAGGGACTCGAGGAACTCGAAGTTCTGCACGTCGCCCCGCGGAATCGCGAGCGGCTCGTGGACCACGTGGTCGGCGAGGCGCCGGTGGCGATGGTCTACAACGGCGTGTCCTTCGCCGTCATGCTGGCGACACCCTGCAACCTCCGGGACTTTGCGCTTGGCTTTTCCCTCGCCGAAGGCATCGTGGAGGAAGCGGGTGAATACGAGCTCGTGGATGTCCTGCGCACCGACCGCGGCATTTCCCTGCAGGGACTGATTCCCTCGCACCGTTTCGCCGCGCTCGCCGAACGGCGCCGCAGCCTCGCCGGTCGCAGCGGCTGCGGGTTGTGCGGCATCGAATCGCTCGAAGACGCGGTGCGGCCGCTTCCGCGGGTCGCTCCGGGAGAGGGCGTCACGCGCGACGCGATCGCCGCCGGGATGCAGGCCCTCGCCGCCGGCCAGCCGCTGAATGCGGCCACCGGCGGCGCGCACGCCGCGGCGTTCGTCGCCCGCGACGGCAGCGCCACGGTGCGGGAGGACGTTGGTCGCCACAACGCGCTGGACAAGCTGATCGGCGCGATTGCCACCGGGTCACTGCGTGGCACGGACGGTTTTCTCGCGATCACTTCGCGGGCCTCGTGGGAGATCGTCCACAAGGCCGCCCATGCGGGGATCGCCGTCATCGCGGCGATCTCCGCGCCCACCTCGCTGGCGGTGTCCGCCGCGGACGAAGCCGGCATCACGCTGATCGCCTTCGCGCGCGACGAGGCGATGAACGTGTACAGCCATCCCCAGCGGATCGTCGCCGAAACTTCCGGCTGATGGAGTAGCTGCCCCACACGGCTCAAGCGACGAGAACGGTGGATGCCAGTATCGATATCCGGCTCAGGACTGTTCGGCCTTCTTCGCGTGCTTTTCGGCGCGCTTTTCCTTCAGTGACTTTTGCGGCTTCTTCTTGGCTTCCTTCTTTTTCTCAAGACCTTTCATGTCAGGCTCCGTTGGCGATGGACCACGGCTGCAAAGATGCGACAGTCCGGCGGGGTTGGCAAGAGGCGATCCGGCTCGGTGATGCGGCCTCCGGGACCCGGTTCACATTCCGGCCGCAACGACCATCTGGGCTCCCGCCGCCTTCATGGATTGCCCACGCGCGACGCGTACCCTGTTTGCACCCGCCCCGCTCCGCGCCGGCCGCACGATCGCCACGAACCGGGGGCCGCATGGCCGAACAAGTCGAATCACATTTCCCCATGCTCGTGGTCATGGGCGTATCCGGCTGCGGGAAAACCACCGTTGGCGCGGCACTGGCGAAACGGCTCGGCTGGGATTACCAGGAAGGTGACGCGTTCCATCCGCCCGCCAATGTCGCGAAGCTGCGCGCCGGCCACCCGCTGCACGACGAGGATCGCGAACCGTGGCTCGCCGCCATCGCCGAGTGGATCGACGCGCGCCGGTCGCAGAACAGGCCCGGCATCGTCGGCTGCTCGGCGTTGAAGCGAATCCATCGCGATTTCCTGCGCGCCGGCCGCCCGCAGGTCTGGTTCGTCTATCTCCGTGTGCCGCATGTGGAGTTGCAACGTCGCGTGGCAACCCGCCATCACGAATACATGCCCGCCTCGTTGCTCGATAGCCAGTTGCAGACGCTGGAGGAACCTGCCGCCGACGAATCCCGCACGCTCACGATCGATGCCATCGGTACCCTCTCTGCGACGGTCGATGCCATTTTGCGGCGGCTGCGCGAGGCGAATATCCTGTAGCGCGAATGGTCCCGGAAGGAAACCGCGGCTTTCTTTTCATCGCTTTCGTGTGCCTTGCCGGGAACAACACCGTGCGTACGCCAGCCAAACAGACCACAGCAACGATCATTCCTGCGCTCCGCTACCGCCATGCTCTTGCGATGATCGCCTGGCTTTGCGAGGCGTTCAGCTTCGGGAAGCATGCCGTGTACGGCGGCAGCGGCTGCAGTTGCCGAAATCCGGAAGGCCATCCCTGCTCATTCGGCGAGCATGATCCCTGGGTCTGTTCACGATGAGCCAAGTCGCCGCGCCGGCGCCGTTTGCCTGCAGGGCAAGGAAGAGCGAGGAAGATGTATGTCGATGCGTCGACCCGTGATGACGCAGTCATGCGGGCAAACGGCCCAGGCCCGGGGGGTTGCTCCGCAACGGCGCCCATGCCTCGGCGTGCGCCCTGGCCATGGAACCATGGCGCTGCGGGGTGCGCCTCGTCCGCCGGCCGCTGCAAAAGCAACGCGGGTCATTTGGCTCACTGCGAACGGACACCTGGAACACACCGCGTGAAGGCGTCGGACGAACCGATCCCGGACGAGCTGGCGGAGGCGCGCAGCGCGCGCATCAAGCTCGGCATCGGTGGCTGGAACTTTCCGCCCTGGCGCGACAATTTCTACCCCAAGGGATTGCCGCAGCGCCGCGAGCTGGAGTACGCCAGTCGACATCTGACCGCGATCGAGATCAACAGCACGTTCTATCGCGCGCAGACTCCGAAGGTGTACGCCAAATGGCGCGATGAAACTCCACCGGGTTTCGTGTTCTCGCTGAAGGCGCCGCGCCAGATCGCCGAGGGGCGCAAGCTTGCGGGCGCGGGCATGTTGATCCGTGGTTTCGTATTCGGCGGACTGGCCGAGCTCGGTGACCGCCTCGGGCCCATCGTGTGGCAGCTCCCGCCTGCGCGAAAATTCGAGCGCGACGATTTCGCGGGTTTTCTCGATCAACTGCCGCACGATTTGAACGGGCGCCCGCTGCGGCACGCACTGGAGGTGCGAAACGAAACTTTCCTGTGCGAGGAGTTCCTCGAGCAGGCGCGCGCGCACCGCGCCGCCTGCGTCTTCACCGATTCCCCCGAGCATCCGAATTTCGCCGACCTCACCGGCGATTTCGTATACGCACGCCTGATGCGCAGCCGCGAATCCGAACGCCACGGCTATCCCGCCCGCGAACTCGACGCCTGGGCCGGACGCGCACGACTGTGGAGCAAAGGCCGCGAACCGGATGATCTGCCGCAGGTGTCGCCCGGAAAGGCGACGCGGTCGGTGCGGCGGGACGTCTTCATCTATTTCATCAGCGCCGCCAAAGCGCGCAATCCCGCGGCGGCGATGGCACTCCAGGAGAGGATCACTTGAAAGGTTTTCCC
>JAICJG010000114.1 GCA_025928585.1 Rhodanobacteraceae bacterium
ACGAACTTTGCGCTGCGGCGCGGCGTGGCGTGAAGGTGCGGCTGCTGGTGGACGCGGTCGGCGGCGGCCGGATGGCGCCGGCGCTGGTCGAGCAACTGAAGCAGGCCGGCTGCACGTTCGCGTGGTTTCGGCCCCTGCGCTGGTACAACCTAGGGCGTTTCAACGACCGCACCCACCGCAAGGTAATGGTGGTCGACGGCCACACCGGATTCACCGGCGGGGTCGGAATCGCCGATGTGTGGTCGGGGCATGCGCAGGACCCGGAGCATTGGCGCGACGACCACTTTCGCGTCCGCGGGCCGGCGGTGCGGTATCTGCAAGGCTCGTTCGGGGTCAACTGGCGCCAGGCGACTGGAGAGGTGCTGGCCGGTGCGTCGCTGTTTCCGGACCTGGCGGATGCCGGCAGCGTGCGGGTCGTCGCCCTCGACGCGGCGCCGAGCATCCGGGTATCGACGATCGGTTTCAGCTACTGGCTGTTCTTCCACGGCGCCCGCGAAACGATCCATGTCACCACGCCGTACTACGCGCCCGATCCGCGCCTGCACATCGGCCTCATGACGGCGGCGAGGCGCGGAGTGAAGGCGACGCTGCTGGTGCCCGGCCCGCACATCGATTCCCACATCGTGTCGCTGGCCAGCAAGACCTACTATCGCGAGCTGCTGGAAGCCGGCGTCGCGATCCACGAATACCAGCCGACCATGATCCACACCAAGACGGTGACCGTGGACGGCACCCTCGCGCTGGTCGGTTCGCCGAATTTCGACACGCGCTCGTTCGAGCTGAACTACGAGGAGGCGCTGGTCGCCTACGACCGGACGCTGGTCGAGCAACTCGATCGTTCCTTCCACGACGACCTCACCCGCGCCCGCCGCGTCACGCTGGAGGAGGTGCGGCATTGGTCGCTGTTCGACCGCGCACGCCACCGGATTGCGCGCTTCCTGCGATCGCAGGTGTAGCCGGACGCGGCGGGGCAGCTAGCGAGCGGACGTAGCCGGTTCCGGTACGGACTCTCGTTTCGAGCCGGCGGCCGCCTGTACCCACTGCTGCAATTGCGCGGCGAACCGGCGGCTCGCCTCGGCCAGTGCCCGGGCGCCGCCTTGCGCATCCGCGGTCGCCGCGGGTACTTCGACATGAAAACGCTTCTGCGCGATGACGTGGTCGTCGTGGCTGTCGATCAACGTTGCCGTCGCATCGAGGACGCCCTTGCTGGCGCCCGGCTGCGCAAAAGCCTGGCTGAAATCATCGAGCCTGAGCTGCAGGCTCGCGTCGGCGTTCGCCGGATTGCGCGGCCCGACCACCGCACGCCAGCCGCGACCGGCGAGGCTCTGTCGCAGGATCGGTTGCAGCAGGCTCGCGGGCGGCGCGATCCAGTCCGATTGCGCGTAAGCGGCGAGCCGATCATCGTTGCGGTAGTCCAGGCGGTAATACATCGCGTTGCCGGACAGCCATTCGGGCACCGAGATCTGCGCGACCTCGAGGATCTTCCCCTTCGCGCCGGACGCCAGGGATCCGCGATGCGGCGCCGTTGGCGCCGGGCCAAGCCCGTAGTGGCGTGTGAACCGGGCCTTGGTCGAATGCACGCAGCCGCCGAGGAGCAGCACGCAGGCCACCAGCGGCACCATCGCCGGCAGCCACTCGCGAACCGCCGCGAGCCGGGCCGGTTTTCGAATCGTCCGGCCGAAGCCAGCGGAGCATTTGCCCCCTGCAGAGCAGGCCGGCTTACCCATGGGTTCGCTATTCATGACCGTCACCGTGCTCGTCGTTGCCCTTGAAGCCGGGCTCGCCGGGCCCGGGCGGCGGTTGGGCGGGGCCGAAGATCAGGCTTTGCGGCTTCGCCTTCAATTCGCGGATCAGGTCATCGAGGGAACGCGAAGTGCGCAGGAGGCTCTGGCTGAGCGCCTCGATGTCGGGGGCCGTCTGCCGGTCGAGCTTGCGGCCCAGGTGCTGGACCGTGTCCTCGACCTCGCCGGCCTTCTTCACCGGGCCACGCGCCTCTTCGGCGATCCGGTTGGCGTTGGCGAGCAGGGCATGGCTCTGGTCGAGGCTCTTCCGCGCGCTTTGCACGAGCGCTGGCATCTGCTTCATCGCGGGCATCAATTCCGTTTCGATCTGGACGAGTTTCGCGGTCGCGGCGTCGATCTGCCGGATCGAGGCGCTGATGTGCTCGCGGTTGCCTTCGTCGAGTACCTTCTTCGCGCTGTCCAGCACGGCCTGGAGGTCCTGCATGCTCTGCTTGGCCGAATCCTCGAGTTGTGCGAGCAGGCCCTTGCGCAACGGGATTTGCGCCGGGTTCCCGTCGCTGGTCGCGAGCAGCTCCCGGCTGCCCTTGCCGAGCTTGAGTTCGAGCGTTTCGCCACCGGTGAGGCCGTGCATCGAAAGCTCCGCATAGGTCGCGCGGGTGATGTAGGTGTCGCGCTGGACATCGAAATCGACGATCACCCGCGAGCGGTCCTTTGGGTCGAACCGGATTCGTTGCACGTGTCCCACCTCGATCCCCTTGAACTCGACCGAGGATTGCGGCGCGAGGCCGGCAACCGACTGGCTGGTGACAATCCGGTAGGGCAGGGGCTCGCTCGGACCCGCGGTCAGCCAGTAGAAGATCAAAGCTGCGGCGACCGCGAACACGATCAGGAAACATGCGGCGACGATGGCGTGGGCGCGGTTTTCCATGGCGTCAGTCCCCGTCGTTCTCGTAGTTCGCCAGGTCGCGCAGCGGATCGTCGTTGCGCCGGGAGCGGAAGAAGTCCCGGATGAACGGATGGTCAAAGCGCGCGACTTCGCGCAGCGTGCCGACGGTGATCAAGCGGCCTTCCTCGAGCACGGCGATCCGGTCGCTCAGGGTCGCCATGCTGTAGAGGTCGTGGGTGACCATCATCACCGTGAGGTCCAGTTCCTTGTGCAGTGCGTCGAGCATGGCGTCGAACTCGGCGGACGACGCCGGGTCGAGGCCGGTGGTGGGCTCGTCGAGGAACAGCAGTTCCGCCTCCAGCATCAGCGCCCGCGCCAGCGCCGCTCGCTTCAACATTCCGCCGGACAATTGCGCGGGGCGTTTCCAGGCGTCCTCGGGTTTGAGGCCCACCATGTGCAGCTTGAGCGCGACGCTGTCGCGCAGCATGTTCTCGTCGACGGACCAGCCCTCCTTGCGCAATTCGCGCATCGGAAACGCGACGTTGTCGAACACGTTGAAGGCGCTGAACAGCGCGCCCCGCTGGAACAGCACGCCCCAGCGCCGCCGCAGCAGGCGCGCGGCCTCGCCGTCCAGTTCACCGACCGCCGCGCCGAGCACCCGGATCGAACCCGAATCAGGCTTCACGAGCCCGATCACCTGGTGCAGCAGGGTGGACTTGCCGGAACCGGACGTACCGATCACCGACAGGAATTCTCCCCGCCGCACTTCGAGGTCGAGCCCCTTGTGCACTTGTTGGCGCCCGAAGCGCTTGCACAGGCCGCGGACCTCGATCACGGGCTCGGTGGTTGTGGTTTTGGCCACGGCGTTCACAGCAGTCCCACGTGGGTCAGCGCCGCCCCGAGCGATGCATCGAGCAGCAGGATCATGGTGAGGCTCGTGACCACCGAAAACGTGGTGTTGCGGCTCATGCTCTCGGTATCGGGCGACGAGCTCATTCCGAAATACGCCCCGACCAGCGCGATCACCAGCCCGAACAATACGCCCTTGCCGAGGCCGATCCAGAAGTTGACGATCTGCACCTGCTGCATCGCTTCCGCCAGGAACAGCCTGAAGTTGATTCCGATCTGCGCCTGCGCGGCGAGCGCGCTTCCCAGCATCGAGGTGATGTCGGTCCATACCACCAGCAGCGGCATCGCGATGGCGGCGCCGATCACGCGCGGCAGGGCGAGCCGCAAGCTCGGCGCGGAGCCGAGCGCCTGCAGCGCGTTGTATTCCTCGGTGATGTGCATGGCGCCAATGCTTGCCGTCATCGCCGAGCCCGTGCGCCCCGCCATCAGCAGGCCGGTCACGACCGCGCCGAGCTCCCGCGGTACGGCCGTCGCCATCATGCCGATCACCATGTCGGAGGCATTGAATTGTTCCAGCGCGAGGCCGAGCTGGATCGTCATGACGGCGCCGATCAGGAATCCGATGCTGCCGAGCAGCACCATCGCGGTCGCCCCAATGTGATAGATGTTGGCGGAGATCTCCTTCCACGGGATGACCCGCGGATGGCGCACGCAGTAGCCGATGTCGAGCATCAACTGCCCGATCAGGACGAAGATGCCGCCGCCGGTCGCGAGTACCGCGACGATGCCCGAGCCGAGGCGTTCGAGCCAGTTCAGCGAGCCGGCGCGCGCGGGCTCGCCGAGTGCCGGCATGTCTGCGAGCCGCTGGAACAGGTGGCGCTGGTCGTCGCTGCAGGCGAGCTGCTCCGGCAGCCTGCCTTGCCATACCTTCCACAACACCAGCGCGCCGGTGCTGTCGAGTGCATCGACCTGCTGCAGGTCCCAGCAGTAGTTGTCCGGCGGGCCGAGTCGCCGGAAGCCTCGGAACAGCCGCCGGCGCCGTTGCTTGTCGACGAGCAGGTTCCATGATCCGAACAGGGTGATGCGTGTGTCGTTTTCGCGCTTCCATGCGGGTTCGGATGAGGTTTTTGCCATTGGCAGCCGATCCTGTGTCCCGGTCGAGGCAACCCGGTGCCGTACACGGTGCGACATCGAACGTGCAGGCGGCGTGAGCCGGAGGGAGGGCGCGTGGACGCGCCCCGCGCCTCGTCCATGGGGAGGTGGCGGCCCCGGCCTCGTCCGCCCGGCGATCCCGTAAGATGCACCGCTGATTGCCAGCCGAGGGGCCTCGCCATGTCATTGCCTGTGATCCGCGCACGCGTGCTGCTCGGGGTCGCCATGCTGCTGCTGGTGGCACCGGCATGGGCGGCTCCTCGCGCGCCAACGGTGCGGATCGACAGCGGACGCCTTTCCGGCATCCATGATGCCGCGTCCGGCCTCGACGAGTTCCGGGGCATTCCGTTTGCGGCGCCGCCGGTCGGCGCACTGCGCTGGAAGCCGCCGCAACCGGTGGCGGCGTGGAGGGGGGTGCGGCGCGCCGACCACTTCGGGCCGCGTTGCATGCAGCGGCCATTGTTCGGCGACATGGTGTTCCGCTCGGACGGTATCAGCGAGGACTGCCTGTACCTCAATGTGTGGACGCCGGCGAACCGCGATGGCAGGAAGCTCCCGGTGCTGGTGTATTTCTACGGCGGCGGATTCGTCGGTGGCGACGGTTCGGAGCTGCGCTACGACGGCGCGAGCCTCGCCGAACGGGGCATCGTCACGGTCACGGTGAATTACCGACTCGACGTGTTCGGGTTCCTGGCGCTGCGCGCCCTCGCCGACGAATCACCGCACCATGCGACGGGCAATTACGGATTGCTGGACCAGGTGGCGGCGCTGCGCTGGGTGCACCGCAACATCGCGGCCTTCGGCGGCGATCCGGGGCAGGTCACGATCGGTGGCGAATCGGCCGGTTCCATGTCCGTATCGGCGCTGATGGCATCGCCGCTTTCGAAGGGGCTGATGCAACGCGCCATCGGCGAAAGCGGCGCGGTGCTCGGCAACCTCAAGCCCAGGCCGCTGGCCCTGGCCGAGCAGCAAGGCGCTGCCTTCCAGCGCCACGTCGGCGCGCACTCCCTGGCGCAGTTGCGCGCGGTGCCGGCGGACCGGTTGATCGCGGCCTGTGGCGATCCGGGCATGCCCGAATTCGGACCGACCATCGATGGCTGGTTCCTGCCGCGTTCACCGGCTGCCATCTACGCGGCCGGCGACCAGGCGCACATCCCGTTGCTGGTCGGGTCGAACTCCGGGGAGGGCAGTTATACGTCCCTCCTGAAGGGCGCGCCGCCCACGCCCGCCGATTACCGCGCGGCGGTGGAACGCAAGTACGGTAAGCATGTCGGCGAGGTGCTGAAACTCTACCCCGGCCACGACGAGGCCGAGGTCAAGGCGTCGGGTTCGGCGCTGGCCGGCGATCGCTTCATCGCGTTCTCGACCTGGCGCTGGATGCACTTCCAGCGAACGACGGGCCACGCGCCGGTGTACTACTACCGGTTCGACCGGGCGCGCCCCGGGAAACGCGACGGCAGCGCCGGTCCGGACGATGCTGCCGTGCACAGCGGCGAGATCGAATACGCGCTCGGCAATCTTTCCACCAATCGGGTCTACGCCTGGACCGCCGCCGACCGTGAAGTCTCGGCGACGATGGAGGGGTACTTCGCCAACTTCATCAAGACGGGCGATCCGAACGGTGACGACCTGCCGTCCTGGCCGCCGGCCATCCGCAAGCATGGCGGGCTGCTTCGCCAGGTGATCGGTGTGCACACGCACACCATCGTCGATCGCAACGCGCCACGCTACGAGTTCCTGCAGCGCCTCGAACCCGACGCACATCTGTAGCCAGTCGCTGCAGGATGCGATGGCGGGGATCGCGGCTTGCAGCCCTTCCGCACGCGGCAACGCACGCTGGGCCGGGTGGTTTGGCGACACTGTTAGAGTGCGAGCTGCGCCCGTTTTGCGGAGACTCGACGATGACCATGACAGCCTTCTATCCCATCGGCACCCCTGGAAAGCCATGGGGCGACGCGGAGAAGGCCGAGTGGCTCGGGCGGCAACGCAAGCAGCGCAGTTACGCCGACGACGTGTCGCGTGCGATCGAGGGTTTGCGATCGCGCTTCGAGGTGGTGCAGTACGGCGAACTCGACTATCCGCCCGAGCGCTATCCGCTGTTCGCGCTCAAGAGCCCCGGCTGGCGCGACCAACTGCCGGTCATGCTGGTGACCGGCGGCGTCCACGGCTACGAGACCAGCGGCGTGCATGGGGCCCTACGGTTCGCCGAGCGGCACGCTGCGGAGCATGCGGGACGCGTCAACCTCGTGGTCGTTCCGTGCGTCAGCCCGTGGGGCTATGAACGCATCCACCGCTGGAATCCGGATGCACTCGATCCGAACCGCAATTTCCGCGCCGGCAGCCCGGTGGCGGAGTCGGCGGCGCTGATGGCTTTCGTTGCGCCGTTCCGGGAGCGGGTGCTGATGCATATCGATCTGCACGAAACCACCGATACCGACGAATCCGAGTTCCGTCCCGCGCTGGCCGCGCGCGACGGCGCGCCGTTCGAACCCGGGACGGTGCCGGACGGGTTCTATTTGTGCGGTGACAGCGCCAGGCCGGAGCCGGAATTCCAGCAGGCCCTGATCGCAGCCGTCGCCAAGGTCACCCACATCGCACCAGCAGACGCGAACGGCGAGATCATCGGCTCGCCTGTGGTGGCGCCGGGCGTCATCAACTATCCACTGCAACAATGGGGCCTGTGCGCCGGCATCACCGGGGCGCGCTACCGCACGACTACCGAGGTTTACCCGGACAGCCCGCGCGCAACGCCCGCGCAGTGCAACGAGGCGCAGGTGGCAGCAGCACGGGCCGCCATCGAATTTGTCTTGACAAGCGCCGGCTGACCGCGGGCGGTTGCCCGCAGACCGCGCCTGGAGCCGTGGCCCGCGGTTGTACGTGGCCCCTCGTAAGGCTCGGCCCGCTTCTCGAAATCCCCGCCTCCGGGGCCCACCCAATCTTGCGCGCGGGGCCGTGGCTCCTGCTAACCTATATTTATAATGCATTAGTAATCAAGTTGTTACTATACAAAACTCATGTTGGTTCTGATGATAATCTTGAGCCGATCCGGCTGGCCGTCTATTCGGCGTCAAAAAAATGGCGCAAAACACTGGCACAAAAATTAACAGGGAGTAAACTAACCCGACCGTCGGCGAACCT
>JAICJG010000122.1 GCA_025928585.1 Rhodanobacteraceae bacterium
GTTCGGGAAGGTCACCAATCTCACCGACTACGGCGCGTTCGTGGAAATCGAAGCTGGCATCGAAGGCCTGGTACACGTGTCCGAGATGGACTGGACCAACAAGAACGTCAACCCGGCCAAGGTGGTGCAGGTTGGCGACGAAGTCGAAGTGATGGTGCTGGACGTCGACGAGGAGCGCCGCCGTATTTCGCTGGGCATGAAGCAGACCCAGTCCAACCCGTGGGAAGCCTTCGCGGCCACCTTCAAGAAGGGCGACAAGGTGCACGGCGCGATCAAGTCGATCACCGACTTCGGCATCTTCGTCGGACTCGACGGCGGCATCGACGGCCTGGTGCACCTGTCCGACATTTCCTGGCAGGGCAACGGCGAGGAACTGGTCCGCGACTTCAAGAAGGGCGACGAAGTCGACGCGGTGGTGCTGGCGGTCGATCCGGAGCGCGAGCGCATCAGCCTCGGCATCAAGCAACTCGAGCAGGATCCGTTTGGCCAGTTCATGGCGGCGAATCCACGCGGCGCGATCCTGAACGGTACGGTGAAGGAAGTCGATGCCAAGGGCGCCGTGATCGACCTTGCGGAAGGCATCGAGGGCTATCTCTCGGCGCGCGACTTCTCCAAGGACCGCATCGATGACCTCAGCCAGCACCTGAAGGTGGGCGACCAGGTCGAGGCCAAGTTCATCGGCATGGATCGCAAGGGCCGGATGCTGCAGCTCTCGATCCGCGCCAAGGACGAGGACGAGATGGCCGAAACCCTGTCCGAGTACCAGAACCAGTACGCCGACCGCAGCACCACCAAGTTGGGGGCTCTGCTCAAAGAGCAGTTGAACAAGTCGGAATAAGTTTCTACAAAGGCTTGCGTTTTGATGCCGCTGCAAGGTGGTGCCGCTCCTCCCCGGGGCGGCACCGCCGAAATGGATCGCGCGTGCGCGTTCCGCCCCGTCAGCCCGCAAGGTAGTCGCACGTTGCCAGCCATGACCAAATCCGAATTGATCTCCGCGCTCGCGGACCGTCAGAAGCATCTGGCGTTTGCCGATGTGGAGCTCGCCGTGCGCAACGTGATCGAGCAGATGAGCGTCGCGCTGGCGGGCGGTGACCGCATCGAAATCCGTGGCTTCGGAAGCTTCTCGTTGCACTACCGTCCGCCGCGCACCGGCCGGAATCCCAAGACCGGTACGGCGGTGGCGCTGCCGGGAAAGTACGTTCCCCATTTCAAGCCGGGCAAGGAATTGCGGCAACGTGTCAACGACGGCCGCGACGATTCCTCACCATGACCGGTGGGCGATCCGCCGCGCCTGACATCGTGGATTCCATGAGCCGCCCCGACCTTTTCGATCCGGAGGCGTCCCGCGCCGCCATCGTTTGCGGCTGCCGACGGAGGCCCGGGTGAGCCAGTTCACCTTCGATCCGTTGCTGCTGCTGTTCCTGCTCGTGCCAATGGTCGGTTGGCTGGGCTGGATCTTTGGCCGCCACGCGACCGCCCGCCGCTCGGGCGCGCGCGTCACCGAACTCTCCTCGAACTACTTCCGCGGCCTCAATTACCTGCTCAACGAGCAGCCGGACAAGGCCATCGAAGTGTTCATGAAGCTGGCCGAGTTCAACCGCGACACGGTTGAAACCCACCTCGCGCTCGGCAACCTGTTTCGCCGGCGCGGCGAGGTGGACCGTGCGATCCGGGTCCACCAGCACCTGGTCAGCCGATCCAATCTGTCCGAGGCCGAACGTACGGTCGCGCTGCTGGAACTCGGCGAGGACTACATGCGCGCGGGCCTGCTCGATCGTGCCGAGGCGTTGTTCGACGATCTGGTCGCGATGGATGCACACGCGCCTTCGGCGCTCCGGCATCTCATTGCGATCTACCAACACGAGCGCGATTGGCACAAGGCCATCGGTCACGCGCGGCGGCTGGAAAAGATGACCGGCGAGTCGCAGGCGGCCACGATCGCGCAGTTCCAGTGCGAGCTCGCCGAGCAGTCGCGCCAGCACGGCGCGCGCGCCGAGGCACGAGCCTATCTCGAGGAGGCTTTCGCCAGCCAGCCAGGGTGCGTGCGCGGTTACATGATCAGCGGTCACCTGCACGCCGAGGAAGGGCACTGGAACGAAGCCGTGCTCGCGTTCGAGCAGGCCGTGGATGCCGACGTCGATTTCGTGCCCGAGATCCTGCCGCCGCTGCTCGACGCGTACGCGCATGCGGGTGAAATGGAGCGCGCCGAGCGGTTCCTCGGGCACGTGGTGGAGCGCTACCACGGGATCACCCCGGTGCTGGCGCTGACCGACCTTTACCGGAAGCGCGAAGGTGAACGCGCGGCGATCGACTTTCTCACCGGGCAGTTGCGCCAGCGCCCCTCGGTGCGCGGGATGATGGCGTTGATCGACGCCACCATGAGCCGCGCCGCGGGCGAGGCGCGCGATAATTTCCTGATCCTGCGGGAACTCACCCGCAGGTTGCTGGAAGGCCGGGCGATGTATCGCTGCAACCATTGCGGGTTCGGCGCCAAGGCCCATCACTGGCAGTGCCCGAGTTGCAAGAGCTGGGGAACGGTGCGCCCGATCCGCAGCGTCGTCAGCGAATAGGAGCGCGCCATGCGCGCGACCCGTGCGCCATCTGCCGTCGGCATTTCCGTGGACGGATCGCGGCCGCGGGCCGCTCCTACAGAGAAACCGGGCGACAGCGACCCATGGAAATAGTGATAAGCGCGGCTTGCGGATGGGTGGTCGCGGTGCTGTCGACCGCAGCCACGCTCGCCTATGCGCGGCGGCGGGGCCTGATCGACCTGCCGGGACAGCGCCGTTCGCACCGCGTGCCGACGCCGCGGGGCGGCGGGGTCGGGATCGTCGTGGCGGCGGTACTGGTCGGAATCCCGGCGTGGTACTGGATCGATCCCGCGATCGGTTGGCGCCAGCTCGCGGTGCTTTGGATCGCGGTGTTCGCGGTCGCGCTGGTCGGCTGGCGCGACGACCATTCGCCGCTGCCGGTGCTGCCGCGCCTTGCGGTGCAGATCGGCGCATCGTTGCTGGCCGGCGCGGCCGTACTCGCAGCACCTGCGGGAACCGCATCCGGCGCATGGTGGGGCCTCGTGCCGTTGGCGCTCGTGCTGACCGGCTTCATCAATTCGCACAATTTCATGGACGGGATCGACGGCATCCTGGGCCAGCAGGGCGCGTTCGTGATGCTCGGCTACGGGTGGCTTGCGCAAGCCGCGGGCGATCCCGGCCTTGCGGCGTTCGCGTTCGTGGCGGCGCTCGGATGCGCGGGTTTCCTGCTCTTCAATGCGCCGCCGGCGCGGATCTTCATGGGCGACGTCGGCAGCGGCGCGCTGGGCCTGCTGATCGGGGTGGTCGGGGCGTTGCTGGTCCAGCGCGATGTGGCGATGCTGTGGCCGTGCCTGGTCCTGTCCTCGGCCTTCCTGGTGGACAGCGGCCTGACGCTGGCGCGGCGGGTGCTCGGCGGGCAGCGCTGGTATGCCCCGCATCGACAGCACCTGTACCAGTGGCTGGTGCGGGTAAGATGGAGCCATGCACGCACGGACGCAGCCTACCTCGCCTGGAACATCGTCGTCGTCGCGCCGCTGGCCTGGCTCGCCTTCCGCTGGCGCGGACACGGGTGGTGGTTCTGCCTTGCGGCGTATGCTGCGGCGATCCTCGCGTGGCAAGCCGGCAAGCGCGCCTGCCTGATGTCCGTGCGCAAGAGGAGCATCCATGAACCTGCGTGAGCTTGCAGGCAAAATCCATCCGCGCAGCGCGGTCGTGGTCCACGACCTCGGCGTCACGGTGCTCGCCTGGTGGCTGGCCAACACGCTGCGTTACGCGATGCTTCCCTATGGCCAGCAGCTCGCGCTGCTGGACTGGAAGACGCTGATCGTATTGGGCGTGCAGGCGTCGATTTTCTATTGGACCGGCCTCTACAAGGGTCTGTGGCGCTTCGCGAGCGTCCCCGACCTCTGGAACATCCTGCGTGCGGTGGTAGTGGGCGCCGTCGGCATCTACGTCGCGCTCTTCCTGTACGACCGCATGGCCGGCATCTCCCGCTCGGTGTTGCTGATCTATCCCGTGCTGCTGGCGATTTTCCTCGGTGCACCGCGGCTTGCGTATCGTTACTGGAAGGACAGCCAGCTCGACCTGTTCCACGCCAGGCACAGCCACCGGGTACTGGTGATCGGCGCCGGCCGCGCCGGCGAGGCGCTGGTGCGCGACTTGCGCCGCGACGCGCGCTACGTGCCGGCGGGCTTCATCGACGACGATCTGTCGTTGCGCGGCTCGCGCCTGCAGGGCGTGCCGGTGCTCGGTGGCACCGGCCGGCTGCTGGAGATGGCGCGGCGGACCGGCGCCGAGATGCTGCTGATCGCCATGCCGAGCGCCGACAAGCAGCAGATGCGCCACGTGGTCGAGCTGTGCGAGCAGACCGGGCTGCCGTTCCGCACCGTGCCGCGGATCGACGACGTGGTCTCGGGCCGCGCGCAGTTCAACGAACTGAAGGAGGTCGCGATCGAGGACCTGCTCGGGCGCGAGGCGGTACGACTCGAATGGAACGCGATCCGGCGCAGCCTCACGGGACAGCGCGTGCTCGTCACCGGCGGCGGCGGTTCGATCGGTTCGGAACTGTGCCGCCAGATCGCACGGCTCGGGGCGTCCGAGCTGACCATCCTCGAGTTGTCGGAATTCAACCTGTACCGGATCGAGCAGGAGTTGCGCGCGCAATATCCTGAATTGCTGCTGCGCTGTCTCGTTGGCGACTGCGGCGATCCCGCCGCCTGCGCCAACGCGTTCGCGCTGGGCAAGCCGCAACGGGTCTTCCATGCTGCGGCCTACAAGCACGTGCCGCTGCTGCAGGACCAGTTGCGCGAGGCGTTCCGCAACAATGCGCTGGCCACCCGCACGGTAGCGGAAGAAGCCGTTCGTCGCGGCGTCGAGAGTTTCGTGCTGATCTCGACCGACAAGGCCGTCAATCCGACCAGCGTGATGGGCGCCTGCAAGCGCGTTGCGGAAATCGTCTGCCAGGTGCTGGCGGAAGGCCATGCCACGCGCTTCGTCACCGTGCGGTTCGGCAACGTGCTCGATTCGGCGGGTTCGGTGGTGCCGCTGTTCCGCAAGCAGATCGCGGCCGGGGGCCCCGTGACCGTCACCCACCCGGAAATCTCGCGCTACTTCATGACCATCCCGGAAGCCTGCCAGTTGATCCTGCAGGCCATGGCGATGGGCCGCGGCGGCGGAACCTACGCGCTCGACATGGGCGAGCCGATCCGGATCCGCGATCTCGCAGAACAGATGATCCGCCTCGCCGGCAAGCAGCCCGGCCGCGACATTTCGATCCTCTACACCGGCCTTCGTCCCGGGGAAAAGCTGTTCGAGGAACTGTTCCATCCGCTCGAGAACTACCACAGCACCGCGCACCCGAAGATCTTCGAGGCGACCCCGCGGCAGCAGTCGGGCGCGATGGTGATGGCGCAACTGGCGCGCGCCGCGGAAGCGGTGGTCGCGTTCGACGAGGAGGCGTTGCGCCGCTGCATGGCGGGGCTGTTGCCGACCTATCGATGGGAAACGGGCGACGCGGCGCAGAGCGCCGAGGTGCTGCCCCTGCAACGCGGCAGCGGAGGCGACACGGCGGCCTAGAATCGGTTCGTTCTGTGCCAAACGGCAAAGGAGAAGACGTGGCACGATTGCGCAAGGTGGTATTTCCCGTAGCCGGGCTCGGCACGCGTTTCCTCCCCGCGACCAAGGTGGTCGCCAAGGAAATGCTGCCGGTGCTCGACCGACCCCTGATCCAGTACGCGGTGGACGAGGCGGTCGACGCCGGCGCCGACACCATGGTGTTCGTCACCAACCGCTACAAGCATGCGATCGCGGACTATTTCGATTCCGCCTACGAGCTCGAGGAAACCCTCGAACGCGCCGGCAAGCACGAACTGCTCGCGACCGTGCAGGGTCTCCTGCCGCCGCACGTGCGCTGCGTGTACGTGACCCAGGAACAGGCGCTGGGCCTGGGCCACGCGGTGCTGTGCGCCAAGCCCGTGATCGGCGACGAACCGTTCGGGGTGGTCTTGCCGGACGACCTGATCGTCAATGATGGCCCCGGCGCATTGCGCCAGATGGCGGAGCGCGCGGCCCACGGCGGGACTGGCGTGCTCGCGGTCGAGGAAGTCCCGCGGGCGGACACCGGCAAGTACGGCATCGTCGACGTCGGGACGGGTGGGGACCGCATCCGGCACATGGTCGAGAAGCCCAAACCCGAGGAAGCGCCTTCGACACTCGCGGTGGTCGGGCGCTACGTTCTGCCGGCGCGGATTTTCGACCTGCTGGAAGCGATCACGCCCGGTGCGGGCGGCGAAATCCAGTTGACCGACGCGATCGCCCAGCTCCTGAGGGAGATGCCGGTCCTGGCGCACCGCTTCGCCGGGCAGCGCTTCGACTGCGGCAACAAGGCCGGGATGGTGCGCGCCACCCTGCATTTCGCGGCAGCCGACCCCGAGCTGCGGCATCTCGTCGCAGGCCTGCAGGGCGGATAAGGGGTCAGAGTGCACTTTCGCGTCAGCGGTGGATGTCGTTGACGGATCGCTCGCGAAAGTGCACCCCGATCCCAGCTGGGGTTTAGCCAGCTATGCTGGCGCGATGACGCCACCGACCTGGTACGCCGCCAGCGCCCGCCCGTGCGCTGCGTTGCCCCCCTTGCAGGGCAAGACCGAAGCGCGCA
>JAICJG010000074.1 GCA_025928585.1 Rhodanobacteraceae bacterium
CTTCAGCCATCCGACCGATCTCTACACGCTGAATACGCAAGGCGGCGATCTCACGCGAGTCACCCACTTCAACGCCGCGCGGCTCGCCGACATCGAATTTTCGAAGGCAACCTGGTTCACCTTCAAGGGCTGGAACGGCGACACCGTGCAGGGCTACGCAATGCCGCCGGTGGGCGCCAAGCCCGGCCAGAAATATCCGGTCGCGTTCCTGGTGCACGGCGGTCCGCAGGGCGCGTGGCCCGATGAATTCCACTATCGCTGGAATCCGCAGGTGTACGCCGGCGCCGGATTCGGGGTGGTCGCGATCAATTTCCACGGATCGGTGGGGTATGGCCAGGCGTTCACCGATGCGATTTCACAGCACTGGGGTGACCGGCCGCTGGAAGACCTGCAAAAAGGCTGGGCGGCGGCGCTGAAGCAGTTCCCTTATCTCGACGGCAACGACGCCTGCGCGCTCGGCGCGAGTTACGGCGGCTACATGATCTACTGGATGGCGGGCGTGTGGAACCAGCCGTGGAAGTGTTTCGTCGACCATGACGGCGTGTTCGACGCGCGGATGATGTATTACGCGACCGACGAGCTGTGGTTCGACGAACACGAGAACGGCGGCACGCAATTCGAGCATCCGGAGAACTACGAGAAGTTCAATCCGCTCGACCACGTCAAGGACTGGCGGGTGCCGATGCTGGTGGTGCACGACAGCCGTGATTACCGCATCCCGATTTCCCAGGGTCTGGGCGCGTTCACCGCGCTGCAGAGGCAGGGCATCCCCAGCGAGTTCCTGAACTTCCCCGACGAGAACCACCTGGTGCTGAAACCGCAGAACAGTGTGATGTGGCACCAGACCGTGATCGATTGGCTGAAGCGCTGGACGGGGCCGGATGCGCCGCAAGCCGTGAAATCGGGCACGGAACACGCGCAGCCTGCGGAACCGCAAAGCAAGTAGGTTGGGCTGAGCATGGCGAAGCCCGACGTCGGACGAGCCGTTGGGTTTCCGTGCAAAGCGGCTTCGGCCCAACCTCCCTTCGCCGCTTTGCCGGTTGGCCGAGCGACGCCACTAACGCGATGCATCACGCCGGAGTTCGCCGTGGTGCCCATGTCAGCTCGGGCTGGCGGTGCTGCTCCGGCCCGATGACCTGATTGCCAGCCGCGGAAACCGCGCGAGGATCGCGCGCCGAATGCCATCGGCATCGAGGCCGGCTTCCGCTAACAGCTCTTCGCGCGTGGCATGTTCGAGGAACGCGTCGGGCAGACCGAGCTGCAGCAGCGGCATTTCAATGCCGCGTGCGGCGAGCAGTTCGCCGATAGCCGAACCCGCGCCGCCGGCGAGCGCGTTGTCCTCCAGACTGACGAACGCCTCGTGGCTGCGCGCGAGTTCCACCAGCAGCGCCTCGTCCAGCGGTTTGACGAAACGCATGTTGACAACCGTGGCGTCGAGTTCGGCAGCGACGGTCTCGGCGGGTGCGACGACGCAGCCGAACGCGAGCAGCGCGATCCGGCGACCGTGGCGGCGCACCTCTGCCTTGCCGAACGGCAATTCGCGCAACACGGGATCGATGGCGACGCCGCAGCCGCCGCCGCGCGGATAACGGATGGCCGCAGGCCCGCCGAAGCGGAAGCCGGTCGCGAGCATCCGCCGGCATTCGTTTTCGTCGGCCGGTGCCATCACGATCATGTTGGGGACGCAGCGCAGGTACGAGAGGTCGAAACTGCCCGCGTGTGTCGGACCATCCGGTCCCACCACGCCGGCACGGTCGATCGCGAAGGTGACATCGAGATTCTGCAACGCGACGTCGTGGATCAACTGGTCGTAGCCGCGCTGCAGGAAGGTCGAATAAATCGCGACCACCGGCTTCGCGCCTTCGCAGGCCATGCCCGCAGCAAAGGTGACCGCGTGCTGTTCGGCGATCGCGACATCGAAGTAGCGCTCGGGGAATTCGCGCGAGAAGCGTTCCATGCCGGAGCCTTCGCGCATCGCGGGAGTGATCGCGACGAGCCGCGGGTCTTCCGAGGCCATGTCGCACAGCCAATCGCCGAACACTTCGCTGTAGGTGGGCGGTCCCGCGACGCCGCGGGTCATGCCGCGCGCAGGGTCGAACCGCCCCACCGCGTGGTAATCGATCTGCGCGAGCTCTGCCGGCGGATAACCCTTGCCCTTGGTGGTGACGACGTGCAGCAGCCGGGGACCGCGCCGCTGTTTCGTCTCACGGAGCGCTCGCAGCAGCGCGGGCAGGTCGTGGCCGTCGACGGGTCCCGCATACGCGAAGCCGAGTTCCTCGAAGAGCGCTTCCGGGTGCGGTCCCGACTCGCCGGACTCGCCCGCGCGCAGGCGCGCGAGGGTGCGGTCCAGGCCGCCGACGTTTTCGCTGATCGACATGCCGTTGTCGTTCAGTACCACCAGCAGGTCGGCGCCGCTGCCGCCGGCATGGTTCAGCGCCTCGTAGGCCATGCCGCCGGTGAGCGCGCCGTCGCCGATCACGGCGACCACGTTGCGAGGGTCGCCGCGGCGCTGCAGCGCGATCGCCATGCCGAGCGCGGCCGAGATGGACGTCGACGCGTGGCCGACACCGAAGGTGTCGTATTCGCTCTCGGCGCGCCGCAGGAACGGCGCGAGTCCTCCGCGGGTCTTGATCGTGGTGATGCGATCGCGCCGGCCCGTGAGGATCTTGTGCGGGTACCCCTGGTGACCCACGTCCCACACGATCCGGTCGTAAGGCGTGTCGTACCGATAGTGCAGCGCGATGGTGAGTTCGACCACCCCGAGGCCGGCACCGAAGTGTCCGCCCACGCTCGCGACCGACTCGATCAGGTACCCGCGCAATTCCGCGGCGAGCGCTGGCAGTTCCGAGTCCGGCAACTTCCTGAGGTCGGCTGGCGACTCGATGCGGGCGAGAAGCGGATGGCGGACGGCGTCGATCATCGTGTCATTGTCGCGCAGAACCCGCGGGGGCCGGCGGAGGCCGGCTCAAGGGGCGCAGCGACGGAGCCGGCAAGGGCATTTGTCGCGAAGCCGGCTCCGGCCTCGGGCCCGCCTGCAGCATCCGGTCTGCTACGAAGCCTTGCTGCCCTCGGCCGTTCGCGCGCGGCTCCCGAATCGCCGGGCAAAGCTCTGACGGATGCGGATTCCGCGGGTCGTATCGCGCATTTCGTGGATGCGCCGGCTGTTGGCGGCCATCACGTCGCTGCGGGTCAGGATGCCGACCATGCGGGTCGGATCGTCGCGCGAGACCACGACCAGGCGGCCGACGTTCTCGCCCACCATGAGATCGGTGGCGTCGCGCAAGGTGTGGTCTTCGAACAGCACGATCGGCCCGCGCTTCAGCATGTCGCCGATGCGGGTGAGTCCTGGCTTGTCCGGATCGAGCAGGTCGCGGCGCGTGATCACGCCGCGGACGCGGCCGGCATCGTCGAGCACGGGATAACCCTGGTGCTGTGCGCGCACCCGGCCGGAACTCATCCAGCGCCTGACCTCGCCCAACTCATCGGAGGTCTTGAGCGCGCGCACGTCGCGGGTGCACACCTTGCCGACCTGCACCTGTTCCAGGAAATCGGCGGAGTATTCGCTGGGCACCTTGATGCCACGGCGTGCAATCTTCTCGGTCATGATGGTATTGCGCATCGTCAGCGCCGAGATCAGGTACGCGGCGGTGCAGCCGCCCAGGAGCGGCAGCAGGCCGGCGGGCTGGCGGGTGGTTTCGAACGCGAACACGATCGAGGTGAGCAGCGCGCGCGACGACCCCGCGAACATCGCGGCCATGCCGACCAGCGCCGCAATCCGCAGGTCGATCCCGAGAGCCGGCCACACATGACCGAAGCCCACTCCGATCAGCGCGCCCAGCGCGCCGCCGATCATGAACAACGGCGCCAGCGTGCCGCCCGAGGTGCCACTGCCGAGCGCGATCACCCACGAGATGAATTTCAGGATGCACAGCGACAGCAACATCTTGATTCCGAAGCTGCCCTGCACCAGCCCGTCGATGTTGTCGTAGCCGACGCCGAGCGTGTGCGGGGCGAAGTAGCCGACCAGCCCGGCGGCGAGGCCGCCGATCGCCGGCCACCACATCCAATGCACCGGAATCTTTTCGAACAGGTCCTCGACGCCGTACACCGCCTTGGTGACCCACACGCTGGCGTACCCGACGGCCGCGCCGAGCACGATGTAACTCGCGAGGGCCCAGCCGCCCGGTTCGGCCACCAACGGCATCGCGAACACCGCGCCCGAACCGAAAGTCGCGTAGCGCACGCCGGTGGCCGTGACGCACGCGAGTGCCACCGGGATCAGGGAACTCGAGCGCAGTTCGAACAGCAGCAGTTCGACCGCCATGACGACGGACGCCACCGGTGCACCGAACACCGCGGCCATGCCGGCCGCGGCGCCCGCCGCGAGCAGCACCTTGCGTTCCTGCGCGGTGATGCTCAGGAACTGCCCGATCAGCGAACCCAGCGCGCCGCCGGTCGAGATGATCGGACCTTCCGCACCGAATGGGCCGCCGGTACCGATCGCGAACGCCGACGACAGCGGTTTCAGCCAGGTGACGCGGGCGGGGATGTTGGACTCGTGTTCCAGGATGCGCTCCATCGCTTCGGGAATGCCGTGGCCCTGGATCGCCCGCGAACCCCAGCGCGCCATCACGCCGGCGATCAGGCCACCGATCGCGGGGATCACGATCACCCATAGACCGAGGTGGTTGTGCGCGGGCGACAACACGCCAGTGTGTTTCGGCGCGAGCGGACCGATCACGTCCGAAACGCGGCCATAGAAAAAGATGTCGGTGAACAGGTTGATCAGCAGCAGCAGGATTTGCGCGACGCCCGCTGCCACGGCGCCCAGCACGATCGCCAAGGCGCTGATCAACACCACGCGCCGCGTCACCAGTGTCGATTCGCGCGGCATGCTGGCCGCATCCAGCGAGGCGCCGAGCGCGGGTGCGACCGGCAGGGCGTCGGTGCTGCCGGTGGTCTGCACGCTTGCGTGCGGGGGCGCGGCATGCGAATCGCTGGCGCGAGCGGACCGGTGATCCGGCGCCTGGGAGGTCGGGTCGTTGGGCATCATGGCGGGAACGGGCTGCGGCTGCTGCGGCGCAGCATAGCGTGTGCGCCGGTCGCGGCCAAGGGAAAGCGGCCGATCCGCCGCGCACGCAGCCTGCAAACCTGCCCGAAAAACGCACCGGCGGAAGCCGCGTCGTTCACGCCGCGGGACGACGGTCCCTGGGCAAATGGTGCACCAGAAACTCCATCTGGTCCGCGAGGATGTTGCGGTTCGACAGGATCAGGTGCTCGACCCAGCTCGGCTTGTACGGCACCGCGAGGAGCGGCATTGCCGCCTGCTGCGGCGTCCGGCCGCCCTTTTTGAGGTTGCAAGCGAGGCATGCGGAGACCACATTCTCCCAGACGTCGCGGCCGCCGCGCGAGAGTGGCAGCACGTGGTCGCGGGTCAGCTCGTTGCGCCCGCAGTGCCGCCCACAGTACAGACACAGGTAGCGGTCGCGCGCGAACAACGCGGAGTTGTTGAGCGCGGGCGAGGGATCGACCGCACCGCCGTGGCAGTGGCCGCGGCTGGCCACGATCGGGTGCAGCGCGAGGATGCTCTGGTCACCGGTATCGCGGCGAAAGCCGCCGTGGATCACGAGGCACGGATCGCCGAGCGTCCAGGCGACCGCCTCGCGCACATACAGGCACGCCGCGTCCTGCCAACTGATCCAGTCGAGGATGCGGCCGCCGGCGTCCAGCGACAGCACGCGCGTGGTGTGCAGGTCGGCTGCCGCGTACGCCGGATGTTCGATGGCGCTGGCTGTGTGCGGGTCCATGACCCGCGCAGCATAGAACAAATCGGCGAATCGGCGGTAGCAGGGCGCCCGGGAGCCCGAGGCGCCGGCAGCGGAATGCGGCGCCTCATCGAGTAGTCGATTCGACGATTCCCGACCTTGCGTGGGCGCGAGTGCGCACGCTGCGGGCCCGCCCGGATCACGCCAGTCCTGTTCGGTACCGGCCGGCACGTAGCTGCAGTATGCTTGAAAGTTAGGGGCTTCAGCGCCCACGCCCGTTTCAAGGGTTGACCGGCATGGCTGACGTTTTCGTTTCCTACGCCCGCGCCGACAAGGCACGCGTCGCGCCGCTGGTCGCCGCGATCGAAGCCAAAGGCTGGTCGGTGTGGTGGGATCCGGAGATCACGCCGGGCCAGGAGTTCGACGACCAGATCGAGGCCGAGATCGACGCGGCCAAGGCGGTGCTGGTGGTATGGACGCCGACTTCGGTCGCGTCGCGCTGGGTACGCGGCGAGGCGCGCGAGGCGGCCGAACGGAATATTTTGGTGCCAGTGCGGTTCGGGCAGGCGCGCCTGCCGATGGACGTGCGCGCGATCCATACGACCGATCTCGACGACTGGAACGAAAACACGGCCAGCGCGCCGGCACAATCGTGCCTGCAGGCGCTCGGCGCGATGATTGCACGGTCGGCCAGGGGTGCCACCGCGAGCAAGGCGGTCGCGCCGGCCACGTCCAGGCCCACGCCGCAGTTCTCGATCTGCGTGCTGCCGTTCACCAACATGAGCGGTGAAGCCGAGCAGGAGTACTTCAGCGACGGCATCACCGAGGACATCATCACCGACCTGAGCAAGGTATCCGCTCTTCGAGTCATCTCTCGCAACAGCGCTTTCCGCTACAAGGGCAAGAACGTGGACCTGCCGAAGGTTGCGGCGGAACTCAACGTCACCCATGTGCTGGAGGGCAGTGTCCGCAAGGCCGGTGGAAGGGTACGGATCAGCGCGCAATTGATCGATGGCGAAAGCAATGGCCACCTGTGGGCCGAACGTTACGATCGTGATGACGACGACATCTTCGCGATCCAGGATGAAATCTCGCAGGCCATTGCCAAGGCCCTGAAGCTGCACCTGCTGCCCGAGGAGAGAAAGGCGATCCGCAAGCGCGGTACCGAAAATGCCAAGGCCCACGACCTGTACCTGATGGCGCGCCAGACGTATGTGATCAGCCAGTCGGCCGACGCGCGGGCGGCGCAAGCGATGGTCCGCATGTGCAAGCGTGCCACCGATGTGGACCCGGAGTACGCCGAAGCCTGGGCCCTGATGGCCACCGGGTATCGTCAAATGAACTGGCTGAAAATGGAAGGAAGCGACGATGGAATGGTTGCGGCAGATCGCGCGCTGGCGCTGAATCCCGACTTGGCAGAAGCGCACGCGGTCAAGGTCCAAATTCTCCAGCAACGCAATGACCTCGAGGCGGCCAGCCGGGAGGCCGTGGTCGCCCTCGCGCTGGATCCGGAGTCCTACGAAGTCAACCGTGGGGCCGGCCAATTGTATTACCAGCTGCAAAAATTCATTGACGCGGCCCGCTATTACGAAAAGGCGGTTGCACTGATGGAGGCCGACATCAATTCGGGGGCAATGCTGGTGAGCTGTTACACCGCCCTGGATGACGAAGTGGGTGTCCGCCGTGCTGCAGAGCTGACGCTCAAGCGTGCCGAGGCGATTCTGGCCCACGACCAGAACAATGTCGGCGTGGTCGCGTACAGCGTGGATGCGTTGGCGGCGCTCGGCGACGGCGAGCGCGCCAAGGCACGGATGGAACGCGCACTGTTGATCGACCCGGACGATTTCAACATGCGCTACAACTTTGCGTGCATGCTGGCCGTACGTCTCCGGGACAAGCAGGCAGCGCTGGATATGCTGGAACCGCTCTTCGAGTCCATCTCCGCCAGCCTGTTGGCTTATGCAAAGGCCGACCCCGATCTGGGGTCCTTGCACGAAGATCCGCGCTACCTGGCGATGGTTGCGGCCGCCGATGCCCGCCTTGCGGTGGCGAAGGATGCGGCAACCCCCGAGATGGTTGCGGGAGGCTGACCGCCATGGCTGACGTCTTCGTTTCCTACGCCCGGGCCGACAAGGCACGCGTCGCGCCCTTGGTGGCGGCGATCGAGGCCAAGGGCTGGTCGGTATGGTGGGATCCGGAGATCACGCCCGGCCAGGAGTTCGACGACCAGATCGAAGCCGAGATCGACGCGGCCAAGGCGGTACTGGTGGTATGGACGCCGACTTCGGTCGCCTCGCGCTGGGTCCGCGGCGAGGCGCGCGAGGCGGCCGAGCGCGGAATCCTGGTGCCGGTACGATTCGAGCAGGCGCGCTTGCCGATGGACGTGCGCGCGATCCACACCACCGACCTCGATGACTGGCGCGAGGACCCGGCCAGTCCGATGGTGCAGGATTGCCTGCGCGCGCTGAACGCGATGATCGCGCGTTCGCTGTCGACGCAGCCCGCGAAGCTCGCGGGTGCGCCAGTTGCTCCGTCCGACCAGAAGCCGTCTCCGCGCTACACCATCTGCGTGCTGCCGTTCGCCAATATGAGCGGCGATCCGGACCAGGAGTATTTCAGCGACGGCATCACCGAGGACATCATCACCGACCTCAGCAAGGTTTCCTCGCTCCGCATCATCTCGCGCAACAGCGCCTTCCAGTACAAGGGCGAGAAACTGGACGTGCCCCAACTGGTCCGCGAGATGAAGGTCACGCACGTGCTGGAGGGCAGCGTGCGCAAGGCCGGCGGCCGGGTGCGGATCAGCGCCCAGCTCGTGGACTGCGAAGACAACGGGCACGTCTGGGCCGAACGTTACGACCGCGACACCAGCGATATTTTCGCATTGCAGGACGAGATTTCCCGCGCGATCGTCAAGGCACTGCGGCTACGGCTGCTGCCCGAGGAAAAGAAGGCCATCGAGCGGCGTGGCACCGACAGCGCCGAGGCGTACGACCTGTACCTGATGGCGCGCCAGATGTATGTGAGCGGTCAGGAACACGACGAGCATGCCGCGCAAGCCATCATCCGCATGTGCACCGGCGCCACCGGAATCGATCCGAAGTATGCGCAAGCTTGGGCTTTGATGGCGATTGGTTATCGGAGCCTGCGGGCACTGGGTGTGGGATCGGATAGCGGCATGGCCGCTGCCGAGCGCGCGCTGGCGATCGATCCGGACCTGGCCGAAGCGCACGCGGTCAAGGCTTACATTCTGCTCCAGGATGGCGACACCGATGCTGCGGAATCCGAAGCTGCGGTCGCGCTGAAACTCGACCCGGAATCCTACGAGGCCAATCGCACCGCGGCGCGCGTGAATTACCAGTTGCATCATTTCGAAGACGCAGTCCGCTTTTACGAAAAAGCCGCTGGGCTGATGGAAGCGGATATCAACTCGGTTGCGACATTGATGAGTTGTTATACCGCCGTAGGCGATGCCGCGGCTGCGCGGCGTGCCGCGGAAGTAACACTCAAACGAGCAGAAGCGATTTTGGAACGCGACCAAAACAATCCCGGCGTGCTGGCATACAGCGCGTACGGGCTCATGGCGCTGGGCGAGGCAGACCGCGCCAAGGCACGCATGAACCGGACGCTGATGATCGATCCCGACAACTCCAACATGCGCTACAACTTCGCATGTTCGCTCGTCGTGTATCTGAAGGAGAAGGACGCCGCTCTGGACATGCTGAAGCCCGTCTTCGCATCCATCACGGACTCTCGGCTTCGGTACGCCACGGTCGACCCGGATTTCGCATTGCTGCACGACGACCCGCGCTGGGGCGCCATGGTGCTCGCCGCCGAAGCGCGCCTTGCGGCGACGAAGACCGCGGCCCCCACGATGGTTGTGGAGGCTGACCGCCATGGCTGACGTCTTCATTTCCTACGCCCGCGCCGACAAGGCACGCGTCGCGCCGCTGGTGGCCGCGATCGAGGCCAAGGGCTGGACGGTGTGGTGGGATCCGGAGATCACGCCCGGTCGGGAGTTCGACGACGAGATCGATGTCGCGTTGCAGGCCGCGAAGGCCGTGCTGGTGGTGTGGACGCCAACATCCGTTGCATCACGTTGGGTGCGTGGCGAGGCGCGCGATGCCGCCGAGCGCGGCATTCTGGTGCCGGTACGGTTCGATCAGACGCGCCTGCCGATCGACGTGCGGGCCATCCACACCACCGATATCGATGGCTGGAGCGGGGATCCGGCGCATCCGGCGGTTCAGGAATGCCTGCATGCACTGGGAGCGATGATCGCACGTTCACAATCGACCCAGGTCGCGAAGCCCGGGGTTGCGCCGGCAGCTCCTGCCGGCGAGAAGCCATCACCGCACTACACCATCTGCGTGTTGCCGTTTCTCAACATGAGCGGCGACCCGGAGCAGGAATATTTCAGCGACGGCATCACCGAGGACATCATCACCGATCTTTGCAAGGTTTCCGCGCTTGGAATCGTTTCACGCAACAGTGCCTTCATGTACAAGGGCAAACAGGTCGACTCGCTCACGGTGGCGCGTGAGTTGAAGGCCAGTCACGTTCTGGAGGGCAGCGTACGCAAAGCCGGCGGCCGGGTGCGGATCAGTGCCCAACTGGTCGACGGCGAATCCAACAACCACGTCTGGGCCGAGCGTTACGATCGCGATGCCAGCGACATCTTCGAACTGCAGGACGAGATTTCCCACGCCATCGTCAGGGCCTTGAGGCTGAGACTCCTGCCTGAAGAAAAGAAAGCGATCGAGCGGCGCGGGACCGACAGTGCAGAGGCCCACGACCTGTACCTGATGGCACGGCAGCTCTACGTGACCAACCAACTGGGTGAAAGTCCCTCAAAGGCGATTGTTCGAGCATGCGCGCGTGCCACCGAGATCGACCCGGGTTACGCGCACGCTTGGGCGTTGATGGCGGTGGGTTATCGGAACCTCCGTGAATTGGGCGCGGAATCGGACGACGGAATGGCGGCCGCCGAGCAGGCACTGCTGCTTGATCCGGACTTGGCGGAGGCTCATGCGGTCAAGGCGCACATACTGCAAATGAAAGGCGCGATGGACGAAGCCTTGGTGGAGGTCGAAACGGCGCTCAAGCTGGATCCCGCATCCTATGAAGCAAACCGGACGGCCGGGCGCCTGAGTTACCAGCTGCATCAGTTTGACGATGCGGCCAGGTTTTTCGAGAAGGCCCTGGGCCTGATGGATTCCGATGTCAACACGGCGATGCTGCTGGTCAGCGCGTACAAGGCGATCGGTGACAAGATCGGCATGCGCCGCGCGGCCGAGTTGGCGTCCAAACGGGCAGATGCCGTTTTGGCGCTCGACAGAAACAATGCGAGTGTCATGGCATATAGCGCAAATGCGCTCGGGGCGCTGGGCGAGGAAGAGCGGGCCAAGGCGCGCATGAACCGCGCATTGCTGATCGACCCTGACAACATGGACATGCGCTACAACTTCGCCTGCACTCTGACAACGTACTTGAATGACAAGCACGCGGCGCTGGACATGCTTGAACCGCTGCTGGCCGGAATCACCTCCTATCTGCTGCGTTACTTGAAGGCCGATCCGGATTTCGAAGTGCTGCACGACGACCCGCGCTACCAGGCCATGGTCGCCGCCGCCGAAGCGCGCCTTGCCGCAGCCAAGAGCGCAGTCGAGCCGGCGAATCAGACTGCCTGATCGCGTGCAGAGCCGTGCCGGTTTCCTGCACGCCTGGATATTTCAGCTCGGTGTGTCGGCGCTGGCCGGAATCCATTCTATTTTTCTGACGCAAGATCGGGATGGACCCCGGCCTTCGCCGGGATGACGATCAAGAGCAAAGGCCGACTTGGCTGATGCAGCCGGCCGCTTCACTTCCCCAGCACGTACAACTGCCACAGGTCCTTGGTGGTCATCTGAAGGAACGGCCGCATCGTCATGCGTCCGGCGACGCCGATGCTCTGCTCGAGGTAGCGCAGTTCCTCGAATTTGTCGCGGGTTTCGCGATCCAGCTCCACGTCGAGGCCGTTCTCGCGTGCCAGCAGCAGGCCTTTGGCCCGCAGGGCCAGTTCGGTGTATACGCGGAGGTAGCAGAGCATGTCCGCCACCAGCGTCCCATCCAGCTTTTCGCGCAGGCCGCTCAGGAAAATGCCCGCGGGCGTGCGGTCGAATTTCCCCGAATTGATCATCCGCATCAACTCGGCGTCCTCGTCGAAATCCACTTCGAGCCAGTTGTGCGTGCGGTGCTCGCTGATGCGGAGCAACAGATACAGGAGCGGCGGCAGGATCAGCAGGACGCCGATCGTGGACAGCACCGGCGAGACGTAGAAGTGGTTGAAGATCGAATGCACGGCGATGGCCGCCAGCAGACCCGGCACGCAATGCACGAGGCGCACGTTCACGCGACGCTCGGCCAGCGTCTGCGTGATCACGGCGAAGATCGCCACCACGCCACCGTGCATCACCGCGGTGCCGAAGCCACGCACGATCCAGAGCGTCAGCGTGGTGTTGTGGTCGAGGTACAGGTAATAGAAGTTCTCGACTACCGCGAAACCAGCGCCCACCGCGAAGCCCAGGATGATGGAATCGACCAGGAAACCGACGCGATGGGTGCCGAACAGCCACAACACCACCATCGCCTTCAGTGTCTCCTCCACGATCGGCGCGATCCAGCGCGAATAGTGGGTGAGGCTCATGCCGAACAGGTCCATCAATTCGCCGTTGAGGACGTAGCACACCACCGCCACCACGCCGCCCGCCGCCAGCATCGCGAGGACCAGGCGCATCCGCACCATCCGGTAGCTGTCGAGATAAATCAGCAGCAGCAGAAACAGGATGACTGGCAGGAGGCCCACCGGAACGACGGTGAGCATGGCCAGCGCGTGGTGGAGAGTTTTCATCGTCAGAGGATCTTCAGCGATAGCATCCATTCATCCCGGCCGCCGCCCGTGCCCCCGAATCCCCGTGCATAGCCCGCCGACAGCGTCATCGGCAGGTGATTCAGCACGGAAAAGTCGAGGTCGAGCTGCAGGCCGGCGTCACGCGCGGTACTGCGCAGCGCGGCGCGGTTGGGGTCGGTCACCAGCACGCCCGTGAACAGCGCCGGGCGAATCCACTTCAGGAAGAACCCGGGGCTGCCCACATTCTCGAAGCGCCATGGCGGCAGGTTGAGTTCCAGCGTGGACTTGGCGAAGGTGTGGCCCGCGAGCTGGTCGATCTCGTAGCCGGGGAAGCTGTCGAATTCCCGGTAGTGCTTGGGGTCCTGGTTGTCGACGTAATTGTTCTGGAAACCGCCGAAGTAGAAATTGGCGAGGTTGTTGTTGCGGTTGCCGCCGGAAACACCGGCCGAGTTGTACA
>JAICJG010000150.1 GCA_025928585.1 Rhodanobacteraceae bacterium
CGTGATCCGGGAGTGGCTACCCTGTACGAACTGCCATGGCTGGTTCCGGCGCTGCGCAAAGATCCGCGCATGGCGGCGCTGTGCCGCAAACTTGGATTGCCCACACCCGCGGAAGTTGAAGCGCAGCGCGCGGCTTCCGTGTCGGCCGCAACGGCGGGACAATAGGCCATGTTCGACACCACTCCCACGCTGGATTGCGCCGGTCGCGCGCTGAAACTCGATCGCCCGCGCATCTGCGGCATCCTCAATCTCACCGGGGATTCGTTTTCCGGTGATGGCTTGCGCGACGACGTGAAGGCGGCGGTCGGGCGCGGGCTGGAGATGGTGGAGGAGGGCGCGGATTTGCTGGACGTCGGTGCGGAATCGACCCGCCCCGGCGCGACACCGGTGCCTGCGGAGGACGAAATCGAGCGCGTGGTGCCGGTGATCCGGGCGCTGGCAGAGCGCGTGGAGGTGCCGATTTCCATCGACACCTCGAAGCCGGAAGTGATGCGCGCCGCGGTGGGTGCGGGCGCGGGATTCATCAACGACGTGTATGGGCTGCGCTGCGAGGGCGCGCTCGACGCGGCGGCGGACCTCAAGGTGCCGGTGTGCCTGATGCACATGCAGGGCGAGCCGCGCACGATGCAGGAGGATCCGCACTATGACGACGTGGTCGGCGAGGTGCACCGGTTCCTGGCCGAGCGGGTGTTCGCGTGCGAAATGGCGGGGATCGACAAGCGCCGGGTGCTGGTCGATCCGGGCTTCGGGTTCGGCAAGACGCTGGAACACAACCTCGCGCTGCTGCGGGCGCTGGAACGTTTTCGCGATCTTGCTGCGGGCATATTCGCGGGGCTGTCGCGGAAGGCCATGATCGGCGCCATGACGGGTCGTGCCGGCGGTGCCGCTCGCGCCGCAGGCTCGGCCGCCGCCGCGCTGGTTGCGGTGCAACGCGGCGCCATGCTCGTGCGCGTGCACGATGTCGCCGCGACGCGCGATGCACTGGCAGTATGGCAGGCGGTGCACGCAGGTGACGCGCCGCCGAAGCGCGTCGAGCGGCCGTTCGGTTCGCAGCGCTTCGGCGACGATTGAAGGCACGAATCGTCAGCAGCCATGTCGTCGTTCCGGACGAGCCCGCGTGAGCGGGCGTGATCCGGATCCATTTTTGGCTTTCCTCGCACGATACGATCAAAATGGATCCCGGGTTCCGATCCTCCGGATCGGGTCCGGAATGACGACAGGTTATTATTTCGTCACCGCCTCTCTTCGCCGAACCCCAATGTCCGAGTCCCGAGTCCCGAATCCCGAGTCCCGCAAATACTTCGGCACCGATGGCGTGCGGGGCCGGGTTGGCGAATGGCCGATCACCGCGGAGTTCATGCTGAAGCTGGGCCGCGCTGCCGGCGTGGTGCTGCGCGACGGTCGGCAGCCGCTGGTACTGATCGGCAAGGACACGCGGGTGTCCGGCTACATGTTCGAAGCGGCGCTCGAGGCGGGGTTGGTCGCGGCGGGGGCGAACGTCGGCCTGCTGGGACCGTTGCCGACGCCCGGTGTCGCGCAACTGACCCGCGAGCTGGGCGCCAGCGCAGGCATCGTGATCAGCGCCTCGCACAATCCCTACCAGGACAACGGCATCAAGTTCTTTTCGGCGACGGGCGAAAAGCTCGACGACGACGTGGAGCGCGAAATCGAGCGAGAGCTCGATTCACCGTTCACCACTGTCACGCCGGAAGGCCTCGGCAAGGCGCGCCGGATCGACGATGCGGTCGAGCGCTACGCGCGGTTTTGCCTGGGCACCCTGCAGGCCCCGCCGGACCTGTCGGGCCTGCACATCGTGCTGGATTGCGCGCACGGTGCGACCTATGTCGTCGCCCCCAAGGTGTTCGAATCGCTGGGTGCGAAGGTCACGCGCATCGGCTGCAACCCCGATGGCTTCAACATCAACCGGGAGGTCGGATCCACGCATCCCGTGGCCCTTCGCGGGGCCGTGATCGAGAAGGGGGCAGATCTCGGAATCGCCTTCGATGGCGACGGCGACCGGGTGCAGATGATCGACGGCAATGGCGAACTCGCGGACGGCGACGACCTGTTGTACGTGCTGGCGCGCGCCTGGATGGCCGAGGGTCGCCTGCAGGGGCCGGTGGTTGGAACGCTGATGACCAACTATGGCCTCGAGCGCGCGCTGACCGGCGCCGGGGTGCGGTTCCTGCGCGCGAACGTCGGCGACCGCTACGTGTTGCAGGCGCTGAAGCAGCACCACGGCATCCTCGGCGGCGAGACCTCCGGGCACATCCTGTGCCTCGACCGGGCCAGTACCGGCGATGGCATCGTTTCCGCACTGGCCGTGCTGGACGCTTTGGCGCGCGCGGGTACCGACCTCGTGGAGGCCCGCGCGGACCTGAAGAAGTTGCCGCAGATCACCCGCAACGTGCGGGTCGCCGGCGGCCGGCAACTGGTGGCGATGCCCGCCGTCCAGCAGGCGCTGGAGGAAGTGCAGGGCGTCCTGCACGGGCGCGGGCGAGTGGTGCTGCGCCCCTCCGGTACCGAACCGCTGGTTCGCGTGACGATCGAAGGCGAGGACGCGGACGAGGTACAGAGTCTCGCGTCCATGCTCGCTGCCGCCGTGGAAAGCGCCGCTTCGGCGTGAGAACCGGCGTTGCCGCGCCGCTTGCGGCGCGTATTCCGCTTCGACAGGTGCCGGCTCGTCGCCCGCTCCTTGAGCCGGCCTGCGGTGTCGTATCGGGCGGGTCTCACCCGCTTCCCCCCCAGGTCCAGGGGTAGGCCGGCTCAAGCCCGGAGGGCGGAGCCGGCAATACCGCGCGAGGCTACCCGGTCACTACGCCATCTGGGTGGTGGCGAAATCCCAGTTCACGATGTTCCAGTAGGCATCGACGTAATTGGCGCGCGCATTGCGGTAGTCGATGTAGTAGGCGTGTTCCCACACATCGCAGGTCAGCAGCGGGCGGTCGCTGCCGGTGATCGGCGTGCCCGCGTTGGGGGTGCTCACGAGCCCGAGCGACCCATCGGAGCGCTGCACCAGCCACGCCCAACCGGATCCGAAGGTGCCGGTTGCGATCTTGGCGAACTCGTCCTTGAACTTGCCGAGGTCGCCGAACGCCTTCTTGATCGCGTCCGCGAGTTTCCCGGAGGGGTCGCCGCCGCCCTTGGGCGACAGGCAGTTCCAGTAGAAGTTGTGGTTCCACGCCTGGCCGGCATTGTTGAACATGCCGCCGGTGGCCTTCTTCACGATGTCCTCGAGGTTCATGTCGGCGAAGTCGGTGCCCTCGATCTGCTTGTTCAACTTGTCGACGTAGGCCTTGTGGTGCTTCCCGTAGTGGTAGTCCAGGGTTTCCTCGGAAATGTACGGCGCCAGCGCGTTGCGCTCGTAGGGAAGCGGGGGTAGTTCGATCGCCATGGGATTCTCCTTGGATTCGAGGGGCGGAAGATGGAGGCATGCGTGGATGCTCCGCCTGATACAATGTGCTGCATCCGCATGACACCAACTCCTCATTGTAGACCCATCTCCCATGGACGTAATCGAACGCATTAAGCAGACACTCACCGAGCATCCGGTGGTGCTGTACATGAAGGGCACGCCCGAATTTCCGATGTGCGGTTTTTCGATGCGCACCTCGCAGGCATTGAATGCCGCCGGCGCCGAGTATTTCTCGGTGAACGTGCTGGAAGACCCCGAGATCCGCGCCAACCTGCCGCGCTATTCGAATTGGCCGACATTCCCGCAGCTCTACATCAACGGGGAACTGATCGGCGGCTGCGACATCACGCTTGAATTGTACGAATCAGGCGAGCTGCAGCGGATGGTCGGCGAGGCATCGAAACAAGCCGCCCAGCAATGAGCCTGCCCGTCGCGCTTCCGCCGGTGGACCGGGTGCCCGCCGCGGATTCGCTGGCGGGGCGGGTCGTGCTGATCACCGGCGCCGCCGGCGGGCTCGGCCGCGCCTCGGCGATTGCCTGCGCGAAGGCCGGTGCCACCGTGCTGCTGGCCGATCGCCGTGCACGGGCGCTGGAGCCTGTCTACGACGAGATCGCGGCGATCCCCGGCGTGCCGCAGCCGGTCCTGCAACCGGTCGACCTGCAGGGCGCCTCGCCGCTCGAATACCAGAACTTCGCCGAATCGATCGAGCGCCAGTTGGGCCGGCTCGACGGGCTGGTACACGCCGCCGTGAAGCACGAGGGCCTGACTCCGCTTGCGATGTTGTCGCCCGACGAATGGATGGCGACGCTGCACGTCGACCTCTCCGCGCCGTTCCTGCTGACCCAGGCGTGCATGCCGTTGCTGCAGGCGCGCGAGGACAGCGCGGTGGTATTCGTGCTGGACGATCCGGAGCGGATGTCACGCGCGCACTGGGGCGCGTACGGTGTGGCCAAGGCCGGGTTGGAGCGGCTGGCGTCGATCCTGCACGATGAAACCGATTCGACTTCCTTGCGCGTGCATGC
>JAICJG010000017.1 GCA_025928585.1 Rhodanobacteraceae bacterium
CGCGCGCCCTGGAGCGAACCCAGCACGGCCGCGCCCCGATCCATTCGATTCCGGACGGCCAGCTCGACGGCGCCATCCGCGCGCCACAGCAGCGACTGCACCCGCGGCCGCAGCAAACGGGCCAGCGAAACGGTGCCGGACAATACGACCGAAACGAGCAGGAGCACGCGCAGCCATTCCGGAACGCCGCTGATCGCGACGGCCCACAGCGCCAGCAACGAGACGCCGGCTGCCGCCGCCACCAGCATCCGCGAAACGCGGCATTCGAATGCGACCGCGGGTGCCGCCCTCACGGCGCGAGCCCCGCCTGTTGCCGGATTTCGGCCACGATGGTTTGCCAGTCCCTGCGCGGCGGCTCGGCGTGCCCCATCAACCAATCCCAGAGGTCCGGATCCTGCCGGTCGAGCAACGCGTCGAACGCCGCGAATTGCGCTTCGTCCATCGCCGTGCCGCGCGCTTCCAGCCACCCGCCGAGCAGCGCGTCGAGTTCGCGCGTACCTCGGCGACAACGCCACTGCAGGCGTTTGAGGCGTTCGTCAGACACCGCGCCGGCGGGCATGTTCGGCCTTCGCCGCGGCGTGGATTTCGCGGGGGGTCATGGTGAAGAGCGCTGCCGAGCGCACGCTTGCCTTGCCCCAGCGTCCCGTGGCGAGCGGGGCGAGCAGGTACCAGAACGTGACGATGACCATCACGCATGCCGGGAGGGTGGACAGCCAAGACGCATCCCCCGCGGCCACCTTGTGCAGTTGCGCGATCAGCAAGATCAGCATCCCCGCACAGACGATTCCCGCCCACACGCGCACGTACCAGGGCAGGCGCGGCGCGACCGGACGATGGTCGATCCACGTGGCGCCCTTGATCTGGAAGTGACCGCGCCAGGCCAGCGTGCCCAGGTAGCCGGCACCGAGGACGCAGCAACCGCAAGCGACGCCCGCCGATTCGAGTGCCGTCCACCACGCCGTCGCGGACGGCGTCGACGACGTGGCGTGGAAGAACGGCGCAATGGCAATCGTGCACAGCAACGCCAGGCACAAGGCGGCCAGCACCCACATGACGCCGCGTACCAGCCAATGGATGCTCGGCTCGGAATCGTGCGGCGCGGGTTCGGAACCATCCATCGCGCGGTCTCCCACGGCAGGCTTCGTGACGATTCTACGCCCGCGCCGCCGGGGCAGCGGCTCAGACCGTCCGGTTCATCAGGAGCTGCTTGATCTCCCCGATCGCCTTGGCGGGGTTCAGGCCCTTCGGGCAGGTATTGGTGCAGTTCATGATCGTGTGGCAGCGGTACAGCTTGAACGGATCGTCGAGGTCATCCAGGCGCTCGCCGGTCGCCTCGTCGCGCGAATCGACGATCCAGCGGTACGCCTGCAACAACACCGCCGGCCCGAGGAACCGATCCGGATTCCACCAGTAGCTCGGGCAGGAAGTCGTACAGCAGGCGCACAGGATGCACTCGTAGAGACCGTCGAGCTTCTTGCGATCCTCGGGCGACTGCAGGCGTTCGCGGGAGCCGAACGAACTCTGCGACTGCAGCCACGGCTTGATCGAGGCGTACTGCGCATAGAAATGGGTGAGGTCGGGAACGAGGTCCTTGACCACCGGCATGTGCGGCAGCGGATAGATGCCGACGTCGCCGTCCGGCAGTTCGTCGAGGCCCTTGGTGCACGCGAGGGTGTTCTCGCCGTCGATGTTCATCGCGCATGAGCCGCACACACCTTCGCGGCAGGAACGGCGCAGGGTCAGGGTCGGGTCGATCTCGTTCTTGATCTTAAGCAGCACGTCGAGGACCATCGCCGAGCCCGTGACGTCGACCTCGTAGGTGTCCACCCGCGGATTGCCGCCGACGTCCGGATCCCAGCGGTACACCCGGAAGTTGCGCACCTTCTTGCCGCCCGGCTTGGCGGCGAAGCGCTTGCCCTTCTGGACCTTCGACATCTGCGGAAGCGTGAATTCAGCCATGGCTCACATCCGGGAATCGGGGGTTGGGAATCGGGAGTCGCAAAAGCCGCGCACGCGGCTGCCTTGTCGGGTTTTCGGGTAACGGAATGGACGCCCACGAAGCGTCTGCACCAGGATCGCGACAGCCGACATCGCGATTCCCGATTCTCCATTCCCCAATCCCGGCCTCATCAATACACCCGCTTCTTCGGCGGCACCGTCTCGACCTCGTCGGTCATGGTATTGAGGTGCACCGGGCGATACCCGAAGCTGCACTCGCCCTTGTCGTTGACCGCGACCAGGGTGTGTTTCATCCAGTTGGCGTCGTCGCGCTCGGGGAAGTCCTCGCGCGCGTGCGCGCCGCGGCTCTCGTGCCGCTGTTCGGCCGAATGCATGGTGCCGACCGCCTGCCCGAGCAGGTTGGCCAGCTCGAAGGTCTCGACCAGGTCCGAGTTCCAGATCAGCGAACGGTCGGTGACACGAATGTCCTCGAACTGCGCATATACCTCGTCGATTTTCGCGCAGCCTTGCTTGAGCGTCTCGGCAGTGCGGAACACCGCGGCGTCCGCCTGCATGGTCTTCTGCATCTTCTGGCGCAATTGCGCGGTCGGGGTGCCGCCATCGGCGTGGCGAAGCTTGTCGAGGCGGGTCAGCGCCGGCTCGATCGCATCGGCCGGGAGGTCGTGGTGCGGCGTGTTGGGCGCGATGACCTCGGCGCAGCGATTCGCCACCGCGCGCCCGAACACCACGAGGTCCAGCAGCGAGTTGGACCCGAGCCGGTTGCCCCCATGCACCGAAACGCACGCCGCTTCGCCGATCGCGAACAGCCCCGGCACCACCACGTCGGGATCTTCACCGACCCTCTGGACCACTTCACCGTGGTAGTTGGTCGGGATGCCACCCATGTTGTAGTGCACGGTCGGCAGTACCGGAATCGGTTCCCGCGTGACATCGACGCCCGCGAAGATGCGCGCGGTCTCGGAAATGCCAGGCAGGCGCTCGTGCAGCACTTCGGCGCCGAGGTGCGCCAGGTTGAGGTGCACGTGGTCGGCGTGGTCGCCGACCCCGCGGCCCTCGCGGATTTCCATCGTGATCGCACGGCTCACCACGTCGCGCGAGGCGAGGTCCTTCGCATTCGGCGCGTAGCGCTCCATGAAGCGCTCGCCCTTGGAATTGGTGAGGAAACCGCCCTCGCCCCGCGAGCCTTCGGTGATCAGGCAGCCGGAACCGTAGATGCCGGTCGGGTGGAACTGCACGAACTCGAGGTCCTGCAGCGCGATCCCCGCGCGCAGCGCCATCCCGCCGCCGTCACCGGTGCAGGTGTGCGCGGAGGTGCAGGAAAAGTACGCGCGACCGTAACCACCGGTCGCGATCACGATCGCGTGCCCGCGAAACAGGTGCAGGGTGCCCTCATTGAGATCGATCGCGAGGACTCCGGAAATCCGTCCCGTGCGCGGGTCCTTCACCAGGTCCGTCGCGAAGTATTCAATGAAGAACCGGGCGTCGTGCCTGAGCGCCTGCGTGTAGAGGGTATGCAGGATCGCGTGGCCCGTGCGGTCGGCCGCGGCGCAGGTGCGCTGCGCGGTGCCCTCACCATAATGCGTCGTCATGCCGCCGAACGGACGCTGGTAGATCTTGCCCTCCGCGGTGCGCGAGAACGGCACGCCGAAATGTTCCAGCTCGATCACCGCCGGAATCGCCTCGCGGCACATGTATTCGACGGCATCCTGGTCGCCCAGCCAGTCGCCACCCTTCACGGTGTCGTAGAAATGGAAGCGCCAGTCGTCCTCGCCCATGTTGCCGAGCGCGGCAGCGACGCCACCCTGCGCGGCGACCGTGTGCGAGCGGGTCGGGAACACCTTGGTGACACAGGCGGCCGAAAGCCCCTTGGCGGCCAGTCCCATGGTGGCGCGCAGGCCGGCACCGCCGGCGCCGACGACCACCACGTCGTATTCATGGGTTTCGACCTTGTAACTCTCGTTGGGCATGTGGAACCCTTGTCCGGAATTTCGGGATGCCCTGGACCAATCCATCCAAGATCGTGAGGGCGTACCGGTCCCGGCACCTGCCGGACCCGGCCTTGCGCATCAGGCACGTGCGTGCGTGATTCGCGGGTGGCGCATCCCTGCACCGCGCAGGCCTCCAGCGGAGGCCCTGGCTGCCGGTTTCAGCCGGCGCCGTTGAGCCAGAGGGCGAGCACGGCCATCACGGAGGCCAGCGCGCCGAGGAACGCGCCGAAGCGGAGCGCGATCGCGAGGGTCACTTCCAGCCAGCGGGTGTGCACGTAGTCCTCGATGATCACCTGCAGGCCGAGCGCCCCGTGCCAGAACATGCACACGGTGAACACGATCAGCAAGATCGCCTGCACCGGCTGGGCGACCATCGCCACCACCGCGGCGTAGTCCGCCGCGTGCAGCATCCCGCCGAGCACGAACAGGAACCAGATCGACAGCGGCACCAGCGCAATCGCGGTGACGCGTTGTACCCACCAGTGGTGGACTCCGGTCTTCGACGACCCCCAACCGCGCGCCACCTTGAGCGGCGTGCGCAAGCCTTCCTGCCCCGGATAACTGCTCATGCGCCACCTCCGGCGATCCGCAGTGCCAGCAGCACCCACACCAGCACGGTGAGCGCGACGCTGACGGCGAGGATCATCCAGCCCGTGGACCAGTAGGACGGATCGTGCGCACGGTCGCGATTCGCCGGTCCATAGCCGCGCCCGGCGTCGCGAACCAGGTGCTGGATGCCGTTGCAGAGGTGGTACCACAAGGACCACAGCCAGAGGAACAGCAGGATCTCGCCGATCCAGCCGGTCCAGAACGAGGCGAACACGCTCCACGCGCCCTCGTTGGTCGCGGCGATCAGCGCCCACGCGACCAGCAACGCGCCCAGGCACAGGAACAGTCCGGTCAACCGGTGCAGGGTCGACTGCAGCATGTTGACGCGCCAGCGGTAAACGCCGAGGTGCGGCGACAACGGTCGTGTATTCGGCATGTCCCTCATTCCTTGTCGATCTCGCGCAACCCGGTCCCCGCGTCGGTGTGGGCGCCGATGATCGTCGTTCATTATCGCATGAAGGCACGGGCGCTGCGAACAGAACCCTTGAGCCATGCTTCCTACGAGGCGGCTGTTGCGAAAAGTCAGGCCATAGAGGCATTCTGGTGCAGCAGATTCGAGGCGAAGCCGCTTATCGCTTCATCCAGCGAGGCAGTGATCATGGACGATCGCACTAAAAGTCGATGCAGCGCCCGTTCTTCTCCCAATCGCCGTAACGCGTGGGATCGAGGCCGTCGCCTTCCGGCGTCGGACGTTCGCGGGGCGCGGGCGCCTGCGGCGATGGCTGGCTGGGCGGCGCCTCGCCCGGTGCCGGCGTGTCGGATGATGGTTCGGCCATCGTGCTCGGATCTTCCGGAATCGCAAATGCACATTGTCGCACTCGGCGCTCGCTCGCGCATCGACAACGCTGCTACGGTTACGCGAGTTCTTCCGGCGAACCTGCGATGACCCGGTCCTGTCCAACGCTCGGCCATGCCCACTGCCTCGCGATCGAAGGCGCCGACGCGCGCCGTTTTGCGCAGGCGCAATTCTCGGGCAACCTGGATGCGCTCGTGCCGGGACACTGGCAGTGGAACGCGTGGCTCTCGCCGCAGGGGCGCGTGCGCGCGCTGATGCACCTCGTGGACGCGGGCGACGGCAACCTGCTTGCCGTGCTGCGCGGTGGTGACGCGCAGGAAATCCGCGCCGCGCTGGCGCGCTTCCTGTTGCGGGCGCGTGCGACGCTGGCGGTGCAGGCGTTCGAATGCCTCGCGGGTGGCCCGGCCGCGACGGGAACGGCCGTGCGCGAGGTGGGCGCGATCGTGCTTGGCCATGGTTCGCGCAGCCTGCGCCTCGAGACGGCTGCGGCAGCAGCGGCGCCGCGCGACCCCGCCGCGCGCATGGCATGGCGCCTCGAGGACATCCGCCGAGGTTGGCCCACCCTGCCCCGGGGGGAACCGCAATTCCTTCCGCCGGCACTCGGGCTCGAGCACCTGCGGGCGGTGTCGTTCGACAAGGGGTGCTACCCCGGCCAGGAAATCGCGGCGCGCCTTCGCTATCGCGGCGGGCAGAAGCACCGCCTGTACCACCTGCGGGGTCCGGCGCCGCCGGCGGGCGATGGGCCGACCCTCCCGAAGGGAATCACATGCCTGGATGCAGTCACCCGCGAAGGTACCACCGACATGCTGGCGGTCGGCCCGGTGGACCTGCCGCAGGAAATCACGGTGGCAGACCGGACCCATCGGGTCATCACCGCGTTCGATCCCTGAACGGTTGGCGTCCGGCCGCGCCGTTCCGCGCCGTCTGCCGGGGCCGGTCGAAGCCGCCGTGATCGCCCCTTGGCCCGCGCTTGCAGGTCAACAATTTCAGTGGCTTGTGCGAACAATTTTGCGACGTTTCTTGCGTGGGTTTCCCAACCCAATCTAAACGTCCCGGTGTCCGCCGGCAGCATGGCACTTGTGCCGGCCGCGAGCCGCCCGTAGGCTTCCCCCCGTCCAGAGCCCGGGCCTGCTTCAGCCCGGGGGCCGCACGCGATCCGCGGATCCCGCATCACGTGCGACGGCGAACCTTCGCCGATTGCCGAACGTCGTTGGCACATTGCGGAACCTCCCAGCCCCGGCCCCTTGCCGGCGATCGCTTCCAGGTTCCGGCCGACGCCCAACCATTGCGGCGCAGCCCCTGCGCGCCGTGTTCCAGAGCCAGGTGCCGGCCTGACCCGGCATGTGGTGCACAGGGTGTGTCCACGCCATGCGTGGTCGCGCAGATGGCCCCTTGCCTGCAGCGCAAGGAACAGCGAGGAAGAGGTATGGCGACACCCAGACGAGCGAAGACCCAGCCAGGCGGTCAAGGGGTCCCGGCCCCCGAGCTTCCTCCGTGGCAAACGCCCTGCGGCGATGCCCGCCCTGACCTTGCGTCAGGGAGTACGCCCCGATGACCCTGGGCCTGTTGCTCGGCATGATCGCGCTGCTTCCGCGGCCGGTTGCCGACCAGACCTGCCTTGCCGCCACCGTGTACATGGAGGCGCGCAGCCAGCCGACCCGCGGCCAACTGGCCGTCGCCGAAGTGGCACTGGACCGTCTCGACATGGGGCGTTACGGCGACAACATCTGCGAAGTCGTGACCGCTCCACACCAGTTCGCGCTGACGACCAACTCGAAGAACTTCCGGATCGACAATCCCCGGGCTTGGGACAAGGCGTGGAAGATCGCCGGCAAGGCCATTGCGATCTGGAACGAACCGAGCAAGGACCGCAAACTGGTGGTGCCGGGCGCGGACCATTTCATACGCCTGGGTTCCAGCGCGAACTGGGCGAAGAACCCGATCGCCACCATCGGCGACCACGAGTTCTACGCGGTCGATTGAGCGTGACGCCCGGCAAGAAAAAGCCCTCGATGAGAGGGCTTTTTCCTGGACGAAACGAACGGTCTGTGCGGAGTGCCTTTGGTGGAAAGCCAGGCCATGGACGGCCGTTCCGGCGCTTCATGGCCACGAGGAATCCGCACGACGAACCGCTTGGGGCTACCGCGATCATGGATGATCGCATCAGTAATGAAAGACCTGATCGCCGCGGATCATCACGTAGTCGCCGACCTGAACCTGCGGCGGATTGCGCTGGGTGACCGTTGCGTACTGGCCGTTGTTGAGCTGTACCACCACCTGCCAGCCGTAATCGCCGTGACCCGTGCGCTCACCGATGGCGTGCCCCGCGAACCCGCCGCCGACCGCGCCGGCGACCGTCGCGGCGGTCTTGCCCTTGCCTCCGCCGATCTGGTGTCCGACCAGGCCGCCGACCACGGCACCGATCACGGTGCCGAGCGCGGCACCGCTGCTGTTGCCGAGCTGGACTTCGCGGATGTCACGCACGTATCCGCAGCCCTGGTAGCACTGTCCGCCGCTGCCGTAGCTGGGCGGCGGTGCGCCGTAGCCGGGCGGCGGTGCGCCGTAACCGGGACGCGTGCTGTAAGCCGGCGCGCAGCCGGCCATCATCAGCGCGGCGACCGCAAGGCAAATCATCGGGACCACGCCGCGTGCGGCGAAACGGTGTCCGGGTATTCGTTTCCACATGGCTCTGCTCCTTTTTCGTGCGTCATGCACTGAAATCATTGGTGGGAATCGCCAGCCCCTCCGCCGTTGGCCACGACCACCCCGTTGTGCACCGGCAGCCCCGTGCCCACGCGCGGGTTGTGATCCATGCGGACGTGCCCGGTGTGGCCGTTCAAGGTGTAGGTCACGTCATAGCCGACCGTCCTGGTGGAGGTGGACTTGTCGGTGACGGTATGGCAAACGTTGCGGGTTTCCGTGGTGGCCTGGTTGTTTTCCTGGTGGTGCTTCTGGATCTCGTGGCCCGCGTACGCGCCCGCCGCCGCACCGCCGATGGTCGCGAGGGTCTTGCCCTTGCCGCCGCCGACCTGGTGCCCGGCGAGCGCACCGACCAGTCCGCCGACCACCGCGCCACCGATCTGGTTCTTGTCCTTGTAGGTCTCGGGCACCGCCACCTGTTCGTCGCGGCACACCTGGCGCGGGTGGCTGCTGGTGGTCGATTCGGTGACCGGTTGCACCGCCACGACCCGCGCGAACCGGGCCTGCGCGGCGCCAGACGGCTGCTCCGGCGCGGCCTGCCCCGGCGGCAACGGGGCGGTCGCCGCCGAAGTCGTCATGTTGGCGGGCATCGCCTGCGCCTGCGGATTGCCTTGTCCCCCGCATCCGGCGAGTGCGACCGCCAAGGCGGTGGCGCACGACACCGGTGCGGCCCGCATCAATCCTGCGATGTATCCCATCTTGGTCTCCCTGCAACGTCGTTATGGCGATGCGATTCAAACAAGCCGAGAATGAACGTGACGTCAACTGCCCCCATTCCGTTCATGTTCCGTTCGAACGTGGCAACACCATGACGGACCGGCCCGTACTCTTCGACAGCCACGTGCACCTGGATGCCGCGGAGTTCGACGCGGATCGTCCCGAGGTCCTGCGGCGTGCGCGCGACGCGGGCGTCGAGCAGTTGCTGATCCCCGCGGTGAGCGCGGACGGGTGGCCACGACTGCACGAGCTCTGCGCTGGGGATCCCGGCCTGCATCCGGCATACGGTCTGCACCCGTGCTATCTGTCGCGGCATGCGGATGATGATCTCGCGCGGCTGGGGGACTGGCTGCGCAGCCACCCTGCCGTGGCCGTGGGCGAATGCGGGCTCGATCATTTCGAAGAAGGCCTGGACCGCGCCCGGCAGTTGCGCCTGTTGCACGGTCACTTTGAATGGGCGCACCACTTCGACCTGCCGTTGGTGCTGCACGCGCGCCACGCGTTCGCACAGGTGATCGAAGCCGTGCGCGCCTTCGGCAAACCGTTGCGCGGTGTCGTACACAGCTTTTCCGGCAGCCTCGAGCAGGCCCGCGAACTGTCGCGGATCGGGTTCCTGGTGGGAATCGGCGGACCCGTGACCTACGAGCGCGCACACCGGCTGCGGCGGATGGTCGCCTCGTTGCCGGTCGAATGCCTGGTGCTCGAAACCGATGCACCCGACCAGCCGGGCACGCAGCACAAGGGCAAACGCAACGAACCGGCCTACCTTGCCGATGTCCTCGGTTGCGTCGCTGCGCTGCGCGGCGTCGATGCGGATGAACTCGCGCAGCGAACCACCGGGAATGCACGCCGGCTGTTCCTGCGCGAGCATCTACCCGCGGTTCGGTAGGTGGAGCCGATCCCGCGTTCGTTCCGGCAGAAGCCCGACAGCCGATTCCAGCGGGGTGCGACTTCGTGACGAGAGGCTTGGTCCGCGCGGTCGCTGGCCTTCACTGCGCCCAGCACCAACCCACGGGAGCACCGTCGCGCACGGATCAGCGCTTCGGCTTCAGCAACATTTCCAGCGCCCGCCCTGCCGCGGCGAAGCCGAACGCCGCGGTCACGTGGGTTGCCGCACCGAGTCCACCGCCGCAATCCAGTTTCATGGAATCCGCGCCATCGGGCCGCACGCCGCACACGCTGCCGTCGGATTGCGGATAGCGCACGTTCTGCAGCGAATACACGGCCGGAACGCCGAAATAGCGGTCCGGATTCGCCGGGAACCGGAACTCCTGCCGCAACTTCCGGCGCACCAACCCGAGCAGCGCGTCGTGCTCGGTACGCGACAGATCGCGTACCCGGATCTGGGTCGGGTCGGTCCGGCCCCCAGCCGAACCGCACACGATCAGCGGCAGCTTGCGGCGCCGGCACCACGCGGTCATCTCGACCTTCACCCGGAACGCATCGCAGGCATCCAGCACCAGGTCGAATCCCCGATCGAGCAATTCAGCGAGCGTCGCCGGCGTGACGAACCGTTCAACCGGCCGCACCTCGAGCTTCGGATTGACCGCGCGCAGCCGCCCGGCCATCACCACGACCTTGGGCATACCGTGGGTATCGGCCAGCGCGTGCAGTTGCCGGTTGGTGTTGGAGACGCAGACTTCGTCCGCATCGATCAGGGTGAGCGCGCCGACACCGCTTCGCGCCAGCGACTCGGCGGCCCACGACCCCACCCCGCCCAGCCCGATGACGGCCACGTGGGTGCCGGCGAGGCAGGCGACGCTGCCCGAGCCGTAAAGACGCTCGATTCCGGCAAAACGGGGATCGATCATGCGCGGGCAGCGGCCACGGTCAAAGCCGGATCCGCCCGCGCAGGATTCCCGCGAACATCACCCAATCGCCCATCAGGCTGTACCAGGGATGCCGGAACGTGGCCGGGCGGTTGCCCTCGAACGCCAGGTGCCCGATCCACGCGCAGCCGTAGCCGGCCACCGGCATGCCGATCAGCCACCACGGATGGCGGGTGACGATCGCCACGACGAGGAAGGCGATCACCAGCCACGATCCGAGGAAATGCATGCGACGGCAGCGTCGATCGGCATGCTCGCCGAGATAGAACGGATAGAACTCGCGGAAACTTCTGTACATGCGGCGCATCATCCCACCAAACAAAAAACCCCGCATGGCTGCGGGGTTTTTTGTATGGCAGGGACAATGCTGGCTTAGGCGGGCTGGACCTGGTCGGCCTGCAGTCCCTTCGGGCCCTGGACGACGTTGAACGTCACCTTCTGGCCTTCCTGCAGAGACTTGAAGCCGGTGCCGGTGATCGCGCGAAAATGCACGAACACGTCTTCGCCATTTTCACGGCTGATGAAACCGAAGCCCTTGGCATCGTTGAACCATTTGACGGTGCCGGTCTGACGCTCCGACATAACTGACTCCTTACTACTCGATTTGGTTGAAAACAGCGCACGCGCGTGCGCAACCTGAAGCACTGACTAGCGAGCGTGAAGACAGCGATGCGATCGTTGACACGGTCAGCAACCAGCCCCAAACAAACCGCCCCCCGACGGTTTGGCTAACTCAGCGGGCGCGATCCTACAGCAATTTTGCCCCCAAGCGCCAGTGCATGCCCAGGGTGGATTTTCGCCCGGATGGATCAATCGCGCTCGGCCCGGCGGCACAGGTTTTCCTCGATGCCGACGAGCGCCGCGAGGGTGCCACTGACCACCAGCGCGGCCAGCCCATAGCCGATCAGGCCAAGCACCGTCCCGAGCGCCAGCGCGGCGAGGCTGCTGCCGGTACCGTGGACCGCGAGCGCGACCCCGTACGCGACTCCGGCCGCCACCAGCAGCATCCCGATCCAGGCGATTACCCGGGCGGTGGCGAGCGCCAGCCCGAGACGGCGACTTTGCAACCGTTGGTACGGGAGCCAGCGGCGTGGTTCCATCAGCGGTTTCCTCGTTGCTCGGTACGGAGCGGCTGTTGTGAAAAGTCAGGCCAGGGATGGCCGTTCTCGTGCTCGTGACCCCGGCAACACCTCTCGAACACGAGCCGTTGGAAGGTGCCGCGATCAGAGATGATCGGATGACCAATGCGTGATGGCGTTGAAGAACATCCGGTAGCTGCCGATCGTCTCGCCCCGCCACACCGGGTTGTTGGCGAACAGCACCACGTGGCCCTTGCCGTAGCGCGCATCGACCACCGCCGCGTGGCCCGCCATGCCACCAGCGTTTTCCAGCAGTCCGCTGACCAGCAACCGGCCGGAGTCCGCCCAGCGGGCGACGACCGTCGGCCGCTCGTTCTGCGGAATCACGAACGGATTGTTGCGGGCCTGTTCGGCATTCAGCGGCACCGGCTGCCAGGGTTTCACGTCGGGCAGGCCGGGTGGGGCCTGGTAGGGACGGCCTTCCGGGACGTCGGCATCGTCCGGACCACCGCGCCCGGTCGGCCGATGATAGTCCTTTGCGGTAGTGAGGCCGCGGTTGCCGATCGTCTGGTTCGCCACGTCGAAGGACATGCCCCCGGAACTGTACAGCGCAAAAGACTTCCGGTAACCCGCGGCGAGCGGGCTTGCCTTGTCCACGAGGTCGGCGCGCAGCACGCTGCCGACCACCCGCAGGTCGCCCGGTTTGGCGACTGACACTCCGGGGGCGAGGCCGATGTCGATCGCGAAGCGGGCGGTATCTTCCGAAGCCACCAAGAGGCCGCCCGCGGCAACAAAGCGCTTCAGGTTCTCGACGCCCGACTCGCCGAGGCCCGGACGCACGTCGGGCGTGGAATCGATCACGCCGAGGTTCGGCGTGAGTGCCGTCTTTTCCCACGGCATCGGATTGCCGTACCTCGGCAGGCCGTCAATGATCAACCTGCTGTTGGCGTAACCCACCGGCCCGAACAGGATCACATCGTACTTCGCCCGCAGGTCCGGCGCGCGCGAGACATCCTGGGTACTGATGTAGGTGTAGGGCACGTGCAGCTTGTCGAGCGCCATCCGCCACCAGCCTTCGGTTTGCGTCGAAAGCCAGGTGTGCATCAGCGCGATCCTCGGCACCCGGCCCTTCACGCCCAGCGATGCCAGCGAAAAGGCGGACTGGTCGAACCCGCCCTGCACTTCCTGCATCGGCACCTTCAGCACCGAGGTGTCGAGGACCCGCGCGACGTCCACGCCGAACAGGTCGCCGAACGACCAGCCGGTATCGTCGTAGGGGTGCTTTTGCGGATCGTCCGGAGACCAGTACTGGCGATCCAGCAGGGCATCGGCGATCCGCGAATACGGCTGGTCCATCCGGATGATCCAGCTTCCCGCCGGGAAGGTGCGCTCGACCGTCGCCACCCTGGGCGGCACCACCGCTTGCACGGATTTGCCCTTCGGGTTGGCGCTGCCGCTGCTTTCGGTGTCGTCCGCGACCTCGACCGTGAACGGCGCACTGGCGCGGCTGATTTCGACGTGTTGCAGATGCAGCGCGTGCAGCAGGTGCATCTGCGCGCCCTTGTGCTGCTCGTCGGCGGTGAGCACGTACGCCGCCGGCCCCGCGAGCCGCGGCTTCTCGACCGACCGCTTGGACTTCAACCAGAAATTCTCGAGGAAGTGGTCGCGGTGCTGCGCGAAGTAGTACAGCGCGGTCAGGAGCCCCGATTCCTCGTAGTTGTTGTTGTCGCGCTGGGACCACTGCACCTTGGGCAGCGGCGGGTTCGGCTTGTACCAGGTGCGCGCATACTCGTCTGGATCGAGGATGCGCTCCTCGGTGTCGGCGCCGCCGTTGCCGAAGGTCTCGTACAGCCGGCTGATGCCATTGTGCATCGCCGCGATGAACATCAGATAGCCCGGGCTCCAGGTGTCGAAATCGCCATGGGTGAAGACGCCCGGCAGGCCGAGCCTGGTCAACTGCTCGACGTTGTTCCAGCCGATCTGCTGCCACTCGCTGGTGAGGATCGGGTCGATCCACGCGTTGTAGGGTCCGTCGCCCACCGTGTTGTCGTACAGGAACGGCACCGATTCGTGCAGGTCGTGCAGCACCTGCGCGTGCCAGCCGACATAGGTGTTCAGCACGTTCCGCGTGAGATCCAGCGTCACGCCCATCGCATCGCGGTTGTTGTCGTGCGCGACGTAATGGCCCCAGTAGAGCAGGTGCGGATAGTTCTCGCCGAGGTGGGCGCGGTGCCACTTGTACAGGTCGACCATCCGGTCGCGCCCGTCGACCTCCACGACCGGCGTGATCAGGGTGATCATGTGCGAGCGGATGTAACGGATGTACGGCGCGTTGTCGACGGCGAGGCGATATGCGAGTTCCATCAGCGCGGTCGGTGCGCCGGTTTCCGTCGAGTGGATGGTGCCGGTGATGTAGTAGACGGGCACCGTCTGCTTGATGAGCGCTGCGGCTTTCGCATCGTCCATGCCGAGCTTGCGCGGGTCGGCAAGCTGCGCGAGGCGCGCCCTGTTGGCCTCCAGTCCGGACATCAGCGACTCGTCGGCGATCGCGACGGCGATCATCTCGCGGCCTTCCTCGGTCTTGCCGATCGTGAAGACCTTCACCCGTGGCGTGGCCTTGGCCAGCATCCGGAAATAGCGGTACACGTCTTCCGCGTACGGCAGCATGTTCGGCGCACCGGCGATGTCGCCGAGCACCGCCGCGGGGGTGGGCACCGTCTGCGATGCCGGCAGGTAATCGGTCAACGGCGTATTGAAATCGGGTCGCGTGGTGTACTTCGCGATCTTCGCCGTGTACGCCTCGGCGACCGGCTGCTCCGGGTCCCGCGCATAGGGATTGCCGGTCGCGGCCATCGCCGTGCCGCACAATGCCACCGACAACCATGCCAAAGCCAACGCGCTGCGCCGCATCTCCCCACCCCGCTCGCCCATGGACCGGACAAGCGTAGCCAAATTCACGCCACCGCGGGGGTGTCGAAAGGCATGGAGGGACGGCCGGACGCCGTTCGTCTCAGGCCGCGACCAGCCACTGCACGCTGAACTGCCTGGCCGGGTCGGTCCAGACCTTGGCGACGCGCAACTCCGCGCGCGCAGCAAGGCGAGCGAATCCCTCCAAGGTGTACTTGCAACTGTATTCGACCAGCATCGCCTCGCCGCGCGTGAAATGGAACGTGCGATCCTCGATGTGCACGTCCTGCTCGCGCCGGCTGACGATGTGGGTTTCAATGCGCCCGGCGAGCGGGTGCCAATGCGCGCTGTGGCGGAAACCGGCCGGATCGAAATCCGCGCCGATCTCGCGGTTGAGCCGCACCAGCAGGTTGAGGGTGAATGCCGCGGTGACGCCCGCGGCATCGTTGTAGGCGGCTTCCAGTGCGGCCCGGTCCTTGACCAGATCGATGCCGATCAGCACGCCGCCGTCGAGCACCCCGCCGCCCTGCCTCGCTTCGCTGCGCATCTGCCGCAGCAGCCGCAGGGCTTCGTCCGGCCCGAAGTTGCCGAGCGTCGAACCGGGGAAGTACACGACCGTCTGGCGCGGCGCGCGCGCCGCGCGCGGCAGCGCGATCGGCGTGGTGAAATCCGCGCAGACCGGCAACATCTGGATGCGCGGGAACAGGCTGCCGAGTCTCGCCACGCTGGCGGAAACCGCCGTGCGCGAAATTTCGACCGGCACGTAGGCCACCGGGGATTCGAGGTTCCGCAGCAACATCCGGGTCTTGAGCCCGCTGCCGCTGCCGTACTCGACCAGCCGCACGTCGGGCCCCAGCGCCGCGGCGATGTCGCCGACGTGCTCGCGCATGATCGCGAGCTCGGTACGCGTCGGGTAATACTCGGGTTGCTCGCAAATCCGCTCGAACAGGCCCGACCCGCGGGCGTCGTAGAAATACTTCGATGGCAGCCGCTTGGGTTCCGCGGCGAGGCCGCGCACGGCATCGGCGAGGATGTCGCCGCGACCGGGGCGGCGGTCGTCGAGGCGAACCGCGCGCGCAGCGCGGCCACTCATGCGTCCCTCGCCAGCCGCATGCCGCTGAACTGCCAGCGGGCCGCGGGATGAAAGAAGTTGCGGTAACTGGCGCGGACGTGCCCGGCCGGGGTCGCGCACGAGCCGCCACGCAATACCCATTGTCCACTCATGAACTTGCCGTTGTATTCGCCGATCGCGCCTTGCGCCGGCCGGTAGCCCGGGTAGCCGACGTATGGACTCGCGGTCCACGCCCAGACGTCGCCGAACATCTGCAGTGGGCCGCCGGACGCTCCGCCCGTGGACCGCGCCGGCAATGGCCGCAGCATACCGGAATCCGCAAAGTTGCCCTGAACCGGAAGCTCCCCGGCGAAGCTCTCCCACTCGGCCTCCGTCGGCAATCGCGCGCCCGCCCAGCGGGCAAAGGCATCGGCCTCGAAAAAACTGATGTGGCAAACCGGCGCCGCGCCCACGTGGGCGCGCCGGCCGGCCAGCGTGAATGTGGTTTCGAGGTCGTCGTCCCAGTACAGCGGATGCCGCCAGCCCTCGCGGCACACCGTATCCCAGCCCTCGGACAGCCACAGCACCGGATTGCGATATCCGCCGTCGTCGATGAACGCCCTGAATTCTTCGTTGGTGACGCAGCGGTTGGCGATCGCATGCGGATGCAACCATTCGCGGTGGCGCGGACCTTCGTTGTCGTAGGCGAAGCCTTCGCCCGCATGGCCGGTTTCGACGACACCGTGGCGCCCGGCGACGAACCGCAGGTCGACCGCGGCGGACGTGGGCGCGGCCCGCGATTCGCGGTACGCCGGCTGCAGGGGATTCAATGAGAACAGGTGCTGGATGTCGGTGAGCAGCAATTCCTGGTGCTGTTGCTCGTGGTGCAAACCGAGCGTGACCCGCGCGAGCAGGCCGGCGTCGTCGCGCTCCACCAGCAATCTCCGCATCGCCGCATCGACGTGTGCCCGGTAATCGAGTACCTCGTCCAGCGTCGGACGGGTCAGGAGCCCGCGCCGCGCGCGCGCGTGCATCGGTCCCACCGTCTGGTAATAGGAATTGAAGAGATAATCCCAGCCGTCGCGAAAGCGGCGATAGCCGGAGACGAACCGCGCCAGCACGAACTCCTCGAAGAACCACGTGGTGTGCGCGAGGTGCCACTTCGCGGGACTGGCATCCGGCATCGATTGCGCCACCGTGTCTTCCGGGGCCAGCGGGGCGCACAGCGAAGCGGTCCTGTCGCGAACGTACGCGTAGGCCGGCGCGATGTCGGGGCCGGGGCGATCGACCCTCGGCGGGGCAAGTGCGGGCATGTGTGGATGCTTCCTCGCGGTGCGCGATCCCTTGGTACCCTACTACGCACCATGTTAATGCCACCATTCCGCACGTTCAGCCAGGGTGACGGACCGCGCACGGCCTCTCCCGGCGAGCCGAACCCGTGCAGTACCTGACGATGCAGGACGATCTCGCACCCCAACCCCTCGATCGGGCATCCGCGCTGCCCGCGCACTTCTACGTCGGTGCCGAGAGTGCCGAACGCGATCGCCGTCAGGTGTTCACGCGCGGCTGGCAGTTGCTTGCACGCGCGGACCAGCTCGCCGATCCGGGCGATCACGTCGTCGGCGAAATCGCGGGCGTGCCGCTGCTGCTGGTGCGCGGGGACGACGGCGTGCTGCGCGCGCTGCACAACGTGTGCAGGCACCGCGCGGGTCCGCTCGCGCTGGGCAACGGGCGCGGTGCGAAGCGGCTGCGCTGCCATTACCACGGCTGGAGTTACGGGCTCGATGGCTGCCTCTTGAGCGCAACCGAAATGGAGGGTGCGCGCGATTTCGATGCGGGATCGGTGCGGCTGCCCGAAGCCCGCGTAGCCGAATGGCGCGGGCTGGTGTTCGCGGCGCTCGATCCCGCCGCGACCTTTCCGGAGACCATCGCGGCCATCGACGACCGGCTGGCCGGCCGGCGCCTGGACGGCTACGTCTTCCATCGCCATTACGACTACGACATCGCCTGCGACTGGAAGAACTACATCGACAATTACCTCGAGGGTTACCACGTGCCGCACATCCATCCGGAATTGAACCGGATGCTGGACTACCGCGACTACGTGGTCGAAACCGGCCGCTGGCATTCGCTGCAGCACAGCCCGCTCGCAAGCGACGCGGCGCTGTACGGCGACGGCGAGGCCTTGTACTGGTTCGTCTGGCCCAACACCCTGCTCAACGTGATGCCGGACCGGATGCAGACCAACCGGGTGATCCCGCTGGCGCCGGGACAGTGCCGGGTCACGTTCGACTATTTCTATCCGCCCGATGCGGGCGAGGTCGAGGCGCGCCACGCCCGCGATCACGCCTTCAGCGATCTCGTGCAGCGCCAGGACATCGACATGTGCGTAAACGTGCAGCGCGGCCTCGCCTCGGGCTCGTACCACGCCGGGCGCCTGAACCCGAAGCGCGAGGACGGGGTGCACCATTTCCATGAATTGCTGCGCGAGGCGTACAGGACCCCTGGATAGGCAGGTGCGCGCGGGGCGGCATGGCCCGCTGGCGGATGCGGCGGACGGGGTCCGCCCTGCCTGTACCGTGCCCGTTGCCCCCCGCGGACCTACAAAACCGGCGAATCGTCGTGCAGCATCTCGCGGCGCACGATCGCGATCGGCGCGAACCCGTGCTGCATGAAGTCATCGTGGAATCTTTCGAGATCGAATTTCGCGCCTTCCTTCTTCTCCACGTCGGCGCGCAGCTTCAGGATTTCCAGTTTGCCGAGCGTGTAGTACAGGTAGGTCGGATCGGAGGTCCCGCGCTTGGTTTCGACCTCGCCCACCGCGGGCGACTGATAGCCTTGCTGGACGAAGAATTCCTTCGCCTGGCCCAGCGTCATCTGGCCGGTGTGCAGCTTGATCCCGACGATGAATCGCGCGTTGCGCAGCAGCGCGTCCTGCAACTGGCCGAGCTTGAGCAGCAGTTGCTGGCGGCGATCGTGCGGGTACTCGTACTGCGCGAGCCCCTCGTCCAGCATCATCTGTTCGCAATAGTGCGCCCAGCCCTCGGCGTTGGTCGCGGAGCCGAGCAGCTTGCGCACGCGATCGTGCACCTTGTGCATCCACAGGAACTGCACGTAGTGGCCGGGATACGCCTCGTGCGTGGCGATGCTGGTGATGACGGGGTAGCTGAACTGCGCCATGAACTCGTCGGTGCGCTGCTTCGGCCAATCGCTTTCCGGCAGCGTCACGTTGAAGTACGCCGTGGTCGCCCTCGTTTCATAGGGGCCGGGCGTATCCATCGACGCAAAGGTGGTCGCGCGCATGAACGGTGGCGTCTCCTCCACGGTCGGGCGCACCCTGGAGGGAATCGTGATGATGTGGCGACTCTGGATGAAACCGGTCAGTGCATCGAAGGTCGAGCGGAAGGTATCGAGCAGCTTGTCCGGCTGCGGATGATCCGCGGCGAGTTCCGCCAGCACTTCGCGCGGCGTCTTGTCGGGGTCGAGTTCCTTCGCCACCTTCGCGAACTCGGCCTGGTTGGCCTTCATGTTGGCCTCGTCGAGGGCGACCAGCTTGTCCAGCGGCAGGTCGACCATTTCGTCGTATTCCAGCTTCTCGCGAAACACCTTCGCGCCGATCCGGAAATCGCCGTGCGATTTCGGCAGCACGGCGTTCTTCAGCCAAGCCGCGTAGTCGCCGAGCGCCTTGATCACAGCGGCATTGGACTTCGCGAATTCCTTTTTCAACGCGGCGTCGCCGACATCCGTGAACGCCGACGGCACGTCGTGCCGGAAAAACTGGATCAACCCGGGTAGCTGCTCCAGCGCGATTTCGGTGTAGATCCTGGGCGGATCCTCCAAGTTCGCGCGCGCGGCGCGCAAGGCGCCCGGCATCTGCCTCTCGCGCGAGACCAGGTCACGCAGGCGCGTCTCGGGCGGCGCAAATTTGCGCTCCATCAACGTGAAGGCGCTGGACGTGATGCCACTGGAATAGAAGTCGGGATTCTTTTGCCAGGGACGGATCGCCTGCAACGTCAGCAATGAACTGCGGATGCTGTTCAGCACCAGGTCGCGATCGCCGCGGATGTACAGGCTCAGCGATGCGGGTTCGACTGCGGCGACGCGCCGCTCCCACGCCTTCAGCGCCTCGACCTGCCGGGCAATACCCGCGCGCGAATAGTCCTCCAGCTTGCCGTCGTACCTGTGGATGCCATAACTGGTCGCCGCCGACGGATTGGCCGGCAGGTAGGACTCGTCGAAATAGCGGTCCGCCAATACGGCGAACGCACGGTCCGCCGCCATCGCCCCGGCCCCGGCCTTCGCCGCGTTCGCGGCGGGCGTCGCGAACGCCAGCAGCGGCACGCACAGCAAAGCCAGCACCGCGGCGCGCCACCGGTTGCCCCTCCGAATCGTCATGCCGCCCTCCTCGTCGCTGACGCAGCCCTGCCGGCCGGGGTCCGCTCCCCGCAAACTAGCAAGCTCGTCCGGGCAATCCCTGTGCCAAAGGTTGGCCACGCCCGGGCCATCCGGATATGAAAAGGCCCGGTTGCGAACAACCGGGCCTTGGATCGGTGCAGGGGTTCAGGTCAGTGCCCGTGGTAGTAATGACCCCGGCCGCCGCGGTCGCCGTCGCCGTCGCCGCCCCGCCAATGGCCGTACGAGCGGTCGTCACGCCCGCGGTACTCGCGACCACGATAGCGGTCGCCGCGATTCGAGTACACCACGCCGATCCTGACACGGCTGCCGTAGCTGGGCGGATAGGAGTAGCCGCCGTAGTAGGCCGGATAGCCGTTGTACGAATACGCCGGATAGCTGTTGTACGAGTACGCGGGATAGCTGTTGTACGAATAGGCCGGGTAGCCGCCGTAATAGCCCGAGGGATAAGACTGCGCCGGGTAGCCGTACCCGCCACCGTAGTAGCCGCCGTAGTAATGGTCATGATGGCTTGCGCTCGCCACCACCCCGCCGATCACGGCGCCGACGACCAAGGCGCCGACCACGGCTGCAGTGCGGTCACCGTCACCGCGATGTTCATGTGCCATCGCCACCGGCGTGGCGAGCACCGCCGCTGCGACCAGCGCGCAGGCGACCATCAGCTTGTTGCGAAACGAACCGGATCTGGCTTGCATGAGTGTCGGCCCTGGTGGAGACGGGGCCAGTATCCCACATGGGGGTAAATTTAAACTGAAGAGTTTTGTTATCGAAGCGCTAACCCGCAAGCGCCCCATCGCGCGAAGAAACGGAAACGCTTCGCATCAGGCGCCCTTGCTCGCCGAGCCACCCGCATCGCCACCCCGGTCCTTGCGCTTGCGTGATTCCAGCAGCGCCTTCAGGTTCGCCACCGCCTGTTCATGGCTGATCGCCTTCGGCTTGGGCGCGCGGGGCTTGGGCGGCTTGCGCGTCGGCGTGTGCGCGGCGGGATTCGGCTGCCGCGGCAGTTCCACGGGGCCGCCGGGCATCCAGTCGTCGCTGAAGCGCGAACGCGGAATGTAGGAAGGTGGCCGCCGCTTGGCGGCGCTCGCGCGGGCAGCTGCGACCGCTTTCGCGGCGGTCTTGACGGAGGCGGGCCGCGCGACCGGCTGCTTTGCGGGGGCCGCCGGCTTCTTCGCGGCCGTCCGGGATTTCGCGACCGGCGATGCCGCCGACTTTTCCCTGGACCGGCCCTTTGCGGGTACCGAGCGTGGCCGCTTCGGCGCTGCCTTGGCGGATTTGCGCGGAGCGCTTGCCGCCGTCTTGCGCGCGACACCCTTTTTGGCTGCCGTCTTGCGGACTGTCTTGCCGCCCTTGCGGGCGGGTTTGCTGTTCCGTTTGGTGGCCACTGCAGCTTTCCTCATGTTGTCGCTTCGCACACCGACCCAGCGGGCCGGACTGGCGAGCTTGATCAAGCGAGAAGGAACATCCCCGCTGCGCCGACGCCTGCTAAAAACTGCGCCCGTCGACGTGCTCGATGTTCAGTTCCGTCGGTTCGACGCCTTCCAGGCAGCGGACGTTCACCGCCGCCATCGCCTGGCCGTCCTGCTCCCCATCCGCAAACGGCGCGACGCCGCAAACCGGGCAAAAGTGGTGGGCAATGGCGTGCCTGTGGAACCGGTACGTGCTCATGTCGGCCTCCGGCGTGGACAGCCGCAACGCCTCGCGCGGCCGGAACCAAAGCAGGTAGCCCTTCGGGCGGCAATGCGAGCAGTTGCATTCCACCACGGCGCCGATTTCGCCCTCGACCTCGAAGGCGATCCGGCCGCAATGGCACCCACCTTTCCAAGTCGTCATGCGCGTACCGCCGAGCATCATGCACGCGTTATTATCGCATGAACCGGCCCCGACCGCACGCGTATCCCGTTGATCGCCCTCCCATCGCATGCGCACTTTCGACGACAACAGCGGCAATCAGTGGCAGGCGGCCCTGATGGAAGCCTCGTTCGGCAACGTGTTGCTGGTATTCACCCGGATAGGGGCGGAAGGCGTGCGGCACGGGGCGCTCGACGCGGCCAACTACCGCCAAGCCGAGGACTGGCTCGCCGGAGCCGACGAGGAACGGTTGCGGGAATGCCTCGCCGAGTCCAAGCCTTTCCTGTCCGATCCGCCCTGATCCCCGGCTAACAACGACGGCCGCTCCGGATCCAGCGCCCGGGTGTCAAGCGGGATGGCTCATGGCCGAAATTCCGAGTCCGATCAGGGCGCTGAGGGAAATCAGCGCCAGCAGGGCCCGATAGGCGATGCCCCAGCCACGCCGGCGGCAGTGCCGCACGCCGTACAGGAACCAGCCGATCGCCGCCACGAACAGCAGCGTTCCGGCTGCCACGATCCCCGTCCGGTTGCAGAGCGTTCCGCCGACCACGCCCGCATTGCCGAGGTTGAACAGCGCCCACTGGCTCCAGACGATCCGCGCGGGCGGCGGGCCCTCGGCCAGCCAGGCCTGGCCGCTGCCGAGTACCCCTTGCATCGCGCCGACCACCAGCACGAGATAGGCGACCATCCACACCAGGTGCTCGGTGGGGTGGTAGGCGATGGCCGCGGCAGTCGCGCCGCCGGCAACGATTGCGGCCGCACCAAAGGCCAGGAACGGGGCCACGGCTGCCGCGCGGCGGCTCAGCACCGCAGTGATGCCGTTTGCCGGATGCCTTCGGCGACGGCCACATCGAGGCCGACGTTGTTGTGCTCGAGCACCTGCTCGGCGCGGTAGCTGGAGCGCACCAGCGGGCCCGAAACGACTTCGAGGAAGCCCTTGGCGAGCGCCATCTCCCGGTACCGCTGGAATTGCTCGGGCGTCACGAAGCGCTCCACCGGCAGGTGATTCCTGGTCGGGCGCATGTACTGGCCCATCGTCACCACGTCGACGTCGGCCGCGCGGATATCGTCAAGGGTGCGATCGATTTCCGCGTCGGTCTCGCCGAGCCCCAGCATCATGCTGGTCTTGACGATCGTTTGCGGCGCGTGCGCCTTGGCGAACTTCAGGATGTCGAGCGTCTGCCGGTAGCCTGCGCGCGGGTCGCGCACCGGGTGGGTCAATCTTTCGACTGTTTCGAGGTTCTGCGCATAAGTGGCCAATCCTGCATCGAGAACCGTCGCCACGTGCTGGTGGCGGCCGGCAAAGTCCGGGGTCAGCGCCTCGACCGCGGTGGCCGGCATGCGGCCATGGATCGCCCGGACGCAGGCCGCGTAATGCCCTGCCCCGCCATCGGGCAGGTCGTCGCGGTCGACCGAGGTCAGCACCACGTATTTCAGGTTCATCAGCGCGACCGCGTCCGCAACGCTGGCCGGCTCCAGCGGATCCAGCCAGCCCTGCGGATTGCCGGTGGACACCGAGCAGAACTTGCACGCGCGGGTGCATACCGAACCCATCAGCATCAGCGTCGCGGTGCCGCGGCCCCAGCACTCGGCGATGTTCGGGCATTTGGACTCGGCGCACACCGTCGACAGCTTGTGACTGCGGACGATGTCGCGTACTTCCTCGTACTTGGCTCCGGCCGGCAGCTTCACCCGCAGCCAGGGCGGCTTGCGGTCCGCGTCGGGAAGCCGGCTCAGCTTGCTCGGACGGATGCCGTCCTTGACCGCGCGGGTGCCTTGCGGGCTGGTGAACTTGCTGCCCGGCAGCGGGCGCGGAGAGGATTCGGTCATGGCCCTTCCAATGCGGCGCGCCGGCACGTACGGAAGCCGGCACATCCCTTCATTGTAACGCCGCCGTGGCTTCGACTCGCCCCGCGCTCACATTCCGAAGTGCGGGTGGCGCAACTGCTGCAGGAAGAACGGAATGATCCGCGGCTCCATGATCACCGTGAACACGATGCCGTAGGCCGCGCCCCACATGTGGGCATTGTGGTTGATGTAGCTGTTGCCGCGCCGGTCCGCCCAGATCGAATAGCCGACGAACGCCACCGCGTACAGGATGGCCGGCACCGGGAGCACGAACACGATGATCATCGACCACGGCGACATCAGGATGAAGGCGAACAGCACCGCCGACACCGCGCCCGATGCGCCGAGGCTGCGGTAATTCGGATTGCGGCGATTGGCGAGGTAGGTCGGGAGGATCGAGACCAGCAGCGCACCCAGGTAGAACCACAGGAAGCCGAGCGGCCCCAAATGCTGCGCGTACAGCCACGCCATCGCCCGCCCGAAGAAGAACAGCGTGATCATGTTGAACAGCAGGTGCTGGAAGTCGGCGTGCACCAGGCCGTAGCTCAGCAGCCGCCAGTATTCGTGCTTCTTCTCAACGGCCGGCGGCCACAGCAGCAAGCGATCGAGCAGCTTGGCGTCCTTGAAGGCCATCCAGGAGATGACGCAGGTGACCGCGACGATGGCGAGCGTCAACAACATGCAGGATTCCGGATCGCGCGCAGGCAAAGCGCAAGGCCCGCGAGGGTAACGCCTCCACGCACGCGGTACCAGACCGGCGGAGCCGGCTTCGCGCGGCGCAGTCCGTGGCCCGAGGCCGCACCGCCCTCCGGATCGTGACGGCCGCGCCGCTTGCAGCGGCCGCGGCTTCGCCGCAAGATAGGCGAATGCCGCGATGAGCGCCGGGGACGCTCCGCTCCCCGTTCGGTCCGTCCCGCGCCCCGCGCCGGCCATTCCCATTCCAGCGAGGATCCGTCATGTCACCTTCCGGGCTTTCCCGCTTCGCCGCCGGCATCGCGTTCGGCATCGCCGCTGCCTGCACCGCATTGCCGGCCTTCGCCGACGCACCGGCCACGGTCAGTTTCCAGGCGAACAATCCGTGGACGCAGGAAATCGGGAGCGTCGACCGCTTCAACGATTCGCACGATTACCAGATCCAGGTCGCGGCCGGCAAGACCCTGCAGATCAACCTCGTCACCCGTGATCCCAATGTGTTCTTCAAGGTCAGGAACGAGACCGAAGACAAGCAGCTCGTCGATACCTTCCAGACCGGCGCGACCACCTGGTCGACCCCGGTCACGACGGCGTCGACGTACGTGGTCCACGTGTATGTCGACCCCAACGCGATGACACGCGGCGAAGTCGCGAAATACGCCTTGCAGATCGGCCAATACGGTGCGGCGGACATGCAGGCCGCCACGACCGAGGTGAACTTCGAGGCCAACCAGCCGTGGGCACAGGAGGTCAGCCGGCTCGATTCGCAGGCGCCCTCCCACGATTACACCGTCGCGATCCCGGCCGGCGAAACACTGCAGGTCAACCTCATCTCGCAAAACCCGAAAGTGCATTTCAAGGTGGCAGCGAGTGGCGGAAGCCAGGCGCTGGTCGATACGGCCCAGGCCGGAACCACCACCTGGTCCACCGCGGTTGCCGCGGCGACCACGTACAGGATCGAGGTTTACGTCGATCCTTCCGCGTTGCCACCGGGGCGCGAGGCGAACTACGCGCTGCAGGTCGGCCACTACCCCTCCGCGAATGCATCGCCCGCGACCGCAGCGTCGGCAGGCAGCGCGCCCGATGCACCGGCGGCCGCGGCTTCCACGGCCGGTGCTGTTCCCGCGGCTGCGGGCAGCGGCGACTGAGCAGCACGCTGGTACACGCACTGCTTCGCGGCGGCATGCAACCATGCCTTTCAGCACGGTCGCCTGCGGGTCCGCGGCGATAAGCTCCCCGGCTTTTGCCGGGGAACCTGTCGATGTATCGAAACCTGCTCGCCGCGGTTTTTGCCGCGGCCACCGTCGCTGCACTTGCTGCGCCGCCGCTCGCCCGCGCCGATAGCGCCAAGGATGCCCCCAGCGCGTCCGCGTTCCAGTTGCCGCCGCTGCCCCCGGCCGCGCACAAGGCGCAGAGCGTCGTGGTCGACGGCCACACGCTGAAGTACACGGTCACGGTCGGCTGGTTGCCGGTTCGCGATGACAAGGGCAAGACGATCGCGCAGGTGGTCTACACCGCCTACCGCATGCCCGGCAAGAACCGTCCGGTCACGTTCGCATTCAACGGCGGCCCGGGCGCGGCCTCGGTATTCCTCAACTTCGGCGCGATCGGTCCGAAGATCGTCGACTTCGGCGTCAACGGCGATTCGCCGTCGGACCCCGCCAGACTGCATGACAATCCGAGCACCTGGCTGCCGTTCACCGACCTCGTGTTCATCGATCCCGTCGGTACCGGCTACAGCCGCGCGCTGGTCGACGACAAGCAGGCCACCAAGGACTTCTATTCCACCGACGCCGACATCGCGTACCTCTCGCGGATCGTCTACGACTGGCTGGTGAAGAACGGACGGATGGAGTCGCCGAAGTACATCACCGGCGAAAGCTACGGCGGGTTCCGCGGTCCGCGCATCACCTACTACCTGCAGACGCGCCTCGGCGTGGCGATGAACGGCATGGTGCTGTTGTCGCCCTACCTCGACCCGAGGGCGTGGAGCGACGAATTCGTCTCACCGATGGCATGGATGACCACCCTTCCCTCGATCGCCGCCGCGCACCTCGAGCGCGAGGGCAAGCTAACCGCCGCGAACATGGCGCCGATCATCGCCTACACCCGCGGCGCGTATGCCGAGGCCCTGATGAAGGGCCGCGGCGATCCCGCAGGGTATGCGGCGATGGTCAAGAAGGTTACCGAACTGACCGGGCTCGATCCGGCGTTCGTCCGGCACTCCGGCGGGCGGCTGGAAACGCAGGCCTACCTGCGCGAGGTGTATCGCTCGGAAGGCAAGCTCGGCAGCCGCTACGACTCCAATTTCACGGCGTGGGACCCATTCCCGTACGCACCGCACCAGCGCTCGGGCGACCCGATCCTGAACGGCATCATCGCCCCGACCACGACCGCGATGGTGCAATTCGTGACGCAAACCGTCGGCTGGAAATACGACGGACGCTACAACACGCTGAGCTACGACGTGAACCGGTTGTGGCACGACGACGAGGATGCCGAGGAGGGATCGGTCAAGCAATTGCGCGAGGCGGTGGCCAACGATCCGAACCTGCGGGTGCTGATCGCGCACGGCTGGGACGACCTGTCCTGCCCCTTCATGGTGTCGGTGCTGGCCGTCGACCAGATGCCGGCGATGGGCGATCCGAACCGTGTCCAGGTGAAGGAGTACCCGGGCGGGCACATGTTCTACGCGCGGGCCGCGAGCGACGCGATGTTCGTGAAGGACGTGCGCACGCTGTTCGACAAGCGCTGACTTCGCGCAATGGGGGCAGGCATCAAGTACCGCCCCGCGCGGAGCCGCAGAAGCGTCTGCGGCTCCGCACCCGGTCGCCTTTGCCGCAGCCCGCAGGCGGGTCCCGTTGATTGGAGCTACGGCGAAGGCGGCTGCGGTCCCCGGTCAGGATGGCCCAACAGCCAGTCCAGCGCCGGCTCCTCGCTTTCGAACACGTTGCTGACGAAGCCCAGGTTCCTGCCGACGATGATGGCGAAGCGGTCGGGGTCGATGAACTCCGGCCGCACCAACATCGCCGCACGCACGCTGCCCCGACCCTCCCGGGCCCACTCGCCCATCATCCAGTGACGCGTGGCGATCCCCGGCGGTTCGACACCGGTGATGCCACGTATATCCACCAGCAACTTGTCCAGACCGGCCGCCTTGGTGCGTGCGATGGCGTCCGCGATTTGCCGGACGCCGTCCACCAATTCCTGCTGCCCGGTCAGTCGAAATCGGGCAATGCCTCCGACCACTTCGAACCAGGCCTCACCCATTCGACACCTGTCGACGCACGTTCGATCCGCGTCCCCGATACTAGCGCCCGGCGTGGCGCGCGAATCGCTCATCGGCGCCGAACCCTTGCGACGCTTTTCGGCGTCTTTCGCTCGATGTCGCGCTCGACGATCGCGTACAGCGCCTGCGTGAAGCGAACCGCATCGCCTGCGGCGAGATGCGACCATTCGGGCAGCCAAAAACCCTGCAACTCCGGATGGTCCTGGAAGTGCACCCCGGGCGCGCCGGTTTTCGCCAGCAGCACGTCCCACGTCTTCGCGCGCGGAAACACCTTGTCCTCGAAGGCGAGGTATTTCTGCGCGCTCGGCGTGCGAACGAAGATCACCTCCACGTTGCGCTTGCGCAGCTTGCCCACCGCTTTCGCGGCGCGGGCTATCTGTTCGTCGGCGCCCTTCTGCAACGCCGCCGGCGAATCGCCCGGCCGCAGCGCGAAGTGCTGGGCCCAGATGCCTTGCGCCAGCGCCGCGTACGCCGGATCCTCTTCCAGCTTGTCCCAGATGTGGCTTGCCCGATCCTCATCCACCACCACCATCAGCTTGCGCACGTCCTTGCGCGGATGCATGCCCGCGCGCACCGGCCACCAGTTTTGGCGCTCGAGCACGGTGGGCAACGCGAAATCGGGATCGTCGAAGGCGAGGAACGGCTCTACGAAATGCATCGACAACCACTGACCGATGCGCTGCGACGGCGACTGCTTGTCGAAATATCGGAGGACATCGGCGCGATAGGCGAAGCCGCTGAAGAAAATATCCGGCGCCACGCCCACCAGCAGACGGCCATTCCTGAAGTTCGGATCGTCGGCGAGGTCCTCCAGCGCGAACATCGGCGAGGTGCCTTCCAGCGCGAGCTGGATCGGACGCGTTCCGGAAAGTTTCTGCCAGACCGGCAATTGCAGGTCGAACAGCATGCGTGAGGAACCGATCAGCACGGTCGCGCCATCGCCCTCACCGTGGTCGATGCGGCGGCGCTGCGTTGCCCAGAGTGCATCGCTGTTGGCGAGGCTCGGCTCAACGCCGAAGCTGCGCCAGTGCCATTCCCACGCCCCGAGCATCAGCGCCGTCATCACCAGGGCGGCGAGCAGGATCGCGCCCCAAGGCCGATCCGGGATGTCGCGCTCGGGAACCGGTTGTGCCACGCCGGGGCGGTCGGCCGCGGTCAGGCGCAGACCGGGGCGCACCGCGATTCGCGCTTCGGCGCTTGCCGACCGCTCGACCACCAGTGTCGAATCGGCTGATCCAGGGAATGCGTTTTCCTGACTCACGACGATCGTTTCCGAACTTCAGCCCCTTGAGCCAAGGGGACGAAGCCGTTGCGAAGCGGCGGTTTGCAGCTTGCGGAGGCAAGACGCCATTGAATGCGCGGCACGCCATCGACGGTTTCAGAACTGGAAATAGATAAATGCATTGCCATTGCCTTGCGTCGCGATGATCGCGAACGCCATCACCGCCCAGGTGCACGACAGCACCGCTGCCGGCGCACGCGCCAGCAGCGATTCGAGTGTGCGATCGCGCATCAACCAGTGGGTGACGACCAGGCCTGCGATGATCGCGGTCACCACCACCAGCGACTCGGTGCCGAGCAACGGCACAGCCTTGTCGTTGGCACCGACCATGCCGCCAAGCACCGTCCATGCGCGGGAAAAGGTCTTGGCGCGGAAGAACACCCAGGTCACGTTGACCAGGGCATAGGTGATCAGGCCGAATGCCAGCAAGGCCCAGACATTCGGTCGGAATCCGGCGAAATGCCTGCGCAGCCAGCGTTCGACGGAAAGATAGATACCGTGCAGGCCGCCCCACGCGACGAAGGTCCAGCTCGCGCCGTGCCACAAGCCGCCGAGCAGCATGGTGCCCATCAGCGCGGCATAGGTGCGCCGCGGGCCGTGGCGATTCCCGCCCAGCGGGATGTAGAGGTAATCGCGCAACCACGACGACAGCGTGATGTGCCAGCGCCGCCAGAAATCGGAAAAGCCGATGGCGCCGTAGGGAAAACGGAAATTGTCCGGCATCGCGAATCCGAGGCACATCGCGACGCCGATCGCGATCGTCGAATACCCGGCGAAGTCGCAGAAGATCTGGCCGCTGAAGGCCAGCGTGCCCATCCACGCATCCAGGGCCCCGGGAATCTTGTCCGTGTCGTACACCGTTTCCGCCGCCTTCGCGAGAAATCCGTCGGCCAGCACCACCTTGTTGAACATCCCGATGGTCATCAGCGCCAGCCCGAAAAACAGTTGCCGCCGGGTCGCCCGGCGCGGCTGCTCGAACTGCGGCACCAGCTCGGTCGGACGCATGATCGGACCGGCGACAAGGTGCGGAAAGAACGTCACGAACAGTGCGTAGTCGAGGAAATTGCGCGCCGGCAGCGCACGGCGCAGATACACGTCCAGCGTGTAGGACATCGTCGCGAAGGTGTAGAACGAAATGCCCACGGGCAGCACGATGTCCGGCGCGGGCGCGTGATAGGCCACGCCGACCGACGCCAGCAGCGCGGTGAAGTTCGCCAGCAGGAAGCCGCCGTACTTGAAGTAGCCCAGCATCCCGAGGTTGGCGACCACCGACAGCAGCATCCATGCGCGGCGCGCCACCGGACGTTGCGCCCTCACCAGGCCCTGCGCGGCATACCAGTCCACCACCGTCGAGATCCACAGCAGGATCACGAACGGCGGATTCCATGCGGAATAAAACAGGTAACTCGCGATCAGCAGGTTGACCTTGCGGATCTTCCACGCGAGCGGCAGCGAGTGGATCGCCAGCACGATCGCGAAGAACGCAATGAACGTGAGCGAGTTGAAGACCACGCCGGCCTCCCGCCCGGCCGCAGCGCGGACCACGGGTGGCGGGAGTATGTCACAACCGAAGGGCGGCGCCAGTGCCGGAGCCGCACCCGCCTGGAAGGTAAAAATTCCCGGGCGCAGTGGCGTCGCGCGCCCGGGAGGTTCTTACGCCATTACTTCGCCGGCTTCTTGAACCGATAAATGAATTGGCTGGTGTGGCCGCGGATCGACGGATCGAACACCTTGGCGTTCAGCGGATCCTTGGGGTTGACCAGCGCATCGCTGGACCCGTCGAACACGAAGCCCGCGGATTCGACTTCCTGCTTGACGACTTCGGGATCGATCCGGTGCAGCGTGTTGGTGTCGCTGGTGCCCGAGCCAGCGGGTGCCGCGTGGTCGATCACGACGAACACGCCGCCTGGCTTCAACGCCTCGTACACCTGCTTGTCGAACTTCTGCATGTCCACCGGACCCATGAACGGGTCGTGGTAGTCGTGGTAATTCTGCGCAGTGAACACGAGGTCGACCTTCTGCGGCACGCTCAGTTTTGCCGCCGGTTCCTTCAGCAGGCTCACATTGGTGTACGTGCTCTTCACCAGGCCCTGCCAATCCGCGAAACTCTTGTCGGTGAACTTCGCCATCTCGTCCGGCCACACGGTGTACACGTGGCCACCGGGTCCGACGATCCGGCTGAAGACACGCGTCCAGTAACCCGACGCGGGCACCAGCTCGAGCACCTTGTCGCCGGGTTTGACGCCCGCAAAAGCCATGACGTCCGCGATCTTGCGGCGCTGATCATCCTTCCTGTCGGCGGCGCGCGCGGGATCGTTGATCGCCCGGCTGACGTACGCGGGAATTCCGGTGGCCGCAGCGGCCGGCGCGGCGACGCGTGCGGCCGTTTGCGTCGCCGATTTCGCGGAGGATTGCGCGCTGGATTGCGCGAGCGCCGCGAGCGGCAACGCCAGGGCGGCGAGCAGGAAGATACCGGACATTCGCATGACGTTCTCCTCGGGATGGGTGGGCAACCATTGTGCTCCCAAACCGGGCGACCGGTGGCAGGGGGCCGGCCGACCGCTGCCCGTGTGCCGCACCCGGCCACTGCACACCGCGCCCCGGGAAGCTCAGCTCGCCACCACGAATCGGTTGCGGCCGGACAGCTTGGCGCGGTACAGCGCCGCGTCGGCCTCCCTGACCCATTCCGCGGCGTTGCGGAAATCGCTTCGCCCCTGCGCCACGCCGATGCTCAAGGTGCAATGCAGGCCGGTGACGCCCTTGACCAATGCACAGGCGACCCGCGACCGGATCCTTTCGGCCACCTGTTCGGCGGCGTCGGGGCCGGCGTCGCGCAGCACCACGCAGAATTCATCGCCGCCGTAGCGTCCGGCGAGGTCGCCCTCGCGCAGGCTCTCGCGGATCATCGCCCCCACCATCCGCACGACATCGTCGCCCACGGTGTGGCCATGCTGGTCGTTGACCCGCTTGAAATGATCGATGTCGATCAGCAGCATCACCGCCTGCGGGCGATGGCGGGCCGTGAGCAGCGCGTTCACCACGTCTTCCCAGTGGCGGCGATTGAACAATCCGCTCAGCCCGTCGATGGTGCTCATCTCGCGCAGCACGCGGTTCTGTTGCCGCACCCGCTGCGCGAGCCCGTGCATGATCACGCTGAGTGCCATCGGGAACACCACCAGCAACGGGATGGCCGCGAGCAGCTCCGGCAGGCGCGTTGCGAGGTCGATGGACAGGCCATCGAACGCGGCCGCGATGCCGCAGGCCGCAACCTGCACGACCGTTCCGCGCAGCAGCAACGCCCCACCACCGATCGCGACCAGCGTCATTGCGAACAGCACGGCCAGCAACACGCTCGGCAGCAGGTTGAACTGCATGAAGGCGATCCACACCCCGATCATCGCGGCGTCCGCCACCAGGAAGCGCCGGTCGGTCGCGACCGGGCGCTCGCTGCGGCAAGCCAGCAGCCATGCCACGTGCGGCCACACCAGGACATAGAGCGCCAGCAGTACCCAAACCGGTACCGGCGCGCGGTGCCGGAACAGCACCGTGCCGACCATCAGGGATCCCAGCGCGAGGCCCAGCGAGCGCAACGCATGCGAGCGGTGCATGGCTCGCCGCAGCTCGCCGGCGATCACATTGTTCCCGCTTGGCAAGGCAACGGACATCGGAATCGGGCCCTCGATGGGACAGTCGGTTTCCGTCGAGCAAGTTGGATGCCATCGGGGCCGATCGGCGCGCGCAAACGCCGCCCTGCGCACGGAAGTGTGACCGGGCACACCCGCCGAAACCGTTGTTCACGGATGGGCAGGCGGTATCGCCCCTTCGAACCGGGCCAGCCTGCGCCCGAGACACCGGCGATTCCCGAGGGAGAAAAGCCGCGCTTCGGCGGCCGGTGCCCGTCCCGTGGCCGGGTCCCGCAAGCCATGCGAGGGCGGCGCTGGGGGCGGCCGCTGCTCCCTACGCCTTGAGCCGCCAACCGGTGCGAAAAATCCACCACACCCCGGCGAGGCACAAGATGAGGAAACCCAGCGTCGCCGCCACGCTGATCCCGACGTTGACGTCGGCAATGCCGTAGAAGCTCCAGCGGAAACCCGAGATCAGGTACACCACCGGGTTGAACAGCGTCACCTTCTGCCAGAACGGCGGCAACACGTGGATCGGATAAAAGCTGCCACCGAGGAACGTCAGCGGGGTGATCACCATCAGCGGCACCACCTGCAGTTTCTCGAAGTTGTCGGCCCAGATCCCGATGATGAACCCGAACAGGCTGAAGGTGACCGTGGTCAGCACCAGGAACACGATCATCACCCCCGGGTGCGCGATCGAGTAGTCGACGAAGAGCCGCGCGGTGCCGAGGATGATCAGGCCGACGACGGTGGCCTTGGTCGCCGCAGCACCCACGTAGCCCATCAGCACCTCGATGTAGGACAAGGGCGCCGAGTGCACCTCGTAGATCGTGCCTACGAACTTCGGAAAATAGATTCCGAACGAGGCGTTCGACACGCTCTGCATCAGCAGCGACAGCATCACCAGCCCCGGGACGAGGAAAGCCGCGTAGCTCACGCCTTCGAGGCTGGTCATCCGCGAGCCGATCGCCGACCCGAACACCACGAAATACAGCGACGTCGACAACACCGGCGAAAGCACGCTCTGCATCAGCGTGCGGCCGGTACGCGCCATCTCGAAGCGGTAGATCGCGCGAACACCGTGCAGGTTCATGCGTCCTCCATCACGTGCGGCGACGAACTCATGCGCCTTGCCGCACCAGGTCCACGAAAATCTGCTCCAGCGAATCCTGCCGCGTGCTGAGGTCCTTGAACGCGATCCCGGCCGCGGCAAGGTCGCGCAGCAGCCCGGTGATGCCGGTGCGATCGCCCTGGGAGTCGTAGGTGTAGGTCAGCTCGTCGCCCTGGCTGTTCAATTCCAACCGGTAGGCGGACAGGGTTTCCGGAAGCGCGCCGACCGGCTCGTGCAGTTGCAGCCGCAACTGCTTCTTGCCGAGCTTCTGCATCAGCGCGGTCTTCTCCTCGACCACGATCAGTTCACCCTTGTTGATCACGCCCACGCGGTCGGCCATGTCCTCGGCCTCCTCGATGTAGTGCGTGGTGAGGAGGACCGTGACGCCGGAACTTCGCAGCCGGCGCACCATCGCCCACATGTCCCGGCGCAGCTCGACGTCCACCCCGGCGCTCGGCTCGTCGAGGAACAGCACGCTCGGCTGGTGGGACAAGGCCTTGGCGATCATCACGCGGCGCTTCATTCCGCCCGACAGCGTCATCACCTTGTTGTTGCGCTTGTCCCAGAGCGACAGGTCCTTGAGCAACTGCTCGAGGTAGGCATCGTCCGGCGGCTTGCCGAACAGCCCGCGGCTGAAGCGCACCGTGTTCCAGACCGATTCGAACGCATCGGTGGTGAGTTCCTGCGGCACCAGTCCGATGATCGAGCGGGTCCTGCGCCACTCGCGGATGATGTCGTGCCCATCCACGGTGACCGAGCCCCGCCCCGGATTGACGATGCCGCAGACGATGCTGATGAGAGTGGTCTTGCCCGCGCCGTTCGGACCCAGCAGTGCGAAGATCTCGCCGCGGTACACCGTGAGATCGATGCCTTTCAATGCCTGGAAGCCGCCAGCGTAGGTCTTGTCGAGGCCGCGCACCTCGATCACCCTATCGGTGGACACCGCACGCGACCTGGAATCGGTTTGCATGGGGATCGCCACGATCGCCTGGACGGGCGGGCATTCTATTTTTGCGCGCACGGGCGGCACAAGCCACCCGTGCGGAGGCCTTCCTCAGCGACCGCTTCCGCGCGCATGCACGCGGCCGTGCTTGACCACGAAGTCGATCTTCGTGGTGTTGCGGATGTCGGCCGACGGATCGGCGTCCAGCACCACCAGGTCGGCCAGCTTGCCCGGCGTGACGGTGCCGCGGTTGGCGGCCTGGCCGAGCGCCGCGGCGCCGACTTCGGTGGCAGCCTCGATGGCCTCCAGGGGCGTGAAACCGCAGTGCCCGACCAGCAGCGCCATTTCCTGATGTACCGATGGCGGCCCATCGAGTTGCGGTCCGCCCTTGCCGTTCGCGAAGCCGGAGCCGTCGGTGCCGGCGTCGATCAGGACGCCGCGCTGGTGCGCCAGTCGCGTCACCGCGTAGCTCCACGGCATGATGCCCGCGCCGACCTTGTGCGGATGGCGCGCTGCTTCGTTCCTGAACACCAGCAGCGTTGCGTCGAGGATCGTGCCGCGCCGCTTCATCGCGTCGAACAACGCGAGGATCGGTGGCGCATCGGGCGCGATGTGCCTGAAATCGCCCTGCGCGCGCATCCTGTAATCGTCCGGCACGCTCGGTGCCGCTTGCCACACCAGGTACGGACTGTGCGAGATGGTGTCGACACCCGCCTTGACCGCGTCGCTCGGCCTGGCCGGGAAGATCGTCGCGTGCGTCCATACCCGCAACCCCTGCCGGTGCGCTTCCGCGGTGATCCCCCGCACCAGCGGCGCGGGAAGATTCGCGTACAGCTTGATTCCGGTCGCACCGGTGCCCTTGGCTTCCGCGACCGCCAGCGGGAGATCGGTCTTGGCGGTGATCGCCTGCATCCACGGAGCGAAGCCCAGCGGTTCACCCCTCGATGCAGCCTGCGCGCGCAGGTCTTCCTTGAAGAACGTCGGTCCTGCCATCAGCGCCACGTAGAAAATGTCCGGTGCGGCGAACGTGTCCGAATTCGCCTGATCGGCCAGGAACTGCAGCAGGCGATCATCCCCCGCCATGTCGCGGATGCCGGTGACGCCGCCCATCAGCAACGCGTGCAGGAACG
>JAICJG010000109.1 GCA_025928585.1 Rhodanobacteraceae bacterium
CCTTGTCGGCGCCCACGCCGCCGGCACCCTTGTCGGCCTCCATGCCACCAGCGCCCTTGTCGGCCTCCACGCCGCGGGCCACAGGGGTTTCGGCGCCACCGGCCGCAGCCGCGGCCGCGGCCGCGGCGTCCAGTTCCGGTACGTCCCCGGCCGCGAGCGCTGCGGCCGCGTCCAGTTCCCGCACGTCACCGCCGGCAGCGAGCAGCGCGGCTGCGACCCGAGTTCCGGCTGCCTCCTCATCCATGGGCGGCAAGCACTGAAGCGCATCGGCGCTTGCGGATCGCGCGCGCCGCCCTTACGTTGGATGGTTGCCATGCTGCCGGATCGCCCCTGATGGATTCACCACTGGTTCTTGCCGAACGCAACCTGCTCGCGCCGGGCGGCCTTTCCGTCCCCGATCTCGAAAAGGTGTTCTCCCGGGTGATGGCTCCTTCCATCGATGCGGCGGACCTCTACTTCCAGCATTCGCGCAGCGAGTCGTGGATGCTGGAGGACGGTATCGTCCGCGACGGCAGCCACTCGATCGAGCAGGGCGTGGGCGTGCGTGCGATCGCCGGCGACAAAACCGGCTTCGCCTATTCCGACGACATCGTGCTGCCGCAGTTGCTGGAAGCGGCCGGCGCGGCGCGCGCCATCGCGCAGTCCGGCAATGGCGCCGGCAGGCCGCTCGCGGTGCGCGACAACCATGCGCTGTACCCGGCCGACGATCCGATCGACGGCTTGGACAGCGCCGCCAAGATCGCATTGCTGCGCGAACTCGATGCGCTGGCGCGCAGCCTCGATCCGCGCATCAAGCAGGTGATGGTCAGCCTCGCCGCGACCCACGATTCGGTGCTGGTCGCCGCCGCGGATGGGACCCTCTGCGCCGACGTGCGGCCTCTCACCCGCGTCAACGTGCGGGTGATCGCCGAGGATGGCGGTCGCCGCGAGGCGGGCTACGCGGGCGGCGGCGGCCGCTGCGCGTATCGCGAACTCGTCGACTCGGGACGCGCACACGGCTGGGCGCGCGAAGCCGTCCGCCAGGCGCTGGTGAATCTCGACGCGGTGGATGCGCCGGCCGGAACCATGGACGTGGTGCTGGGTCCCGGCTGGCCGGGGGTGTTGTTGCACGAAGCGATCGGCCACGGCCTCGAAGGCGACTTCAACCGCAAGGGCGCGTCCGCGTTCGCGGGCCGGATGGGCGACAAGGTCGCGGCCGAGGGCGTCACGGTGGTCGACGACGGCACGCTCCCGGGCCGGCGCGGTTCCTTGTCGGTCGATGACGAGGGCACCGCGACCCATTGCACCACGCTGATCGAAAACGGGCGCCTGGTCGGCTACATGCAGGACAAGCACAACGCGCGCCTGATGGGGATGGCGCCGACCGGGAACGGCCGCCGCGAATCGTTCGCGCACCTGCCGATGCCGCGGATGACCAATACCTACATGCTGGCCGGCGAGCGCGATCCGGCGGAGATCATCGCTTCGGTCGAGCGCGGTTTGTATGCGGTGAACTTCGGCGGCGGCCAGGTGGACATCACCAACGGCAAGTTCGTGTTCTCGGCCAATGAGGCCTACCTGATCGAGCACGGCAGGGTGACCCGGCCGGTCAAGGGCGCGACCCTGATCGGATCCGGCCCCGACGTGCTCACGCGGGTCACGATGGTGGGCAACGACCTCAAGCTCGACGAGGGTGTCGGCGTGTGCGGCAAGGACGGCCAGAGCGTGCCGGTCGGGGTCGGGATGCCGACGACCAAAGTGACCGGCATGACGATTGGCGGTACCGCGGCGTGATGGTGGATGGACGCGGGCAGGCGATTGCTCCGGCCCGGCTACGGAGGCGGGCAGGGACGGTCGCGGACACGCCCGCTCCTACGATGGCTCCGCGTCGGTTTCGCGCAGGCAACGGAACAGTTCGCGCTGCGCCCGCGGCGGCTGGGCGGTTTCCCGCTCGCGGCGCGCCTGCCGCATCAGTGCCCGCAGGCGTTGGCGGTCGGCTCGCGGGTGCGTGGCGATGAAGCCGGTCAGCGCGGCATCCCCGTGGTCACCCAGCAGTTGTTCGCGCAGGGTTTCGATGCGATGCAGCGCCGCGGCCTCGCGCACGTTCGCGGCGCGGTCGTTGGCGAGTGCCGCGCGCGCGCGGGCGAAGTCTTCTTCGTCGTGGGCACGCATCCGCTTGGCGAGGTGCGCGAGCTGGCGCTTGTGGGCGATGTGCGAAGGGGTGTGCTGCACTTCGGCCAGTTCGTCGCGGATGTCCTCCGGCAGCTCCAGCGCGTCGAGGCGCGCCGCCGGCAGCTCCGACAGTTGCCTGGCGAACGCCAGCACGTCGAGTGCCTCGCGGCGGCGCGCGCTGCGACTCGGGCGCTCATCGGCTTGGTCTTTTTCGGCGTCGTGCATCGCGATGCTGGGCAACCGGATTTAAACGGGAATCGGAATTGAATACGAACATTGTGACAGCCGACGGCAGTATTGCGGAGCTCGATCGCCTCGCCGAGCTCGCGGAGGATGTGGTGCGCCGCGCGCGGGCGGCCGGCGCATCCCAGGCCGAGGTCTCGGCCAGCGTGAGCACGGGACTTTCGGTCAACGTGCGGCTCGGCGAAGTCGAGACCGTGGAGCGCAACCGCGACCGTGGTTTCGGACTCACGGTGTACTTCGGCCAGCGCAAGGGCAACGCATCGACCGCGGACCTGAAGCCGGCCTCGATCGACGCGACCATCGGGCAGGCTTGCGCGATCGCGCGCTACACCGAGCCCGATCCGTGCGCGGGGCTCGCCGATGCGGATCGAATGGCCAGCGACTTCCCCGATCTCGACCTGTGGCATCCGTGGCAGCTCGACGTCGACCGCGCGATCGAGATCGGCCGCGAAGTCGAGGCCGCTGGCCGGGAAGACAAACGCATCGAAAATTCCGAGGGCGCCAGCGTGCAGTGCGGCGACGCACTCGGCGTGTATGCCAATTCGCACGGGTTCATCGGGCGCGAACGCGGCACCCACCATTCGATTTCCTGTTCGCTGATCGCGGGCTCGGGCGACGCGATGCAGCGCGACGGCTGGTACGAATATGTGCGCAACCCCGCGCAGTTTCCGGAATTCGCGGGTATCGGCCGCACGGCCGCGAAGCGCGCCGTGGCGCGGCTGGACGCGCGCAGGTTGTCCACGCGCGAATGCCCGGTGCTGTTCGCGCCGGAAGTCGCCCGCTCGCTGCTGGGGCACCTGGTCAGCGCGGTCAGCGGCGGGTCGCTGTATCGCCGGGCGAGTTTCCTGCTCGACCACGTCGGCCAACCGGTGCTGCCCGGCTTCGTGGATCTGCTCGAACAGCCGTTGCTGCGCGGCGGACACGCCTCCACCGCGTTCGACGCCGAAGGCGTCGCGACGCATGCTTCCGCGCTGGTCGCGGGCGGTGTGCTGCAACGCTACCTGCTGGGCAGCTATTCCGCCCGCAAGCTCGGCCTGCAGAGCACCGGCAACGCCGGCGGATTGCACAACCTGATCGTCCCGCCGGGCTCGGTCGATGGTGCCAAACACGATTTCGAGGAACTGCTCCGGCGGATGGGGAGCGGCCTCGTGGTGACGGAATTGCTGGGGCAGGGCGTCTCGATCGTCACCGGCGACTATTCGCGTGGCGCGGCGGGCTTCTGGGTCGAGAGCGGCGAAATCGACCATCCCGTCCAGGAAATCACCATCGCCGGCAACCTGCGCGACATCTTCATGGATGTGCAGGCGATCGGCACGGACGTCGATCCGCGCTCGTCCGTCCTCACCGGCTCGATCCTGATCGGGAAGATGACCATCGGGGGCGAGTGACGGGGCCTCGCCGGGCACTTCCGGTTATCCAGGGTCACCCCCTACTGGGCAGATGCGAGGTCGCTTCCACGGGCGTTTCCGGCGCGCGGCGGCGCTTGACAGCCGCGGTGCAAGCGGCGAGAGTCACGTCGCGGCCCGTCCATCACTGCTTTGAGGGAGGTTGGCGATGAGCGTTCCACCGGAATCCGTGACACCCCCGGCATCGGCCGGCACACCACCGCCTGCAGGCGTTCCGACCGCGGAAGAGCGCCAGTGGGCCATGTTCGCGCATCTGTCCGCCTTGCTCGGCGGGCTGGTCACCGGCTGGGTTGGCGGCTGGGGCTGGTTCCTCGGCCCGCTGATCATCTGGCTGATGAAGAAGGACAGCATGCCGTTCGTGAACGACCAGGCCAAGGAAGCGCTCAACTTCAACATCACCGTGGCGATCGTCTTCGTGATCCTCACGATCCTGGGCGTCGTCACGCTCGGCGTCGGCTTCCTGATCGCGCTGCCCTTGATGGTGATCGTCGGCATCGCCGCGCTGGTGTTCATCATCCTCGCCGCGATCAAGGCCAACGAAGGCGTGGCGTATCGCTATCCGTTCGCACTGCGGCTGATCAAGTAGCGGGTCGATGCATCTCCGGGGCGCGTCGCGAGGCGCGCTCCGGGATGCGGGCGTGCATTCCGAGGACGGGAATGGGGCGCCGTTCGCGGCTGGACCTGTGAGCGGGTGCCGCGGTTTGGGCTGTTGGCTTCGCTGCGCTCGGCACCCGGCCTGCAAGGGCACTTCGACGCCGCCTGCGTCGTTCAACGTTCGGCGGGCGACGCGAAGGGTGATGCGGATTCGGGGTGTTCGGGATCGAGCAGCAGCTTGACACGCGCCTCGGCCTGTTCCAGTGCGGCCTGGCAGTTGCGATACAGCGTGATGCCGCGCTCGAAGGAGCGCAGCGATTCATCGAGGTTCAGTTCCCCGCCTTCCATCTTCGCGACCAACTGCTCGAGCTCGTCCAGCGATTGCTCGAACTGCGCGACGGCATTGGGTTCGCCCGGCTGCGGGACCGGTGGGGCTGGCGACTTGGGCATCCGCGCACGGTACCGTACGGCTCGCGATGAATCAACGACCGGTTGCTCCCACCGCTTGCATGTTTTGGTCCGGTCGAAGAAAATTGTGCGTTCACTGTCGCGAGCGCGGAGCGTTGGCGACAGTCCGATGGACGCTCGCGCGCCGCGTTGAGGAGGAGCAGGGATGCCGACTGGCGCGCGCACCATGGACGGTGGATTGAAAAGGTTTCAGTGGTGGACGTAGCTCAGTTGGTTAGAGTCCCGGATTGTGATTCCGGTTGTCGTGGGTTCGAATCCCATCGTCCACCCCATTTTCGGTACAATGGAACACTTGGATTTGTCGCATGCCGGCGGAAGGGGCATCCACCTCTCGCGCGGCCGGTGCAGGACGTGCCGGTTACCACGGCGTGCAGCAGCATGAATGATCGATGCGGGATGGATTGAAGCGGGCCGTTAGCTCAGTTGGTAGAGCAGGAGACTCTTAATCTCTTGGTCCTAGGTTCGAGTCCTAGACGGCCCACCACTTCCCGCGAATCCGTCCCATCGCTTGTCTCTCCCGCAGGCGGGCGGAGGGAGAGACAATCGCTGCGCGCGGCGTGGGTGGATTTCGGCGGGCGAAAGTGGCGGAACTGGCAGACGCGCTGGATTTAGGTTCCAGTGGGCAACCCCCGTGCGGGTTCGAGTCCCGCCTTTCGCACCACGCCGTCCGCTCCCACGACCGCGACCCCGACCAACGAGCCTCCGCAATGAGCGCAGCCCCCGACGCATCCGATTCGAACCGAACATCAGGAGCCGCAATGCAAGTGTCCCTGGAAAACACCGGCAAGCTCGAGCGCAAGCTGACGGTCCGGTTTCCCGCCGAGCAGTTCGAAACCAAGGTGCGCCAGCGGATCGCCGAACTCGGCCGCAACGTGCGCCTGAAGGGTTTTCGCCCGGGCAAGGTGCCGGTCAAGGTCATCGAGCAGCGTTTCGGCGACCAGGTGCGCGGCGAGGCGCTCTCCGACCTGGTCTCCAGCACCTTCCGGGATGCCGTGCAGCAGGAGAAGTTGCAGCCGGTGGCGAATCCCAGCATCGACACCGACGGCAAGCCGAAGGATGGTGAGATCTCCTACACCGCGACCTTCGAGGTCATGCCCGAACTGCCGACGGTGGACGTCGCGATCCTGAAGATCGACCGGCCGCGCGCCGAGGTCGGCGAGGCCGACATCGACAAGATGATCGAAACCCTTCGCTCCCAGCGGCGGGCGTTCGCCAAGGTCGACCGAGCCGCGGTCGACGCCGACATGGTGATCGTCGATTACACCGCGCAGACGGAGGGTTTCCGGCACCCGGCGGAAGGCCGTGAGCGCGCGGCGACCGTAATCGGCACCAACGGCGCGCTGGCGGTGTTCGATAGCGCCATCAGGGGGCACTCGGCAGGCGAGGAGCTGTCTTTCGACGCCGAGTTCCCGCCGAATTTCCCGATCCCCCAGCTCGCCGCCAGGCCGGCGCGGGTGGAACTCCGGATTGGCGAAGTGCAGGAAGGCAAGCTCCCGCCGGTGGACGAGACTTTCATCCGCAATTTCGGGATCAGCGACGGCACGCTGGAAACCTTCCGCAAGGAAGTCCAGTCCAATCTGGAACGCGAGCTGGACAACGCGCTGCGTGCGCGCCTGCGCAACGAGGTTGGCGGCAAACTCGCCGCGACCTACGCCGACGTCGAGGTGCCGAAGGTGCTCGAAAACGCGGAAGCCGAAGCGCTGGTACGCGCTGCCATGGGCAACCTGCCGTCGGACCAGCCGATTCCCGCCGCGGCGATGGAAGCCGCCCAGGCAATCGCCCGCCAACGGGTGATTGCCGGGCTGCTGCTTCGCCAGATCGCCCAGAGCAACAACCTGCGGGTCGACAACCGCAAGGTCAGCGACCGGATCGCGAAGATCGCCTCGACCTACGAGGAGCCCGAACAGGTCGTTGAACTCTACCGGAACAATCCCCAGATGATGGACAACGTGCGCACATCGGTGCTCGAGGATCAGGTTTCGGAATGGGTGGCCGACCATGCGGACACCACCGACGTGACCCTCGGCTTCGATGAAGTCATGCGTCCGCAGAACACGTCGTCTTGAAGCAGCGCGACTTGAAGCAGGGCGGCTCAGAGGCCGCCTCCGCCCCACGGGAGAACCCCATGCAGCACTCGACCAACCCGGAAATCAACGCCCTCAACCTGATCCCGATGGTGGTCGAGCAGACCTCGCGGGGCGAACGTTCCTATGACATCTACTCGCGCCTGTTGAAGGAGCGGGTCATCTTCCTGGTCGGGGAGGTCAACGACCAGGTCGCCAACGTTCTGATCGCGCAGATGCTGTTCCTCGAATCGGAAAACCCCGAAAAGGACATCAACCTCTACATCAACTCGCCGGGCGGTTCGGTGACCGCCGGACTTGCGATCTACGACACCATGCAGTACCTGAAGCCCGACGTCAGCACCATGTGCATCGGCCAGGCGGCCAGCATGGGCGCGCTGCTGCTGACGGCCGGCGCCAAGGCCAAGCGCTTCTCGCTGCCGCACTCGCGGATCATGATCCACCAGCCGTGGGCCGGCGGAATTTCCGGGCAGGCTTCCGACATCGAGATCCACGCCCGCGAGATCCTCACGATGCGCGAGCGGCTGAACGCGATCCTCGCGCGGCATACCGGCAAGCCCATCGAAACCATCACCCACGACACCGAGCGCGACCGCTTCATGAGCGCCGGCGAGGCCAAGGATTACGGCCTGATCGACGCGGTGCTGGAGCGGCGTGCCGACGGAACCGTGAAGTCGGCCTAGGTCTCCCGACCACCCTTCGCCACCCGCAACTGCGCGTTTTCCAACCCTTTTCCCTGAAATCGCCGGGTGTCCGCCAGTGGCTGGGCGGCCGCCCGTGTGTGTTATGCTGGGCCCGCACCCCGGCGCTGAACCCATGATGTACAGAACTACTGATCGACGGAGCACGCAATGAGCGAGGACCGGCCCGGCCGCGGCACAGAGGGCGGCAAGATCCTGTACTGCTCGTTCTGCGGGAAGAGCCAGCATGAGGTCCGCAAGCTGATCGCGGGCCCCAGCGTGTTCATCTGCGATGAATGCGTCGAGCTCTGCAACGATATCATTCGCGAGGAACTGGAGGAGAAGGCGGCTTCCGGTCGCACCCAGCTCCCCAAGCCGCGCGAGATCATGGAGACGCTCGATCAGTACGTGATCGGGCAGACGCGCGCCAAGAAGTCGCTGGCGGTGGCGGTGTACAACCACTACAAACGGATGGAATCGCGCGCCAAGAACGACGACATCGAGCTCGCCAAGTCCAACATCCTGCTGATCGGGCCGACCGGCAGCGGCAAGACGCTGCTGGCCGAAACGCTGGCGCGGATGCTCAACGTGCCGTTCACGATCGCCGATGCGACCACGCTGACCGAAGCGGGCTACGTCGGCGAGGACGTCGAGAACATCATCCAGAAGCTCCTGCAGAAGTGCGACTACGACGTCGAGAAGGCGCAGTCCGGGATCGTCTACATCGACGAGATCGACAAGATCTCGCGCAAGAGCGAGAACCCGTCGATCACCCGAGACGTGTCGGGCGAGGGCGTGCAGCAGGCGCTGCTGAAGCTGATCGAAGGCACCGTCGCCAGCGTGCCGCCGCAGGGCGGGCGCAAGCATCCGCAGCAGGAGTTCCTGCAGGTCGACACCCGCAACATCCTGTTCATTTGCGGCGGTGCGTTCTCGGGGCTCGACAAGGTGATCCAGCAGCGTTCGGAAACCACCGGCATCGGCTTCTCGGCCGAGA
>JAICJG010000143.1 GCA_025928585.1 Rhodanobacteraceae bacterium
ACAAGTCGAAAGACATCGCGATTGATGGTGACGCTTTTTGTATGCCGTGATCGGAGCCGCTGTTGTGAAAAGTCAGGCCATGGATGGCCGTTCTGGTCTCGCAACCTGCAGACAGCTCCGGTGACCGGCAACCCTCAACGAGGCAGGGACGATCGCGCAAATTACCGCTTGGAGAACTGCGTCGCGCGACGTGCCTTGTGCAGGCCGACCTTCTTGCGCTCGACCGCACGCGCGTCGCGGGTCATGAACCCGGCGCGGCGCAGCGGCGCCTTCAGGGTCTCGTCGTACTCGACCAGCGCACGGGCGATGCCGAGGCGAATCGCGCCGGCTTGCCCGGTGATGCCGCCACCGGCCACATTGACCTGGATGTCGAACTTGTCGGCCATCTGGGTGAGTTCCAGCGGCTGGCGCACGATCATGCGCGAGGTTTCGCGGCCGAAGAATTCGTCCAGCGGCCGGCCGTTGACCACGATCTGGCCGCTGCCCTTGTTCAGGAACACCCGCGCGGCGGAGGTCTTGCGACGGCCAGTGCCGTAATTCTGTTGCGTGGTCGCCATCGTCAGATCTCCAGCGCCTTGGGCTGTTGTGCGGTGTGCGGATGCTCGGGTCCCCGGTACACCTTGAGCTTGCGGAACATCGTGCGACCCAGCGGATTCTTCGGCAGCATGCCCTTGACGCCGATTTCGATCGCACGCTCGGGATGCGCGGCCAGCAGGTCCTTGAGACTAATGGTCTTGAGGTTGCCGACGTAGCCGGTGAAGCGGTGGTAGTTCTTGTCTTCCAGCTTGTTGCCGGTCACCGCGACCTTTTCGGCGTTGACCACGACGATGTAGTCGCCGGTATCGACGTGCGGGGTGAATTCCGGCTTGTGCTTGCCGCGCAGGCGACGCGCGAGTTCCGAGCACAGCCGGCCCAGGGTCTTGCCGCTGGCATCGACGACGAGCCAGTCGCGCTTGACCGACTCGGCCTTGGCGCTGAAGGTCTTCATGGGGACGATCCGTACAGTTGTTGGATCCGCACGTGGTGCGGGGCCGCGCCGCAGGGCGCGACGGCATTTGACAGCAACGAAAGACCGCCAAGGATACCGGCGATGGCGGCGGCGTGCAACACGTTGCGGGACTCCGGACTCGGGACTCGGGACCGGGAAAGCTTTGCCCCGGAGCGGCTACTGCGGGAAGTCAGGCCATGGATGGCCGTCCTGGTGCCGCCGTACCGGCCGCCCAACACGCCCGCCGAACGATTGCGGTACAGCGATCATGGACGATCGCACAGGTAACCAATGCTAGCATCGGCCGATGTCCGCCCGTGATCCCTGCGAGCACATCGTCGAACTGGCCGATGCCTGCGTGAAATGCGGGCTCTGCCTGCCGTATTGCCCGACCTATGCGCTGGACCGGGTCGAAACCGAATCCCCGCGCGGGCGGATCGCGCTGGCCCGCCACGTGGCCGACGCCAGCCTCGCGCCGGATGCCGGTCTCCGCGCGCACCTCGACCACTGCCTCGGTTGCCTCGCCTGCGAGCGAGTCTGCCCGGTGCCGGTCCACTACGGTGAATTGCTGACCGCCTACCGTGCGGCCCTGCCGCCTGCTTCGCCTCGGCCTCGTCGCATGCTGCGCCTGCTGACCCGGCCGGGATGGGTGCGCTTCGGCGCCGCGTTGGCGCGTGGGAGCGGCGCGGCGCATTGGTTGACACCGTTGGCGCGCCGGGCGTTGCCACGCGATTCCGCGCTGCGGGCGGCGATCTCGCTGTTGCCCGCGTTGCCGGCCGCTCGCAGCGCGCGTACCTCCGTTCCGGCCCCCGTGAACGCTCACGGCAAGGTCGCCCTGTTCGGGGGCTGCGTGCAAGGCGCGCTGGAACGCGAGGTCCAGGATGCCGCGGCGCGCCTGCTGTCGGCGGCCGGCTTCGAGGTTGCGCGCATCGAGGGCCTTTGCTGCGGCGCGCTGGCGGCGCATACCGGCGACTCGGCCGCTGCCGCCACCAAGGGCAGACGAGTACGCGCGGCATTCGAAGAACGTGGCCTCGACACGGTGCTGACCGCCACGCCGGGCTGCCTCGGCACGCTCCGCGAAGATCTGCCTGACGCGCAGGTCGAGGACGCGATGGCGTTTCTCGACCGGCACGGCGAGGCGCTCGAGTTCCGCCCGCTCGATCGCAAGGCCGTGCTGCACCTGCCCTGCACCCAGGTCAATGTCGCGCGCGCGGATGGCGCGGTACGACGGTTGCTGGCGCGGATCCCCGGGCTCGAGCTCGACGTGCTGCCGACGCGCGGCATGTGCTGCGGGGCCGCGGGCAGCTACATGCTGGAATTTCCCGAGCGCGCGGTGGCGCAGCGCCAGCGGGTGTTCGAAAGCCTGCCCGATCCGCTGCCCGGGCTGCTCCTGACCGCCAACATCGGTTGCCGCCTGCATCTCGGGGCAGGCCTGCGCGAACGCGGCACGCCGATGGAGGTTCAGCATCCGCTGATGCTGCTCGCGCAACAATTGCAGCCATGAACATCCCGGTTTCCGATGCGCGCCGCCTGAGCGGAATCGACCGCACACTCGCCGCCTTCCAGCGCGCGCTCGACACGATCGCCGGGGCCGCGGTCGCCGCACGCCCTTCGCCGGGTGATGCGCAGCCGTTGCCGCGGCTCGACCCATCCGCGCGCCGCCACGCCGCGGGGCTGATGCGCGTCAACCACACCGGCGAAGTCTGCGCGCAGGCGCTCTACGACGGCCAGGCCGCCCTGGCCCGCGACGGCGCGACACGCGCACACCTGGAGGCTGCCGCCAGCGAGGAAACCGACCACCTGGCCTGGTGCGCGCAGCGGCTCGCCGAACTCGACGATCGCGCCAGCCTGCTGAATCCGGTCTGGTACGCCGGCAGTTTCGCCATCGGCGCACTGGCGGCGCTGGCCGGCGACCGCTGGAGCCTCGGTTTCGTGGTCGAGACCGAGCGCCAGGTGGAAGCCCACCTCGGCGACCACCTGCGGCGCCTGCCGCCGACCGACGCGCGTTCGCGCGCGATCCTGCAGGCGATGCAGGCCGACGAGGCCCGCCACGCCGACCACGCGCTCGCGCGGGGCGGCAGGAAGCTGCCGGGGCCGCTGCCTTCGCTGATGCGCATCGCCAGCGGTGCGATGAAGGCCGTGGCGTATCGGCTGTGACACCCCGGGAATCGGGAATCGCAAAATAACCGAGTCACGCGAGGCTGTCCGCCCTCGACGATTCGCTGTTCCCGGGTCCCGATTCCCGGCCTGGTCACATCAGATTGCGGCCGTGGAACAGCTCCTCGATCTCGCGCCGGAGCAGCGATTCGATCTTCTGGCGGTCCCGGAACGACAGATCGTCGGCGTGCGCCTCGAACAGGTAGGTGTCGAGGTCGAAGTCCTTCACGTGCATCTTGGTGTGGAACATGTTTTCCTGATACACGTTGACGTCGAACATCTCGTACTTCTGCCGGATGTGCTTGGCGAGGTAGTCCTGGATCGAGTTGATCTTGTGGTCGATGTAGTGCTTCTTGCCGTGGATGTCGCGGGTGAAGCCGCGCACCCGGTAGTCCATCGTCACGATGTCCGACTCGAAGCTGTCGATCAGGTAGTTCAAGGCCTTCAGGGGCGAGATTACCCCGCAGGTCGCCACGTCGATGTCGGCGCGGAAGGTCGCGATGCCGTTGTGCGGATGGGTTTCCGGATAGGTGTGCACGGTGATGTGCGACTTGTCCATGTGCGCGACCACCGCGTCGGAAATCATGTCGCGGCCGAGCTTCTCCACCACCGGATGCTCGGAAATCAGGATCGTCACCGACGCGCCCTGCGGGTCGTAATCCTGGCGCGCGATGTTGAGGATGTTGGCGCCGATGATGTCGGCCACATCGGTCAGGATCTGGGTCAGTCGGTCGGCATCGTAGGCTTCGTCGATGTAATCGATGTAGCGGTCGCGCTGGTCCTTGGTGACCGCGTAGCAGATGTCGTAAATGTTGAAGCTGAGCGCCTTGGTGAGGTTGTTGAACCCCTGCAGCTTCAGGCGGGGCAGCGGCTTGACCACGGCGGTGTCCTCGGGCCGATGTAAGGAATGCGCCGCGATGCGCAGGGCTCGTATCCGGTGCGCATGCAGGCAGGTAGCGGGAAGGTGAAAGTATGCGGGAAACGCGCCGGCGACGCACGCTTGCCACTTCGCGTCCATTAATGTGGCACAATCGGTACCGCTGCAGTCCCCCGCAAAAAAACGTGAAGTAGCACAGGGAACCCATGTCCGAACTGCGCTATCTCCTCCAACAAGTGTACGAACGTTCGAAGGCGCCACCCATGCTGGCGCCCGATCCCGCGGCGATGCAGCGGCTGCTCGAGCAGTGCCACCGGCGCCGCTACCCGGGCAAGACCGCGATCCTGCGCCCCGGCGATCCTGCCAATACCCTCTTCTACGTGATCGACGGCTCGGTCACCGTCTGCAGCGAGGACGACCAGGGCCGTGAGCTGATCCTCGCCTACATCAACCGCGGCGAGTTCATTGGCGAAATGGGACTGTTCGTCGAACAGGCGCAACGCGAAGTGCTGATCCGCACCCGCGCGCCCTGTGAACTCGCCGAGATCGGCTACGACAAATTATTCCAGCTGTTCTCGGGCCCGCTGCGCGATGACTGCCCGCGCATCCTGTTCGCGATCGGCCTGCAATTGACCCACCGGCTGCTGCGGACTTCGCGCCAGGTCAGCCGCATGGCCTTCCTCGATGTCACCAACCGGATCGCGCGCACGCTGCTGGACCTGTGCCAGGAACCGGACGCGATGACCCACCCGGAAGGCACCCAGATCCGCATCTCGCGGCAGGAACTCTCGCGGATCGTCGGCTGCTCGCGCGAGATGGCCGGACGGGTCCTGAAGCAGCTCGAGGACACCGGCGGGATCGACGTGTCGGGCAAGACCATAGTCGTTCGCGGGACCAGATAATCGCGATCGTCCAAAATCGCTGCACCACGTCAAGGGACGTGAGCTGAACCCTCCGCGCCCGCACCAGCAAGCGCGACGCCCGCCGGCGCGAAACCGGCAAAACCCCAAGCAGCCATGGTGCCGCCAGCACCGCCGGCGCTCTGCGCCCCCACTGGCGTGCCCAATGGTCGCGCAACGGCA
>JAICJG010000176.1 GCA_025928585.1 Rhodanobacteraceae bacterium
CAACCTTCCCTTTCCGGCGATCACCGCGCGAGGTTTTACGCCGAGGCCGCAGCCTGCATGGCCGCCACCGCCCGGGCGATGCTGCGCGCGGGCGCCGCGCCCTTGTCGGCGAAGATGCCGGCGAGTTCGTCGTAGTACCAGAGGGTGCCTTCGCGGCGCCCCGTGAAGCGTTCGAACAGGGCCGGACCAAGCAGGCGCAGGTCGCCGACGATCGCACGGGCGTTGTGCAGCTTGTCGCAGCTCGAGACCAGCAGCGAGGGCGAGTCGGCGGGCATCGCGCGCAGGTGCTGCAGGTAGGCCAGCTTGCGCTCGCGCCAGTTTGCGTATCTGGCGCGCGGCGTTCGTGCGGTGGCCCTTTCCTCGAAGCTGCCGTCGGTGCAATCGCGCACGATCGCCAGCACGGCGGGTCCGAAAGCCTCGGCGATGCGCTCGGCGTAGGCTTCGCCCGCGTCCTCGATGGTGTCGTGGAGGAGCGCGGCAATGGCTTGTTCCTCGTTGCCCTGGTATTCCAGCACCAGCGACGCGACCGCCAGCGGATGGGCGATGTACGGGATATCGGTGCCCTTGCGCTTCTGGTTGCGGTGGGCGTCGTGGGCAAGTGACAGCGCAGCGGCGAGCCGGTCGTGTTCGATCATGGTGTCCTCCCCTGTTGATGCGGGGATGCTACGGCGCGACTGTCGCAGGGGCTGCGACAGGGGCATAGCTACAGCGGTACCACGCCAGACATCTCCAGCTGGAGGCCGCCATCGAGCAGCAGTTCGACATGGCTCACACCAGCCGGCCCGGTCTCGAAAATCGCCACCCTCCGGCTGGTGGTCCCGTCCCAACACCCGAGAACCACGGCAGGGCGTCTCCGGGCTTCCCAATCCAGAGTGGCCAGTTCGGCGCGGACCGTGTGTCCCGATTGGTGCATGGCGTCGGCCAATACGCGCTCCACCATGATCACCAGCATGGCCGCGAGCATGTTGCGGCCGCGGAACGTCTGGATGCGCAACCCAGCGGGCGCGCCGTCGGACCAAACTGGCATTGTCATCGTGACGTTTCGGGCGATCTTCAGATGCATGAAGGCCGCGAGGTCGCAACGATTCCACATGCGTGCATAGGCCTCGGCCGCATCGCTTTCGCCCAGAGCAATCTCGTTTGCCGTCATGGCGACCCCCGAAGGCCATCTCCAAGCTAGCGGGGGATCATCTCACTCACTGCGACATCCGCCCACCTATCGCAAATGCGGAAGGCGAGGTATGCCGGACGGCGCCGGGATGACGAGCAAGAGCACTGGATGCCGGCCTTCGCCGGCACGACGAGCAAAATCGGCCTGCGCCGGGACCGGGATGGCGCCGAACGCGAACGGCGGGATTCACCCGGACAAGTCCGGGTTGCTCCCGCCCTAAGGCTTCACGCAAACGGATCCTGCAGCACGATGTTGGCGTCGCGGTCGGGTCCGGTGCTGACGATCGCGAGCGGGCAGCCGGCGAGTTCTTCCAGCGCGCGCAGGTCGGCGCGCGCGGCGGGCGGCAGCTTGTCCCATTCGGTGATGCCGTGGGTTTGCTCCTGCCAGCCGGGGAATTCCAGGTACACCGGGGTGCATTCCTTCCAGCCTTCCGCGTCCAGCGGCGAGTACTCGGTGCGCTTGCCGCGGTATTCGTAGGCGATGCACACCTTCAGTTTCTCCATGCCGTCGAGCACGTCGAGCTTGGTGATGCACAGGCCGGAGATGCCGTTGATGGCGACCGCGCGCTTGAGCGCGACGATGTCCATCCAGCCGCAGCGGCGCGGGCGGCCGGTGCTGGCGCCGAATTCGTCGCCGCGCTTGCGGATGTGCGCGCCGACGTCGTCGTCCAGCTCGGTAGGAAACGGCCCGCCGCCGACGCGCGTCGCGTAGGCCTTGGCGATCCCAAGCACGTAGTCGATGTAATCGGCGCCGACGCCGGCGCCGGCCAGCGCGCCGCCGGTGGTGGTGTTGCTGGAGGTGACGTACGGATAGGTGCCGTGGTCGATGTCGAGCAAGGCGCCCTGCGCACCCTCGAACAGCACGCGTTCGCCGTTGCGGCGCAGGTCATGCAGGATGCCCGCGACGTCCGACTTCATCGGTTCGACGTATTCGCCGAAGGCGACCGCTTCGTCCAGCGTCTGCTGGAAATCGATGGCTTCGGCGCCGAGGTATTGGGTCAGCACGAAGTTGTGGTAATCCATCACCTCGCGCAACTTTTCGGCCAGTTCCTTCGGGTAGCTGAGGTCCGCGACGCGTACGCCACGGCGTGCGACCTTGTCTTCGTACGCGGGGCCGATGCCACGCCCGGTGGTGCCGATGGCGGCCGCCCCTGCGGCCTTCTCGCGCGCCTGGTCGAGCGCGATGTGGTACGGCATGATCAGCGGCGTCGCCGGGGAAATCTTGACCCGCGAACGCACCTCGACACCGCTGGCTTCGAGTTCGGCGATCTCCTTCTGCAGCGCGGCCGGCGACAGCACCACGCCGTTGCCGATCAGGCACAGCGTGCCTTCGCGCAGGATGCCCGAGGGGATCAGGTGCAGGACGGTCTTCTTGCCCTTGATCACCAGCGTGTGGCCGGCGTTGTGGCCGCCCTGGAAACGCACCACCGCACCGATGTCCTGCGTCAGCAGGTCGACGATCTTGC
>JAICJG010000169.1 GCA_025928585.1 Rhodanobacteraceae bacterium
CAACCTCGCCACCCGCAGGGCGGCCTTCGGCGAGCGCATTGAAGCGTTCGATCGCATTGACCGGGGCTGCGATGCCGCGCCCCTGCCCGATGCGCTCGACCATGTCGTGCAAACGATCGAACCCGCGCTCGAGCGAATCCACCTCAACCGGTTCAAGGGGACGCTTGTGCTCGCCAATTTTCTCCAGCAGGGTTTCCATCGCGTGCGCGAGGTCGCCGACCTGCCCGAGACCCACCACGCGCGCGCCACCCTTGATGGTGTGCAGGTTGCGCTGCAGGCCATGCACGGACTCGATGTCCCCGGGCGCGCCACGCAGGGTCGCCAGCAGGCCATCGCTGGCGTCCAGCAACTCGCCACCTTCTTCGGTAAACAGCCCCACCAACTCCGGATCGAGTCCCGGAAGATCGAGCGCCCCATCGGGTTGCGGATCGTCCGGGAACGGCGGCAACGCGGTGGCGGCCAGCGTCTTTTCCGCCGCTTCGCGCGCAGCGGCAATGCGCGCCTGCTCCGCCTGTTCCGCGGCAATGCGATCCCGCTCGGCTTGTTCGGCTGCAAGGCGTTCCTGCTCCACGCGTTCGGCGGCGACGCGTGCCTGCTCGGCTTGTTCGGCCGCAAGGCGTTCCTGTTCCGCATGTTCGGCCGCAAGACGTGCCTGCTCGGCCTGCTCCGCGGCGATACGTTCCTGTTCCGCGCGCTCGGCGGCAAGACGTTCCTGCTCCGCACGTTCGGCCACAAGACGTTTGCGCTCGGCTTGCTCGGCGGCGAGGCGTGCCTGCTCGGCCTGCTCCGCGGCAACGCGTTCCTGCTCCGCTTGTTCGGCCGCAAGACGCTCGCGCTCGGCCTGTTCGGCGGCGATGCGCGTCTGTTCGGCTTGTTCCGCGGCAACGCGTTCCTGCTCGGCCTGCTCGGCCGCGACACGCTCGGCGGTTTCGCGCGCGGCCAGTGCCTGCTCGTCGTCCTCGGTCGGCAACATGGAGGCCGACTCCAGTCCCATCGCCGTCACCTCGGCGTCGGCCGCAAGATCCACCGGCAATGCTTCCGTCTCGGTTGGCGGCAGCGGTTCGACCGGATGGCGCGGCGCGCCCAGCGGGGCAGCCTCGGGCCAGCGATCACGCAAGGCCTCCAGGCGTTCGGTCAGGGCAGTCGTATCGGGCACATCGGGCACCGGTGCATCGAACTGCGCCATGACGTGTTCGGTCATCGCGGTCGCGTCGCGCACGGCGTCGCAGCCCTCGCGATCAAGCGCCGCATCGGCGCTGCGCACGCGCCGGATCCAGGTTTCCATCGGCGCCAGCATCCCGGTCAGCGAGTCGATGCCAACCATCGCGATGGCGCCGTGCAACGTGTGCACGGAACGCACCAGCTCGTCGTCGACCGCCGCGGCAAATTCGTTGTCGCGCGCCAGGTAGTCGCGCATGGTTTCGAGATGCTGGCCGACTTCGGTGCGCAGCACATCAAGCAGGATCGGGTCGATGATTGGCAACCCCGACTCGGGCGACGTGATGACGGGTTCGAACGGCGTGGCAGCCGCCGGTTCGGCCGCAGCGGACGGTTCCGCTTCCGGCATCGGCACCCACTGCATTTCCTTGCGGATGACCTTGCGGTAGCCCTGGGCCAGGTCTTCGACGCGTGCGGGCGTGCCCGCCACCAGCTTGTCGGCGGTCTGCATGATCGCGTCGAGCGGCGGATCCAGCGTTACGCTTTCGCCCTGCAGCGCGGCGTGCAACTTCGGCAGCGTCGCGACCGCGACATCCACCAGCGCCTGCACATTGGCGTCCGGCTGGATGGTCTGATCGAGCACACGGTTCAGCATGTTCTCGATCTTCCAGCTGAACTCGCCGAGCGCCAGCGCGCCCACCAGCCGCCCGGAACCCTTGAGCGTGTGGAACGAGCGGCGCACGTTCTTCAGCGTGTCGAGATCGCCCGGATTCGCTCTCCAGCCCGGCAGGTTCACATTGATGTTGGCAATTTCTTCGCCGACTTCCTCGACGAAGACCTCGCGGATTTCCTCGTCGATGCCGGCCGCGTCCTGGAACGACGTGTCGACCGGTGCGCCCTCGCCGCTGACCGGCTCCAGCGCCTCGACCTCGACTTCCACCCACTTGCCAGGGCCGACGCCGGGCACCACCCGGGCGGCGGGTTTCGGTTCGACCGCGGCCGGCTCGGCCGGTGCCATCCCGCTCGCGACCTCCGCCGGCGCAGCGGGTTCGGTCGCCGCAGCCGCAGGTTGTGCGGGCGCGGTGACGGGCGGCAACTCGGTGGCTTCGACCGGCTGCGCGGGCTCGCGCCGCGCGGGCACGGGCCAGTAATGCAGCAATCTCAGGCTGTGCTGCGCGGTATCCAGCACGCGGCTGTCGCTGGCGTTTGCATCGTGTCCGATCTCGAGGTAGTACTCGACCCCGGCCAGCGCATCGGCCAACTGGTTCATCTCGTCCACCGTCGGCACCTTGTGGTCGACGATCAACTCGTTGCCGACGTAGCAATCGATGCCTTCAACGAGACCCGCGGGGCGCTCGAGGTTGAGGATGCGCAGGGCGCCACCCACTTCGGCCAGCAATTTCGGCACGTTCGCCAACTGCGCGTGCGACCACGAGGATTCGATGAACGCGGTCATTGCGTCCTTGACCTTGCCCAGGTTCGCGCCGGCTTCGCGCATCAGCGCGCGCATGATCTTGCGCGCCTCGCTTGCGGGCAGGGCGTCGTCGGTCTGCGCCTCGGCGCCAAGGTGCTCGATGTGTTCGTCCAGCGAGGCATCGACGTACAGCAATGCGCTCGCGACATCCAGGATGACTTCGGGCTTCGCCGCGCGCTTGCCGTCGATGATGTCGACGATGACCCGCCGCTGCTCTTCCACCATCTTTGCCGGCGCGGCCAATCCCAGCACGGACAACGTGTCACCAACGCGATGCATCACCTCGACCTGCGGCGTGAGTTCGCGGCCTTCGCGATTTTCGCGCCGGAGAAAAATATCCAGGCCTGCCTTGACCCGCAGCAGATCCTCGCGCACTGCCTTGGCGACGGTATCCAGCAGCGCACGGTTGCGGCCCGACATCGCGGCCC
>JAICJG010000036.1 GCA_025928585.1 Rhodanobacteraceae bacterium
CGCGTTTTCCCAACTGTCGGTGTCGATTCCGAGTTCGCGCTGCGTGATGATGCAACCCTCGTGCTTGTGCACGTACTCGATCGGGTCCTCGATGCTGATGATGTGCCCGGTCGAGTTCTGGTTGCGGTAGCCGACCATCGCGGCGAGCGAAGTCGACTTGCCGGCGCCGGTGGCGCCGACGAAGATCACGATGCCGCGCTTGGTCATCGCGAGCTGCTTGACGATCGGCAGCAGGTTCAACTCCTCGACCGTCGGGATCTTGGCCTCGATGCGGCGCAGCACCATGCCGACGCAGTTGCGCTGGTAGAAACACGACACACGGAAACGGCCGACACTCGCGACGCCGATCGCGAACTGGCACTCGTGGGTCTTCTCGAATTCCTCGCGCTGCTGGGGGTTCATCACGTTCAGCACCATGTCGCGCGCGTCCTGCGCGGACAGCGGCGTCTGGGTGATCGGAACGATCCGCCCGTTGACCTTGATCGACGGTGCAACGCCGGCCGTGATGAACAGGTCCGACGCCTTCTTGTGGACCATCAGCTTGAGGAAGGAACTGAAATCGACTGCGCTCATGACTATGCTCCCGGGACTTGGGACTCAGGACTTGGGACTCGGCAGAGCATCATCGTCGCTCCGCCAGGCCCATCGTCCTCATCACCCTTCCCGCCATCTCTCCGAAACACCGCGCTCAATGCGCGACCGTTGCACCAAAGCGAGCTTTGGCTTCTCACGAGTTCCGGGTCCCGAGTCCCGAACCCTAGTCCCGTCATTTAAAGATTTCCTTGACCTTGGCGCGCGCCACCGCATCCTGGCGGGTCACCAGGCCGCGGCGCACCAGGTCCTGCAGGCACTGGTCCATGGTCTGCATGCCGAACTGCTGGCCGGTCTGGATCGACGAATACATCTGCGCGACCTTGTCCTCGCGGATCAGGTTCCGGATCGCGGGGATGCCGACCATGATCTCCCACGCCGGGGTACGCCCACCGCCGACCTTCTTGAGCAGCGTCTGGGTGATCACCGCGCGCAGCGATTCCGACAGCATCGAACGCACCATCGACTTCTCGCCCGCCGGGAACACGTCAATGATGCGGTCGATGGTCTTGGCCGCCGAGTTGGTGTGCAACGTCGCGAACACCAGATGTCCGGTTTCCGCCGCCGTCAGTGCCAGCCGGATCGTCTCGATGTCGCGCATCTCGCCGACCAGGATGTAATCCGGATCTTCGCGCAGCGCCGAGCGCAGCGCCTCGTTGAAGCCGTGGGTATCGCGGTGCACCTCGCGCTGGTTGATCACGCACTTCTGCGCGGTGTGCACGAACTCGATGGGATCCTCGATCGAGAGGATGTGCCCGTAGTGGTTCTTGTTGACGTGATCGACCATCGCCGCGAGGGTCGTCGACTTGCCCGACCCGGTGGGTCCGGTCACGAGGATCAGCCCCTGCGGCTGGTCGATCAGGTCCCGGAAGATCTTGGGGGTGCCGAGGTCCTCGAGGGTCCAGACTTCGGCCGGAATGGTCCGGAACACGGCACCCGCACCGCGGTTCTGATTGAAGGCGTTGACGCGGAAGCGCGCGAGACCGGGGATCTCGAAGGAGAAGTCGGTTTCCAGGAATTCCTCGTAGTCGCGGCGCTGCTTGTCCGACATGATGTCGTACACCAGCGTGTGCACCTGCTTGTGCTCGAGCGCCGGCAGGTTGATGCGGCGGATATCGCCGTCCACGCGGATCATCGGCGGCAGGCCGGCCGACAGGTGCAAGTCCGAGGCCTTGTTCTTCACCGAAAAGGCCAGCAATTCCGCGATATCCATGAACCCCCTCCCCGAAACCCGAGAACCGCCTGCGATGGCTGCAATATCCGCGCCAATGGTCCCGGACAGCGCCACTGTGCACGACGGGGACCCGCCCCGCAAACCCTTCCAACTTTCCCTGCCGCGCGGCCGCCAAACCGCCGAAGCCGGTTGGAGTATACGCCGCCGCCCACGGCGGAATCGCGGCGCGATCGACGGTTTTTCAGGGACGGTCAGGGCTCGCGCGCACTCCCGAAATCCAGGGTCGCGACCGCGCCGCGTTCCGCGCGCGGCGCCAGCGTCACCCGCCAGCCGTACAACTCGCACAGCCGGCGCACGATCGCGAGGCCGAGCCCCGCGCCCTTGACGGTTTCGCCCTCGCCGCGCACCCCGCGCTCGAACAACCGCTCGGCGTCCTCCGCCTTGATGCCGGGCCCGGTATCCTCGACCCGTACCCGGCCGGGCTGCACCCGCACCACGATCTCGCCTTCCTGGGTGTACTTGCAGGCGTTGCCGACGAGGTTCCCCAGCGCGACTGCCACCACCGAGGACGGCGCCTCGACCATCAGCGGCGCCTCGATTTCGGTGCGCAACTCGATGGGCTTGCGGCCGAGGTTCGGACGATTGATATCGACGACCTCCTCGACCACGCGCACGATATCCGTGGTCTCGCCATCGACGGGGCCCGAACGCTCCGCGCGCGAGAGCAGCAGCAGTGCCTGTGTCAGTTCGGTTGCCTGCCGGACCGCCCGCTCGATTCGCTGCAGCCGGGTGCGCAGTTTCTCCGGAAGGTCGGGTGTCGCCACCAGCAGTTCGGTGGTGCTCGCGATCACCGCGAGTGGGGTCCGCAATTCGTGGCTGACGTCGGAGTTGAATTCGCGGTCGCGTTCGATCAGCGCGCTCTGGCGCTGCGCGTAGTCGTCCAGCGCGGCGGCCAGTTCGCCGACCTCGTCTTCCGCGAAATGCGGCGCCAGCGGTTCCAGTTGCCGGCCGCTGCGGAACGCGCGCAGGCGCTGCGCGAGCTCCGTCACCGGCCGCATCACCCGCCGCGACAGCCAGTAGCCGACCGCGAGCGACAACAGGGTGAACAGCAGCACCGCGCCCACCAGACCCGTGACCAGCTGGCGTTTGCCGACGTCCTCGCGGCTGATGTCGTAGGTCAGGAAGGCGTCCAGCCCGTACTTGCGCACCACCGCCAGCTTGTAGTGCTGCGGCATGCCGTCGCTACCGCCGCGCATGTCGTACACGCCGGCCGCGAGCCCCTGCCATGACAACGGCGCCTGGTACACCGTGCGGTCGTTCCACAGCCATACCGCGATCAGTTCCGACTGCAACGGCTGGCCGGGACGCAAATGCTTGTTTTCCACCGCCTGCTGGAGGTCGGCCTCGAGGCTGCGGTCGATCAACTGGTTCTCGACCTTGGCGCGCACGTACAGCGACGCCGCGGCGAACAGCGCGCTGAGGCAGAAGCCAAAGATCGTGAAGGTGACGATCAGCCGGAAGCGAAGCTTACGCCGGGACTGCATCCGGATCGACCATGCGGTAGCCGATGCCGTGGCGGGTGTGGATCAACGGCTTCTCGAACGGTTTGTCGATCGCCGCGCGCAACCCGTGGATGTGCACGCGCAGCGAATCGGAATCGGGCAGTTCCTCGCCCCAAACCCTCTGCTCGAGGTCCTGGCGCGTCACCACCGAGGGGCTCGCTTCCATCAGGGCCTGCAGCAACTTGAGGCCGATCGGGTTCAACTGGATCGAATGTCCGGCGCGGGTGACCACCAGCGTATCGAGGTTGTAGGTGAGGTCCGCGACTTTCAGCACCCGGCTCTTGGGCCCCTTGCCGCGGCGCGCCAGCACCTCCAGCCGCGCAGCCAGTTCCTGCAGCGCGAATGGCTTGGTCATGTAGTCGTCGGCGCCCGATTCGAAGCCGGTGAGCTTCTGCTCGAGCGCATCGCGCGCGGTCAGCATCAGCACCGGCGTGTGCTTGTGGGCCTCGCCGCGCAGCTTCTTGCAGACCTCGAGACCGTCCATCCCGGGCAGGGTCAGGTCGAGCACGATCACGTCGAACTCGTTGACCACGGCCAGATGCAAACCGGTCACGCCGTCGCCGGCGAAATCCACCACGTGACCGCGATCCTCCAGGTAATCGCCGATATTGGTGGCGATGTCGTTGTTGTCCTCGATCACCAGCACGCGCATGGCATGTTCCGACTGGCGCGCTTCCTCGCGCAGGCTGCAAGCTTAGCGAGAAACGGACGCGCCTGCCGCAGCCAGCGGTCAGTGGTTCAACTCGAGGAGGCGGACGCGGGGACCCCCATACACCTGCCGGCAGATGTGGGTGCCGGTCGAGGGCTCGCACTCCTGCGCCTCGTCGGCACCCGCAGCACCTGCGCCCGCACCGAGCCGGAACGCGAAGGACTGGCGGTACTGCCGCCCCGGTGTCGCGGGCGGCGCAAAACGCCACAGCGAAAGGGCCGCGAGCGCCGCCCCGTCGAGCTGACCCGACCCCGATGAATCCACCACCTGCAGGTGTTCCGGCACGCCCGTGGTGCTCAGCGCGAACTGGATCTCCACCCGTCCCTGTGTGCCATTCAACCGGGCCCGCGCCGGATACGCCGGCGGCACCGTGTGCAGCGCGCGTGGCGTGGCGGCCAATGAAGGCGCAGCGCGAAGGTTCGTGGAGGGCATCGCCAGGTCTGCGGCGACGGGCGACAGGTGCCAAGCCGCCGCCTCGATATCCGGCACCGACAACAGTCGCGGCGCCACCCTGGCCGGCTGGATCCGGAGCGGCGCCGAAACGGTTGCCGGCGCGGGCGCGAAAACGCGCGGGGGCGAAATCGGCGCCAGCGTTGGCCGCCAATTCGGAACCCCGTATGCGATCGGCACCGCGCGATCGGCAACGGCGGCCAGACCCTGCCGCAGCGATGCCTCGTTGGCAGCGAGAACGTGTTCAACGCGTTGCCGCACGACGTCCTGCCGCCACGCCAGCGCGAGCGCGATCACCACGCCGACGAGCATCAAACCTCCCCACGTGAAGCCGGCGAGGCCCCGCCGGCGCTCCGGCGCGTGCCCCGCGATGAACCACGCGCGTTCCACGAGGATCCCGCCACTCGCAGCCAGCGCCAGGTCGGCGTGAGCCGTGTGGAATTCCGCGAGTCCGGCGAGCGCCGCCACGAAATCGCGACGCTTGCCTCCGGTCGCCGCGAGCGCCAGCGCGTCACAGCAGAGCTCCCGTTCGTTGCGAGCGTCACGCGAAATCCAGTAAACCGCCGGGTGGTAGAACAGCAGCGTCTCCACTGCCACCTGGAATAGGTTGGCCAGATGATCGAGGCGACGAAGGTGTGCCAGTTCGTGGACCAGGATCAGGTCCACCTGTTCGGTCGGCATCCGCGCGAGCAGCGCCAGCGGCACCACCACCACCGGGCGTATCCAGCCGACCAGCGTGGGCGTCGCGATCTGCGCGCTCACGAGGATGCGGACTGCATGTCGCAGGCCGAGGCTCCGGGCGAGCGCCCGTGCCCTCTCCTGCCAGGCTGGCGCCGCATCGCCCTCCCGCACGATCGCGCGCAATCCCCGCCACTGCCGGAATACCCGGCCCACCAGGAACGCGACGCCGCAGCCCCACGCCAATACCAGCCACGGCAATGTCATCCGGAGCAGCGCGAGCCAACCTGCGGTTCCCGCAGCAGCCGGCATGGCCGCGCGGCCAGGTCCGGCCGCGGCCATCATGTCGCCCACGTCAGCCGGCTGCGCGAGCAGCAGCCGGAATTCGTGCCACCCGGTCGCGACCGGCAACGCGGCCAGCAGGACCATGGCCGCCATCGCCGCGAGATAGCGGGGATTGCCACGCGGCAGGACGATACGCGCCGCGGCGTACAACCCTGCCACGAGGAAGCCCTGCCAGAGGAAATGCACCAGGCACCAGCCCACGACCTGCACCAGGTTGAGGACCGGAACCGACGCGCTCATTGCTCATTGTCCTGGTCGAGCCTGTCCAGCAACGAGCGGATTTCGCGCAGTTCCTCGCGGCTGGCCTTGTGGTCACCGAGCGCCTGCAGCACCAGCCGCGACGGCGAACCGTCGAAAACCCTGCGCAACAGGTCGGCAAGGAAGCGCTTCTGGGTTCGTTTCTTGCTGACGGCCGCGCGGTAGACGTGCGCTCGCCGGGTTTCGTCGCGCTCGACCAGACCCTTGTCGTGCATGATCTGCAATTGCTTCAGCACGGTCGTGTAACCCGTGCCGCTGTGCTGGCGCAAGGCCTCGTGCACGTCGCGCACCGTGCAGTCGCGCCGCTCCCACAACACGTGCAGGATTTCCAGCTCGGCTTCGGTCGGGCGGGAGGATGTCCGGTCGTGCGTCAGCATCAGGTGGCGCTCCAGCGATCGCCCACGGGCCCCGACTCTACTACGAAGAAATCCGAAGCGGGTTCCACCGCCCGTCAGTGTCCCGTGACGGGATGATTCTTCGCATTCTGGCGCATCATGAACTGGGCATCGTCCTGCTCGCGCCGCATCTCCGCATAGGTTCTGCACACCTTTTTCGGAAAATGCGTCCCTGTCGGAATTTCCTGTGTGCAGACGAGCCGGTTGCCGTCATAACGCGTGAGCGTGTCATTGATGATGGTTTGGTCGGTCAGCAATCTGGCCCGGGCAGTACTGTCCATCTTGTCCACGCTGCCGTACTGATCGAACAGTATCCGCATGTCGGCGAAGCGCTGATCCACGGTGCGCCGTCCCTCGTTACCGACAAACTCCCAACGTCCGCCACGTGTCATCTGCTGCCGGATCGCGGCAGCGACTGCCTCGAAGTTGTCCTTGGTATCCGCTTTCACGACCGGCTGGCCAGGTTCCTCGGGAATCGCGGTGGTGGACGCCGTGGGCGCCGCTTGCCGCGCCTGCACGGGGACGGCGGCCTGCGAATCGGCCCTGGTGTCGCCCGTGGCTGCGCAACCTTGCAGAAACAGGGTGCCGATTGCGGCTGCGAGGATCATTCGATGGGAAGTTTTCATGTTGCCCCAGTTCATCCGGTGGATGCGCATGACTCAACGCGGTAGGTGCATCCTAGACACGCCCGCGCGAACTTGTCAACGATAGTCTTCGTACTAAGCCGGATCATCGCCATGGGGCCGATCTCCGCGCCGCGCGCTGTCACCCGACCGCAGCCTCGAGGTGCCGGATCACGGCGTCGGCGACGTCCACCCCCGTCACCTTCTCGATGCCCTCGAGCCCGGGCGAGCCATTGACCTCCAGCACCAGAGGTCCACGGCCGGAACGCAGCAGGTCCACCCCGGCGATCCCCAGTCCGAGCGCCTTGGCGGCGCGCAGCGCGGTGCGCCGTTCCGCGGCCGAAAGTCTCACGGGGCTGCCGGTGCCCCCGCGGTGCAGGTTCGCGCGGAAGTCGCCGTCACTGGCGGCGCGCTCCATCGCGGCGACCACCTGGCCGCCCACCACGAAGCAGCGGATGTCGCGCCCGTTCGCTTCGCGCACGAATTCCTGCACCAGGAAATTGGCATAGAGTCCGCGGAACGCCTCGATCACGCTTTGTGAAGCAGGCAGCTTCTCGGCCAGTACCACGCCGGCGCCTTGGGCGCCCTCGTTGAGTTTGATCACGTGCGGCGGTGGCCCCAGCATGTCGAGCAGGTCACGGGTATCGTCGGGGTTGTCGCCAAATGCCGTCGCCGGCAGGTCGATCCCGTGGCTGGCGAGTACCTGCAGGCTGCGCAGCTTGTCGCGCGCGCACAGCACCGCTTCCGAGGGGCTGGGGGTGTAGACGCCCATCATCTCGAACTGGCGCAGCACCGCGGTGCCGTAGAAGGTGATCGACGCGCCGATCCGCGGGATCACGCAATCGTAGCCCTTCAACTGGCGACCGCCGTAATGGACGGCGAAACCCTCGTTGGATATGCGCATGTAGCAGCGCAATGGATCGAGCACGCGGGTCTTGTGTCCGCGTGCGCGGGCGGCGGCCAGCAGCCGCATCGTCGAGTACAGGCGCGTGTTGCGCGACAGGATGGCGAGCTTCATCGGCGTGGCGGCGTGTGGGTCGGATGGGCAAACGTATACGAGCGCGCGGGATCGACGAGCATCCGTCCCGCCAGCGCGGTCCGGCCGAGCAGCATCGGAAACAGCATGCCGCAGCGGTCCGTGAGGCTGAGTTCGATGGCGAGCGTCAGCGAGCCGAGCACGACCTCGGTTTCAACGAACCAGCGCTCGCTGACATGGCCGCCGGAATCGCGGACCGGGCGGCGGCCGAGCGCGGGCGCTTCGCAGGCGAACACGCGCCGCGAACGCCGTCCGGCCAACACTTCAAAGCGCAGCCACTGGCCGCCGCCGCGCAGGAACGGCGCGACCGACTCGACGTGCAGCGCGGACGAACGGGCGCCGGTGTCGAGCTTCGCCTTGATCCGGTCGATGCCGAGCCGCGGCAGCGCAACGCGCTCGCGCCAGCCGAACAGGGGAAGGACAGCGCGCGCGTCGCTCATGGAACCGCCATGGGGTGTCACCGGGTCTCGCCAGCCAAGGAAATCCGCCGGCGACTGCATCGGGTCTGGGAAAGGGCGGCGCACCGGAAATCCAAGCGGGTGAAGGGAATCGAACCCTCGTCAGTAGCTTGGGAAGCTACAGCTCTGCCATTGAGCTACACCCGCACCGGGACGGGCATGGTAGCGATTCGCGCGCCAGCCGTGCAACGTCGGCCGCAGCCCGCCGACGGCTGGACCGGACGGTGGGGCTCAGATACTGGACCGGTCGGTGTAATATTGCATTCAGGTTGCATGGCGTTAACTGGCCCCTGTCGGCGGAAGGCGCGCCGTCCGACGCGTCGATTGCGCGCCCCGGACCACTTCGGGAGTCGACCATGTCCCGTATTCGCATCCTTCACCCTCCGTGGGGTTTCGCCTGCGCCTGCGCGCTGCTGGTGGGCGCCGCCGGCGTGCATGCGCAGCAGTACGCGCCGCCGGATGGATCGGCGCAGTCCTATGACGGGGAAACCACGCAGGCGCCGGGGCGGGTGGCGCGACTGGCCTACCTGTCGGGACAGGTGCAGTTCTCGCCGGCCGGCGAGAACGACTGGGGTTCGGTGGAGGTCAACCGGCCGATGGTGGTCGGGGACCGGCTGCTCACGGGCGATGACGGCCGGGCGGCGCTGGAACTCGGCGACGCCTCGCTGCGGATCGACCACGACAGCGCCTTCGATTTCCTCAACCTCGACGACAACAACGTCCAGATCGAACTTTCCCAGGGCACCCTCAACGTCGCCGTCCGCGCCCTCGCCGACGGCGAAAACGTCGAGGTCGACACCCCGAGCGTTGCGTTCGTCGCCACGGCGCCCGGCGTGTACCGCATCGACGACAGCCCGACCGGCGTCGGCAGCATGGTCACCGTATTCCACGGCTCCGGCGTCGTCTATGGCGAAAACGGTGCCAGCCGTGAAGTCGCTCAGGGTGCTTCCTACCGATTCAACGATTCGACGCTCGCCAGTGTCGACACCAGCGGCTTACCGGAATCCGACGACTTCGACCGCTTTTGCGAAGCCCGCGATGCGAGTTACCAACGCTACGCGTCGGCGCAGCGTCGCTATGTACCGCCGGAAATGATCGGCGGCGAGGATCTGAATCGCTACGGGCAATGGAACGCCGTACCCGAGTACGGCGATGTCTGGTACCCGAGTTCGGTGCCGGCCGGCTGGGCGCCGTACCGCGACGGCCACTGGGCCTGGATCGATCCCTGGGGATGGACCTGGGTGGATGACCAGCCTTGGGGGTTCGCGCCGTTCCACTACGGCCGCTGGGTGTACGTGAGCAACCGCTGGGGCTGGCTCCCCGGGCCGGTCGACGTGCGGCCGGTGTATGCGCCGGCGCTGGTGGCGTTCATCGGCGGGTCGGGCGTGTCCCTGTCGATCGGAGTCGGGGGGGGCGGGCCCGTCGGCTGGTTCCCGCTGGGACCCCGCGACGTGTACGTGCCCTGGTTCCCGGCCTCGCGGGGCTATTTCACCGGCGTGAACGTCACCAACATCCGCAACACCTATGTCAACCGCACGGTCATCAACAACTTCTACGACGACTATCGCCATCAGCGTTACGCCGATATCCATCGGCGCAACCAGTACCGCTACCGCGACGTGCCCGGGGCGGTGACGATGGTGCCACGGGCCACCTTCGCCGATGCGCGGCCGGTGCGCCCCGCGGTGCTGAAACTCAACCGCGCGCAGCTCGCGCGTGCACAGGTCGCGGTGCGACCGGACGTCAATCCGCGGAAGGCGAGCCTCGGCCTGCACCGGGCCAGCGTCCGCCCGGCGGTGTTGCATGGCCGCCAGGCGTTCGCGCGCCCGGTCGTTGCCCGACGCGCGCCCCCGCCGCGACCGGTGGATTTCGCCACCCGCGAAAAGGTCATCGCCAGCCAGCACGGTCAGCCGCTGACGGCCACACAGTTGCGGAACCTGAGCCAAAGGGGCGGCCCGGCGAACGCAGCGCGCAACCAACGCGTGAAGCTGGTCGCCGCGCGCCCTGGCCGTCCCACGCCTGCAGCCGCGGGCCCGGCGCGGCCAGCCAACCTGCCGCGGTCGAGCGCGGCCGAAGCAGCCAACCGGCGCGCCCCCATCGTGCGCGCGCCACCTTCGAAGAACACGGCGCGTCCGCCGACGGCGCGCAATCCGGCCGTGCGGCAGCCGGCGTTGCGCACGGGCGAATTGCCGTCGGCGCGCTTCCGGAACACGCAGCGCTCGTCCGGTCAACCGCAGCCTGCGGCCGCCGGGCGCCCGCCGGTGCTGCGGCCCAGCAGCCCGGCCCCCCAATCACCGGCGAGGCAGGCCGAGCGACAACCGCGGCCGGCAGCCATCGGCGCGCAACCACGTGCGCGGCCCGAGCCGCCGCAACAGCAGCAACAACGGCAGCGGCAGGAACAGGCACAGCAGCAGATCCGCGCCCAACAGGACCGGCAGCGAAACGCCGCTGCCGCGCAGCAGCGGGCCCGCCAACAGCAAGCGGAGCAACAGCGGGCGGTACAACAGGTGCAGGCGCGGCAGCGCGAACAGGCGCAACAGCAAGCGCGGGCCCAGGCCGAACAGCGGTCGCGGGAGCAGCAGGCGCAACGCCAGCGGCAGATGCAGCAAATGCGCGTACAGCAAGCACAGCAGACGCAAAGACAAGCGCGCCAGCGCGCCGTGCAACCACCTCCGCCACACTCGGCGCCGCCCCGCAGCGGCCAACGCCCGCCACCCCCGCAAGAGCGCCCGCAACGTTCGAAGAAGAAGCCCCCGGAGAGCAGCAGCAGCGGTTCGCGCCCGCGCTGAATGGAGTCCCGCGCGGCTGCCGCCAACGGTAAAATGAAAGGATGCAGATCACACTCAATGGTGAACCCCGCGAATGCCGTCCAGCCACCAGCGTGGCCGCCCTCCTCGCGGAAACCGGGCACGCCGAACGACGCGTGGCGATCGAGGTGAACCGCGAAATCGTGCCGCGCAGCCGCCACGCGCAACACCTGCTGGAGGACGGCGACCAGGTCGAGATCGTGCAGGCGATCGGGGGAGGGTGAGACGACGCGCTTGCGACTTGCCAGTGGCAGAGCGCGCGTCGGCGAACGCCCGGGCAAGGATGGCTGGGCCGGCACGCCGCACCAGGGATGGTTGCTCGAGGTCAGACCTGCGGCAGCGTTTACGCGATGCCAATGGCATCGCGTGCTGCTTCGAACGGCCGGCCAAGGAAGATGGCGGGGCCGGCGCTCCTCACCAGGAATGGTTGCTCGCGCTCAGACCGGCAGCAGCGTCTTCGCAATGCCAGTGCCGATACGAGTTGCTGCAAGAGCGCGTCCCGGCGCCGAAGGCGGCCCACAGCATTGGCGCCAGGGACGGCGCGAGTAGCGCCCGCAGCAGGGATGCGGAGGGCCGGGTTGCCTGATGAGGCGTGGACGGCCGAGCCTGGCAACGGCGCGCTGGGACCAACGCATTACAATTGTGTTTTGGATTTCGATGCACCCGTCATGAACGCCCTCCTGCAACCATACGTCGGCAACGATCGTCCCGATCCGCTCGTGATCGCCGGCCGCGCCTACCGTTCGCGCCTCCTGACCGGCACCGGCAAGTTCAAGGATCTCGACGAAACCCGCCGCGCCACCGAGGCCGCCGGCTCGGAAATCGTCACCTTCGCGGTGCGGCGGATGAACCTCGGGCAGAAGCCCGGCGAACCGAACCTGCTCGATGCGCTGCCGCCGGAGCGCTTCACGCTGCTTCCGAACACCGCCGGCTGCCACACCGCCGATGAGGCCCTGCGCACCTGCCGCCTCGCGCGCGAATTGCTGGACGGGCATTCGCTGGTCAAGCTCGAAGTGATTGGTGACCAGAAGACCTTGTTCCCGGACGTGGTGGCGACGCTGGAAGCCGCCGCAGCCCTGGTCAAGGACGGCTTCGAGGTGATGGTCTACACCACCGACGATCCCCTGCTCGCCAAACGCCTCGAGGAGCTCGGCTGCGTGGCGGTGATGCCGCTCGCCGCGCCGATCGGCTCCGGGCTCGGCATCCAGAACCGCTACACCATCCTCGAGATCGTCGAAAACGCGAAGATCCCGGTGATCGTGGATGCCGGCGTCGGCACCGCCTCGGACGCCGCGCTGGCGATGGAGCTCGGCTGCGACGGCGTCCTGATGAACACCGCGATCGCCCACGCGAGGGACCCGGTGTTGATGGCGCACGCAATGCGCTGCGCGATCGAGGCCGGCCGTGCCGCGTTTCGCGCCGGCCGCATTCCGCGCAAGCGCTACGCGTCCGCGTCCAGTCCGGTCGACGGCCTCATCGACTGAGGCCCAGGGAGCAGGGGAAAAGCACGCCTCATGCTGCAGCTGCTGCCGCTCCCTGCTCCCCTGCTCCCCTGCTCCCTGCTCCCTGCCTCCCTTCGACCGTGATGTCACCGGAACGTCCCGCTACCCCGCATCGCCGCGCGGTCCGCAGCTTCGTGCTGCGGGAAGGCCGCATCACCCCTGCCCAGCAGCGCGCGTTCGCCCAACATTGGCAACGCTTCGGCGTCGCCTACACCGGCATTGCGCGTGACCTGGATGCGCTGTTCGGACGCCGCGCGCCGCGCGTCCTCGAAATCGGCTTCGGCAACGGCGAGGCGCTGGCGTGGGCCGCCGAACGGGATCCCGCGCGCGACCATCTCGGCATCGAGGTGCACAGCCCGGGGGTCGGCCGGCTGATGAACGCGCTCGCTGCGCAGGACGCCGCGAATGTCCGCATCTGGCGCCACGACGCGGTCGAGGTGTTGCGCAACGAAATCGTGCCGGCGGCGCTCGACGAGGTGCGAGTGTGGTTCCCGGATCCCTGGCCCAAGAAGCGACACCACAAGCGCCGGCTGATCCAGCCCGCGTTCGTCGACCTGCTCGCGCGCAGCGTCAAAGTGGGCGGTCTGTTGCACCTTGCGACCGACTGGCCGGGTTATGCTCTGCACATGCGGGAAGTGCTGGCCGGCGACACGTGCTGGCGATTGCGCGAGGGGGACAGCGGTGAATCCAGGCGTCCGCCATGGCGGATCGAGACTCGCTTCGAGCGACGCGGCGTCTTGCTCGGGCACCCGGTTACGGATTTGTTGTACGACCGCGTGCCATCATCGCCGCAGTCCGGCTGACTTGCGCAGCGGGCGGCACAGGGAGGTGTCCGCAATACCCGCGTGTACACTTCGCCCGCAGCGCAGCGGCACCGCGCAACGCCGCGCGCGTGCGCGGCCGTGGAGCAGGAGTGTCGCGCGCAGCCATTGCCGACCCCTTGACTGACGACCCGCGAGCCCGATGGAGCTGACCTTAACCCCCGACATGATGCTGGTGCTCGGGCTGGTCGGCTTCACCGTGGTGATGCTGATCCTCGAGTGGGTCCGCGCCGACATCGTGGCGCTGCTGGTGGTGGTGGTGATCGGGATCACCGGACTGATGCCGATCGACCAGTTGTTCAACGGCTTCGCCTCCAACGCGGTACTGTCGCTGATCGGCGTGATGGTGATGGGCGCGGGACTCGATCGCACCGGGGTGCTGAACCGGGCGGCCTCGTTCATCCTGCGTCTGTCGGGCGGCGTCGAAAGCCGCGTTTCGCTGGCGCTCAACTCGACGGTCGGCAGCCTCTCCTCGATCATCCAGAGCCAGGCGCTGGCCGCCCTGTTCCTGCCGGTCGCGAGCCGCATCTCCGCACGCACCGGGGTGCCGCTGAAGCGGCTGCTGCTGCCGATGGCCTGCTGCATCCTCGCCGGCACCAGCATGACCCTGATTTCCAAGTCACCGCTGATCCTGCTGAATGACCTGATCGCGAGCGCCGACCGCAACCTGCCGCCGGGCGCCCAGACCATCGAACCGTTTTCGCTGTTTTCGATCACGCCGATCGGCATCCCGCTGCTGCTCGTCGGAATCCTGTATTTCGCGCTGTTCACGCGCCGCCTGATGCCCGAAGACGAAGCGGAGAAGCCGAAGGTCACGCCCGGCCGCACCGAGAGCTACTTCGCGGATACCTACGGCATCGAGGGCGAGGTGATCGAGCTGACCGTGACCGCCGACAGCCCGCTGGTCGGCATGAGCATCGGTGAGGCCGAGACGCTCGACAAGGTCCCGCTGATCCTCGCGATCAAGAACGGCAATGAGACCCGGCTGTCACCGCCGTCCGACCAGATGATCTGGGTCGGCACGGTGCTCGGCGTGCTCGGCAGGCGCGCCGACGTCGGCGCATTCGCCCAGGAAATGCAATGCCGGGTCGGCACCCGCATGCAGGCGTTGTCGGACATGTTCAATCCCACCCGCGCGGGGATTTCCGAGGTGGTGATCCCGCCGCTGTCGAAGTTCATCAAGCAGGAGGTCGGCGAGCTGCGCCTGCGCAAGCGCTACGGCATTTCGGTGCTGGCGGTGAACCGCGGCGACCAGGTGACGCGCGGCGAGGACGTGCGCAAGATGTCGCTGCGGGCGGGCGATTCTCTTGTGGTGCACAGCTTCTGGCGCGACCTTGCGCTCGCGGCGGAGGGCCGCGACCTGGTTCCGGTCACGGACATCCCGAGCGAAGAACAGCGTCCCGGCAAGGTGGGCCATGCGCTGGTGTTCTTCGCGCTGGCGATGGCGCTCGGGCTGTTCACCAATCTCAAGCTGTCGGTGGCGATGCTGACCGGCGCGGTCGGCATGCTGCTCGCCGGCGTCCTCAACATGGACGAGGCCTACGGCGCGATCAACTGGAAGACCATCTTCGTGATGGCATGCCTGATCCCACTCGGCGTCTCGATGGATTCGACCGGCACCGCCGCGTGGATGGCCCAGGAAATCCTGGCCTACCTGGGCGGCCTGCCGCAATGGGTGATCCAGGCGTTCGTCGCGATCCTGGCGCTGATCTTCTCGCAGATCATCTCGCACGTAGGCACTGCGGTGATGATGGTGCCGATGGCGATCAACATCGCGCTGGCCTCGGGCGGCAACCCGAGCGTGTACGCGCTGATCGTGGCGCTGTCGGTGTCCAACACCTTCCTGATCCCGGGTGCGAGCCCCACGCTCTTGATCGTCGCGGGGCCTGGTGGCTACAAGCCGCGCGATTTCGTGCGGGTCGGCCTGCCGCTCACCCTGGTGATGCTGGTGGTGACGCTGGTGATGGTCAACGTGGTGTTCGGACGCTGAGCCCCACCCGCTGCGCGCGAGAAGCCCCGGGGTCTTGCGCCGGGACGACCGAGGCCGTCAGAGGTCGTCGACGCCCTTGGCCATGTCCTCGTCCACTTCCGCGGCGGCCCATTCGAGGGCTTCGCGGTCGCGACGCTCGCGCTCGACCCGGTCGATTTCGTCGATGGTCGGCATGTCGATGGTGCGCTCGGCGATTTCGCGCAAGGCCAGCACGGTCGGCTTGTCGTTTTCCGGATCGATGGTCGGCTCGACGCCGTTCTCGAGCTGACGCGCGCGGCGCGTCGCCATCAGGACCAGTTCGAAACGATTGTCGACTACATCGAGGCAGTCTTCCACGGTAATGCGTGCCATGTGGGGCTTCCGGTAGTGCTGCAAACTTCCAGATTGTAGCAGCAACCGTGGATTTGTCGATGCTCCGGGCGAGCCGCGGCGCCTGTCTGAACGCCGGCTGCTCAGCCGATGCGGCCAAGGGTCGGCGCGGGCATCGTGACGCCTTACAATCCCGGTTTGCAAGCCGCACCCCTGCCCGTATCCACGACGCATGCCAGGCATCCGCCGCACCCGAGCCGCGCACCGCATCTTCATCGCCTGCATGGCCGGTGCGCTTGCCGCCTGCGCCGTGGCGCCGCCGCGCACGGACGATCCGTTGCAGAAGTTCAACCGCAAGATGTTCGCATTCAACCAGTTCGCGGACAAGGTCGCGGTCCGGCCGGCCGCCAAGGCCTACGTCAAGGTGACCGGCCCCAAGGAACGGGTCCTGATCGGCAACTTCTTTGCCAACCTGCGCTCGCCCGTCACCATCGTCAACGACGTCCTGCAGGGGCGTCCGGGCCCTGCGCTGCAGTCCACCGGCCGCTTCGTCATCAATTCCACGGTGGGGTTCCTCGGGGTGTTCGATCCGGCCAGCGACATGCAGCTGCCCGCGCGTCCGACAGATTTTGCCGTCACCCTGGCGCATTGGGGCGTGCCGGAGGGGCCGTATCTGGTGCTGCCGTTCATCGGCCCGACCACCGTGCGCGACGTATGGCATCTGCCGGTGGACAGCTACCTCGATCCGCTCGGCTGGTATGCGCGCAACAATGATTTCCGCTGGAACGCGCAGTACCTCCCGAGCCTCGCCTTCCTCGTCACCCTGCGCGCGAACGCGTTGCCGCTCGACCCGATCATCGACACCTCGTACGATCCGTACGCATTCATGCGCGACGCCTACCGGCAACATCGCCTGTACAAGGTGTACTACGGCAACCCGCCGCTTTCGGCGATCGAACGATTGCAGGGATCGAGCCCGGCCGAGGAGAACGGCGAGGACCTCGACCAGTTGCTCGAGCAGCAGAAGGCGTACGAAAAATCCCACGGCATCGACCACAACGGCACGCCGGCGCCCGCGGGATCCACGGCGCGACCGACACCGCCCGCGAGTGCCGCTCCCCCGCCTTCCTCCGGCAGTCTGCCGGCATCCGCCGGAACGTCCGGCTGATCCGTTGCCGTCAGCCCGGCCGCGGAGCCGGCTCCAGCAGCGCCGCCACACCGCAGACTTCCGCCAGCGCGCGCAGCCCCTCGGGCCAGCCGGCGATCCGCAGCCGACGCCCGGAGCGGTTCGCTGCAGCGGCAAGCGCGATCACGCAGGCGAGCCCGGCACTGTCGGCATGCGTCAGGCCCGTCAGGTCGAGGCGCGTCTGCGCGCCCGCAGCCAACGCACGCTCGCCTTCGGCGAACGCGCGCCGCGAGGTCGCGAACGTCAGGACGCCGCGGATGGCGAGGGTGTCGGCGTCGGGGCGACCGACCTCGAAGCCTGGGTCACCGGTCGGGCGGACCATCGGGTTCAATGGCCGCCGCCTTCCTTCTTCATTTCGTTGATCGCGGCCGCGCCTTGGGTCTGCAGGTGCTTGATCAAACCGTCGATGCCTTCCTTCTGGATCTCGGCATCCACCTGGCTGCGGTAATTGGTGATGTAGGAGATGCCCTCGATGATCACGTCGTAGGCCTTCCATTCGCCGGAAGGGGTCTTGCGGAACGCGTAATCCACCGACAGGTTCTTGCCGCTCGCGAGCAGCACTTGGGTACGCACGATCGTGCGCCGCTGGTCCAACGGCCCCTGCGCCGGCAACACCTTGACCGCGCCGCGGGTGTAGGCGACCAGGCCTTCCGCATAACGGTGGGTCAGCGCGTCGTAGAACGCGCGCGAAAACGCCACGCGCTGCGCGGGGGTGGCCTCGCGCGCGTGCCGTCCGAGCACCAACAACGCGGCGTAATCCATGTCGAAGTGCGGCAACACGATGCGGTCGATGATCGTGATCACCTTGTCGGGATGCTCGCGCAGTTCCGCCTGATGCCCCTGGATTGCCGTCGCGAGCTCGTCGGCGATCGATTGCACGATCTGCTGCGGTGCCTGCGGTGCGGGTGCCGCGAACGCGGGAGCCGCGAGCGCGGCGGCAGCCACCGCCACCACAAGCCATCGAAGGGAACGCTTCAACATGTCTGTCTCCTCGTGCAGCGCGCAGGGGCGCGCGGCGAAACGTGCTCAGGGATTGCCGGATGCCGGTGGCGCGGAGCTCGGCGGCGCGGCGGAACCGCCGCCCTTCGGGCTGCCGTTGACGAGGAACTTGCCGATCAGGTCCTCGAGGCGCATCGCCGATTGGGTCAGCACCATTTCATCGCCGTTCTTCAGGAACTCCGGCGAGCCGCCCGGCTGGACGCCAACGTACTGGTCGCCCAGTAAACCGCTGGTGAATATCGCCGCCGAGGAATCGTCCGGGATGTCTTCGTAGTGCCGGTCGATCGCCATCGTCACCAGCGCATCCATCCGCTGCGGTTCCAGCCGGATCGATTCGACGTAGCCGATCCGGACCCCGGCGATCTTCACCGGCGCGCCCTCCTTCAACTGGCCGATGTTGCTGAAGCGGGCGTTGATCTCGTAGGTGCTGCCATGGCCGACGTTCGCCACCGACGTGGTTTGCGTCGCGAGGTAGGCCAGCGCGGCGAAGCCGAGCAGGATGAAGAGGCCGGTGCCAATGGCGTAACTAGGTCTCGGATTCATGCAGATGTCACCTGTGAACGTATCCCGCCGCAACACCGGAATTCCTGCCGCATGCACGCAGGCTCCTGCGAAAGCGGCTGTTGTAGGAGCACGCCTGCGCGACCCCTGATCATGTCATGAATGCGGTCATCACGAAATCGAAAGCGAGCACCACGATCGAGGAAAACACCACCGTGCGGGTGGTCGAATACGCGACCCCTTCGCTGGTGGGCGGCGCGGTGTAGCCCTGGAACACCGCGATCAGGCTGACCACGCCGCCGAACACGATGCTCTTGTAGAGGCCGTCCAGGATATCCCTGTACAAATCGACCGTTGAGGTCATGTTGCCCCAGAAGGTGCCATTGTCCAGACCGAGCCAGGTGACGCCGACCAGGTGGCCGCCGAAGATCCCCATCGCGTTGAACACGCACGCGAGCAGCGGCATCGCGATCACGCCGGCGAGGAAGCGCGGCGAGGCGACATAGGCGAGCGGATCGACCGCCATCATCGAAATCGCATCCAGCTGGTCGGTCGCGCGCATCAGGCCGATTTCGGCGGTCACCGCAGTGCCCGCGCGGCCCGCCACCAGCAGCGCCGTCACCACCGGCCCGAGCTCCCGGAACAGGCTCAGTGCGACCACCGTTCCGAGTGCGGCGGTGCCGCCGAAGATCGAGAGCGTGAAGTAAAGCTGCAGGGCCAGCACCATCCCGACGAACAGGCCGCAGGTCATCACGATCACGAGGCTCATCGCGCCCACGAACCAGATTTGCCGGCACAGCTCGCGCCAGTAGCGCAAGCTCTTCGGCACCGCCCCGGCGACCGCAACGAAGAACAAGCCGCACTCGCCGACCGCCGCGACCCCGCGGACCAGCCAGTTGTGGCGAAGATCGCTGCTCACGGACGCCGCCCCGCGAGGCCGAGCTGCCTCGCATAGTCGGGCGCCGGGTAGTGGAACGGCACCGGCCCGTCCGCTTCGCCGCCGAAGAACTGGCGCGTCCACGGCGAGTCGCGGTGCGCGAGTTCGTCCGGCGCGCCCTCGGCCACCAGCCTGCCGCCCGCGATGAGGTAGATGCGGTCGGCCACCTGCCGGATCGCCGCGAGTTCGTGCGCGACCAGGATCGAGGTGATCCCGAGCGTCTGGTTGAGCGTGCGGATCAGGCGCAGCACCTGGTTCAGCGCGATCGGGTCGAGCCCGACGAACGGCTCGTCGTAGAGGATCAGCATCGGGTCGAACACGATGGCGCGTGCCAGTGCGACGCGCCGCGCCATGCCGCCGGAAAGCTCGCTCGGCATCAGGTTGGCCGCGCCGCGCAGGCCCACCGCCTGCAACTTGGTCAGCACGATGTCACGCAGCAGTTCCTCGGGCAGGCGGGTGTGCTGGCGCAGCGGGAACGCAACGTTCTCGAACACGCTGAAATCGGTGAGCAATGCCGAGTTCTGGAACAGGAATCCGATCCGCTCGCGCAGCTCGAAGAGACCCCGACGCGACAACCCGGCCACTTCCCGCCCGTCCACCCGCACGCTGCCCGCGGCCGGGCGCAGTTGCCCGGTGAGGTGCCGAAGCAGGGTCGTCTTGCCGGTCCCGGAGGGGCCCATGACCGCGGTGACACTGCCGCGCGCGACTTCCAGATCGAGCCCATCGAAGATGACCTTGCCGCCGAGCCGCGTGCGCAGGCCGCGCACCTGCACCAGTGGCGCGGGCGCGTCGGACGGGTGGATCACGCTGGAATCCGGCGATGGCACGACGCTACGTTAGCCGAGCCGCACAGGAGCGCCAAGCGCGATCCGGCCACCATTCCGCCGACCACCAGCGGACGCACTTCACGATGCCAGGCGGGCGATCAGCGCCGCGTGCCGGTCCGCCGGGAGCGGCTCGCCCGTGCGCGCGGCTTGCACGATCGCCTGCAACGCAGCGACCGCTTCCTCGAAGCGGTCGTTGACCACGATGCAATCGAATTCGTGGGCGTGCGTGATTTCCTCGCGGGAGGCCGCCAGCCGCTTCTCGATCGTCGCTTCGCTGTCGGTCGCGCGGGCGTGCAGGCGGCGCTCCAGTTCCCCGCGCGATGGCGGCAGGATGAAGATCGACACCGATTCCGGCATCGCGCGACGTACCTGCTCCGCGCCTTGCCAATCGATTTCCAGCAGCACGTCGCGGCCGGTCGCGAGGATCGGCTCGACCGCGGCGCGGGAGGTGCCGTAGTAGTTGCCGAACACCTCGGCGTGCTCGATGAAATCGCCGTGCGCGACCATCGCCTCGAACGCCGCGCGATCGATGAAGTGATATTGCACGCCGTCCACGTCACCCGGGCGCGGCGCGCGCGTGGTGTGCGAAATCGACAGCGCAATCCCCGGCTCGCGCTCCAGCAGCGCGTTCACCAACGTGGACTTCCCCGCCCCCGACGGCGCCGCGACGATGAACAGCCTGCCGCGGGTCACCGCCCGTTCTCCGATCCGTGCTCGCGCAACCGCCGGACCAGTCCCGCAACTGCCGCCGCGCGCTTCATTCGAGGTTCTGCACCTGTTCGCGCATCTGCTCGATCAGCACCTTGAGGTCGACGGCGGCGCTGGTGGTGCGCCGGTCCGCGGATTTGGATGCAAGCGTATTGGCTTCGCGGTTGAATTCCTGCATCAGGAAATCGAGCCGCCGGCCCACCGGCTCGTCGAGCGTCAGCACGCGGCGTGCCTCGGCGACGTGCGCATCGAGGCGATCGAGTTCCTCGTCGACATCGATGCGCGACAGTTGCAGCACCAGTTCCTGTTCGAGCCGCCCGGGGTCGGCCGCGATCCGCAGGTCGGCGAGCCGCGCTTCCAGCTTCGTGCGCAGCGCGCCGCGGATTTCGGGCAGGATCGACCGCAGTCCGGTGACGATCCGCGCGATGCCATCCAGCCGCTCGGCCAGCGCGGTGGCGAGCTTGGCGCCCTCGCGCTCGCGTCCGGCGATGAATTCATCGAGCGTGCGGTCCAGCATCGCCAGCGCCGCCTGCGCCAGTCCTTGCTGGTCGAGCTCGGGCCTGACCAGCAGGCCCGGCCAGTCGAGCAAGCCGGCGAAGTCCGTGGCTAGTTGCGGAAAGCGCGCCTTCAGGGTTTCGGCCGTGGCGGCCAGTTGCGCGGCGGTGCGCTCGTCGAGCAGCAGGTCGGCGGCCGCGTTCGGCGCGCGGTAACGCAAGGTTGCGTCGATCTTGCCGCGCGCGAGCCGCGCCGCGATGTGTTCGCGCACCGGGGGTTCCAAGGTTCGCAGTTCGTCGGGCAGGCGCACGCCGGTCTCGAGGAAGCGGTGGTTGACCGCGCGGACTTCGCACCCGAACCAGCCGAGCGGCGTGGTCTCTTCGGTGCTCGCGTAGGCGGTCATGCTGCGGATCATCGGCGACTCTCCCGTGGCGGGTGTGCAGTATGCCAGCATGCGGAGCGAAGGACGGCAAGATGCGCTCGCTCCGGACGAAGAGACGATGCGAACCGTTCTGCTCTTCGTCGCTGCGTCTTCCCTGTGCCCGCTCCCCGGAGCGGCGGCCCGCTAAACTGTACGACCACCCGCGACCACTCCAGCGAATGAACCAACCCACCCGCCCCTCCGGACGTGCGCCCGACGAATTGCGCAAGCTCAAGATCGAGCGCCACTACACGCGCCACGCGGAAGGCTCGGTGCTGATCAGCGCGGGCGATACCCGCGTGCTGTGCACTGCCACCATCGAGGAACGCGTGCCGCCGTGGCTGCGCGGCAAGGGGCAGGGCTGGGTCACGGCCGAATACGGGATGCTGCCGCGGGCGACCTCGGAACGCACCCATCGCGAGGCCACGCGGGGCGGACAGGGCGGACGCACCATGGAGATCCAGCGCCTGATCGGGCGCAGCCTGCGTGCCTGCGTCGATCGCGTGGCACTCGGCGAGCGCGTGATCACGCTCGACTGCGACGTGCTGCAGGCCGACGGCGGCACGCGCACCGCGGCGATCACCGGCGCCTATGTCGCGCTGACCGATGCGGTGGACGTGCTGATGCGGCGCAACGTCCTCAAGCGCAATCCGGTCCATGGCGCGATTGCCGCGGTGTCGGTCGGCATCTTCGAGGGCATGCCGGTGCTGGATCTCGACTACGCCGAAGATGCCCACTGCGACACCGACATGAACGTCGTGATGAACGACGGCGGCGGGTTCATCGAATTGCAGGGCACCGCCGAAGGACATGCCTTCCGGCGCGGCGAGCTGGACACGTTGCTGACGCTGGCCGAAAAGGGCATCGGCGAATTGGTCGCGGCGCAGCGCGCGGCGCTCGCCGCGTGAAAATCGTCCTCGCCAGCGGCAACGCCGGCAAGCTCGCCGAGCTGCGCGAGCTGCTGGCGGGCAGCGGCATCGAGCTGGTCGCGCAAAGTGCGCTCGGGATCGCCGCTGCCGAGGAAACCGGCGGCACCTTCGTCGAGAATGCGATTCTCAAGGCTCGCCACGCCGCGCGCGCGTCCGGGCTGGCCGCACTGGCCGACGACTCCGGCATCTGCGTGGATGCGCTCGGTGGTGCACCCGGCCTCGATTCGGCCATCTACGCGGGCGTCCATGGCGCGGATGAAGCCAACAACGACCAGCTGTTGCGTGCGTTGGCGGACGTGCCCGACGATGCGCGTACCGCCCACTACACCTGCGTCATGTTGCTGTTGCGCAACGCTGCGGATCCCGACCCGCTCATCGCCACCGGGCGCTGGCATGGGCGCATCCTGCGCCAGCGCCGCGGCACCCGCGGTTTCGGCTACGACCCATTGTTCCTGCCCCGGGATGGCGACGGGCTCTCCTCGGCCGAACTCGATCCGGCCGAGAAGAACCGGATCAGCCATCGTGGCCAGGCGCTGGCGGCGCTGCGGGAAATGCTTGGGACCGGGGACCGGGGACCAGGGCCCGGCACGCGGTGGTCGCCTGCGAGAGCCCGAAACGGCTGAACCGCCATGCCTGCATCCATTTCCACGACCCAGCCCGGCACGTCTCGCAACCCGGTCCCGTTGTCTCTCTACATCCACGTTCCGTGGTGCGTGAAAAAGTGCCCGTATTGCGACTTCAACTCGCACGGCCTGCGCGCCCCGCTGCCGGTGCGCGAGTACGTCGCCGCGCTGATGGCCGATCTCGATGGCGACCTCGCCGATTTCGCGGCCCCGCCCGGCGGCCACGGAATCGTCAGCCGGCCCGTGCAAAGCATCTTCTTCGGCGGCGGCACGCCCAGCCTGTTGCCGCCCGATGCGATCGCGGCGATCCTCGAGGGCGCCGCGGCCCGCCTGCCGTTCGCGCGCGATTGCGAGATCACGCTGGAGACCAACCCCGGCACCGTCGAGCACGGCCGCTTCGATGGGTACCGCAAGGCCGGCATCAACCGGATCAGTTTCGGCGTGCAGAGCTTCGACGACGAGAAGCTCAGCGCGCTCGGCCGCATCCATTCGGCAGCCGAGGCCGAGGCGGCGGTGAAGCTGGCGCAGGACGCGGGCTTCGACAACATCAACCTGGACCTGATGTACGCGCTGCCGAACCAGCAGCAGGAAGGCGCGCTCGCCGACGTCGAACGTGCGATTGCGCTCGCACCAGCCCACCTCTCGCACTACCAGCTGACGCTGGAACCGGGCACGCCGTTCGCGAAGCGTCCGCCGGCACTGCCCGGCCACGATGCCGCGTGGGACATGCAGGAAGCCTGCGAAGAGCGACTGGCCGACGCCGGCTACGTCCAGTACGAAGTGTCCGCGTACGCGCGGCCGGGACGGCGGTGCCGCCACAACGTCAACTACTGGGAGTTCGGCGACTACCTCGGGATCGGC
>JAICJG010000117.1 GCA_025928585.1 Rhodanobacteraceae bacterium
GAGGAAGTCCGCCGCCAGTTCCGCGAGATCAAGGGCATCATGGAAGGCACCGGCAAGCCGGACTACTCGCGCGCGGTGGATCTCCTGACCCGCTCGGCGATCAAGGAAATGATCATTCCGTCCTTGCTGCCCGTGGTGGTGCCGATCCTGGTCGGCTTCATCCTCGGCCCGGAAGCCCTCGGCGGCGTCCTGATCGGCACCATCGTGACGGGCCTGTTCGTGGCAATCTCGATGACCACCGGCGGCGGCGCCTGGGACAACGCCAAGAAGTACATCGAGGACGGCAACTTCGGCGGCAAGGGCTCCGAGGCGCACAAGGCAGCGGTCACCGGCGACACCGTGGGCGATCCCTACAAGGACACCGCGGGCCCGGCCGTGAACCCGCTGATCAAGATCATCAACATCGTCGCGCTGTTGATCATCCCGCTGCTCTCCGTCGCGCATTGATCCGCGCGTTTTGCCGACGAAAAGCCCCGCACCACGCGGGGCTTTTTGTTGCAAAACCGGGGTCAGAGTGCAATTTCGGACAAGCTCCTCTGTAACACGATCGCCTCGCACGAAATTGCACTCTGACCCCGGTTTTCGACCCCGGTTTTCCGGCCGTCGTAAAATGCGCGGTTTCCGCAAGGACAAACCCATGGGCCTGGATCTCGTCCCCGCCGGCCGCGACGTGCCGGACGACATCAACGTCGTCATCGAAATCCCGAAGGACGCCGAACCCGTCAAGTACGAGGTCGACAAGGCCTCGGGCGCGATCTTCGTGGATCGCGTGTTGTCGACGCCGATGCGCTACCCGTGCAACTACGGCTACGTCCCGAACACCTTGTCCGGCGATGGCGACCCGGTGGACGCGCTGGTGCTGCTGCCGTTGCCACTGATTCCCGGCTCGGTGATCTGCTGCCGTCCGATCGGCCTGCTCAACATGGACGACGAAGCCGGCGTCGACACCAAGTTGATCGTCGCGCCCGCGGAGAAGGTGTTCGCCGGTTACGCCCACATCCGCGACATCGACGATGTCCCGCCGCACTGGCGCGACCGCATCGCGCACTTCTTCGAGCATTACAAGGACCTCGAAGCCGGCAAGTGGGTGAAGGTGTCCGGCTGGGGCGATGCCGCCGCGGCACGCGAAGACATCCGGGCATCGGCGGATCGCTACCGACGGGCACCCGAAAAGCCGAAGTTTTGATCCCGCGTTTCAAAGCGGCTGTTGTGAAAAGCCGGCCCATGGAAGGGCGTTCTGGAGCTGGGGGCCCGGAGCCTGCAGGTTGCGGATTGCAGCGGCGCAGCGATCAGGGACGATCACACAAGCATCTGTGCTAGCGTATCGGGATGACCGTTTCCCGCCGCACCCGCATCGTCGCCACCCTCGGCCCCGCCACCGACGCCCCCGGCCTGCTCGAGCGAACGCTCGCGCAGGGCGTCGACGTGATCCGCCTCAATCTTTCGCACGGCAAGCCGGAAGACCACCTGCGCCGGACCCGCGAGGCGCACGCGGCCGCGAGGCGGCTCGGCCGCGAAATCGGCGTGCTGGCCGACCTGCAGGGGCCCAAGATCCGGATCGAACGGTTCGCTTCGGGTCCGGTGCAACTCCAGCCCGGCGCGGACTTCACGCTCGATTGCCGGCCGCACCCGCCCGCGGGCGATGAAACGCGCGTCGGCGTCAGCTACCTCGAGCTCCCGGGCGACGTCCGCGCCGGCGACCACCTGTTGCTGGATGACGGACTGGTCGAGCTCGCCGTGCGCAAAGTGGAAGGTCCGGAAATCCACTGCAAGGTCGTGGTCGGCGGCAAGCTGTCGGACCGCAAGGGGCTGAACCGCAGGGGTGGCGGCCTTTCGCTGGACGCGCTGTCGGACAAGGATCGCGCGGACATCAAGCTGGCGGCGGAGCTGAAGGCCGACTTCCTCGCGGTATCGTTCGTGCGCTCGGCGGCGGACATCGAGGAAGCACGCCGGCTGCTGCGCGAGGCCGGTGGCAACGCATGGCTGGTTGCCAAGATCGAGCGCGCCGAAGCGATCGAGGCGCTGGGAGAAATCATCGACGCATCGGACGCCGTGATGGTCGCGCGCGGCGACCTCGGCGTCGAGATCGGTGATGCCGAACTCCCCGGCCTGCAGAAGAAAATCATCCGCGAATCGCTCGCGCGCAACCGCGCGGTGATTACCGCGACGCAGATGCTGCAGTCGATGGTCGAATCGCCGATCCCGACGCGTGCCGAGGTGCTGGACGTCGCCAACGCGGTGATCGACGGGACCGACGCGGTGATGCTCTCGCAGGAGTCCGCGGCCGGCAAGCACCCCGAGGCAGCGGTCGCGGCGATGAGCCGGATCTGCCTGGGCGCCGAACGCCAGTTCGAGCCGGCCGAGGACATCTCGGCGCTGACCCACCGGCTCGATAGCACCGACCAGGCGATCGCGATGGCGTCGATGTTCCTCGCCACCCAGTTGCCGGCCCGCGCGATCGTGGCCCTGACCGAATCCGGCACCACCGCGCAATGGCTGTCGCGCTATCGCACCTCCGTGCCGATCTACGCACTGACCCCGAGCGCCGAGGCGCGCCGGCGGATGCTGCTGCTGCGCGACGTCAAGCCGATGGCGTTCGCCGGCCACGGCGCGTACCCCGCGCTGGTGGTGCGCGAAGCGGTGCGCCAGCTGTTCGAAAGCGGCGACCTCGCGATCGGCGACCGCGTCCTGCTGACCCATGGCGACCACACCGGGCGCGGCGGCGGCACCAACACCATGAAGCTGCTCAGCGTGGGCGAGGACGGAATCGCGGAGAGCTTGCGGGATCTGTGATGGGCACCGGACACGGCCATCCCCCTCGCCCGCGCGACGCGCGCGCTCGCTTCGCTTCGCACTCCCTGCGGAAGGACGCCATCGCGCGGATCATCATCGGCGCGGTACTTGCCCTTGCGGCGACGGCCGCCATCGCCGCGGTGGGACGGAACATCCTCGCGGTGCAGCCCGACCTGCGCAACGACTACTGGGTGATGACCAACACCTCGCTCGACGTGGACGTGCCGAACAGCGGGGTGAACCTCGGCAAGCCAACCTGCTCGGCCGTCACCTACATGATCGGCTCGGACGGCGTGACCCGCGACGTCGTGGTGGTGAAGACCATTCCCGCGGGGGACCTCGAGACGGTCGCGAAGAGCGCGGTGAAGGACATGCACTACGTGCCCGGCGCGAAGAATGCGGAGGGCCGGCCGGTGTTCACCTACATCATCATCCCCTTCAACCTGCCGACCGATCCGGCGGCCCGCAAGCGGATCACGGACGCGTGCGTGCTGAAGGATTTCCCGCGAGGATATAGATAAAGCTCCTCGCCCTGCGGGAGAGGGTTCGGGCCGGGCGCGCGGATCCGCGCAGTGCGGCGTCGCGCGGCATGTTTTCAGAGGCGAGCCCGTACCCTCCCCCGGCGCTGCGCGCCACCCGCTCCCGGCACCCCCCGGCTCGCCTATACTTGAGTGCCCACCGACCGCAGCGGAACACCGTCATGAGCATCGATCAAATGGAAGCCGTCGCGCAGGCGATGGTTGCGCCGGGCAAGGGCATCATCGCGATCGACGAATCCTCGGGCACGATCAAGAAGCGCTTCGATGCAGTGGGGGTTCCCGACAGCGAGGAGCACCGCCGCGCCTACCGCGAAATGCTGCTGACGGCGCCGGGCCTTGCCGAACACATCTCGGGCGCGATCCTGTACGACGAAACGATTCGCCAGTCCACCAAGGCCGGCGTGCCGTTCACGCAGGTCATGAAGGATGCCGGCATCATCCCGGGCATCAAGGTCGACCTCGGCGCCAAGCCGCTGGCGGGGTTCCCGGGCGAACTGGTCACCGAAGGACTCGATGGGCTGCGCGCGCGCCTCAATGAATACGTCGAACTCGGCGCCGAGTTCGCCAAGTGGCGCGCGGTGATCACGATCGGCGACGACATGCCGAGCTCCACCTGCATCGACAGCAATACCCACGCGCTCGCCCGTTACGCCGCACTGTGCCAGGAAGCGGGCCTCGTGCCGATGGTCGAGCCCGAGGTGCTGATGGACGGCGACCACGACATCGGGACCTGCTACGAGGTCACCGAGGCCACGCTGCGCTCGTTGTTCGCGGCACTCTACGAACACAACGTCATGCTGGAAGGCACGATCCTCAAAGCCAGCATGGTGCTCTCCGGCAAGGACTGCCCCGAACAGGCCGACACCGCGGAGGTCGCCGAATCCACGATCCTGTGCTTGAAGTCCGCGGTGCCGGCGGTATTGCCGGGCATCGTGTTCCTGTCCGGCGGCCAGAGCGACGCCGACGCCACCGCACACCTGAACGAAATGAACCGCCTCGGCCCGCACCCGTGGCCGCTGTCGTTCTCCTATGGCCGTGCGATGCAGCAGGCCGCGCTGCACCTGTGGGCCCAGGATCTCGAGGGCAACTTTGCCGCCGCGCAGAAGATCGTGGTCGAACGCGCGCGCGACAACGGCCTCGCCGCCCTCGGGCAGTGGAAGAAGGTGGCCTGATGGCTGCTGCACCATAGGCCGGCTCGGGTACGCAGGGCGGAGCCGGCATGGTCGTCGGGTCTGCGCCGGTAGACACTCCGGGCATCCGCCCTCCGGCCCTTCGGGCTCGGCTGCGCCGTTCGCGCCGCTCCTGGGGCGCAGTCGTCGCTGCGCTCCTTGAACCCGCCTGCGCCGATCCGCCCAGCCGGTACGGCCGTCAGGCTTCGGTGACGGGCGCCGGTGATCCCACCGGATACGCCGGGGCACCATCCAGTGCCGCGGCGCATACTTCCGCGAGCTCGAGCAGCCGCAGGTCGGAACCCGGCCGGCCGACGAACTGCATGCCGATCGGCAGCCCATTCGGCAGCGTTCCCATCGGGATGCTGACGGCGGGGCACGCCGAGAGGCTCGCGAAGGCGGTGAGGTCCGCCTGCGAGGCAGGCGCAGGAGCGTCCACGGGGAACGCGCCCTGCGGCGTGGTCGGAAGCACCAGCACGTCGACCCGCGAGAACACCCGCCGCGCCTTCAGCACCGCGAAATCGAGCATCCGGTCGGCGACCACGTAATCCGCCGCGGACTTGCCGGCGGCGAAATCGAGCATCCTGCGGAATTCGGCCGACACCGGATGGCCTGCGTCGCCGAGATCGGCAGCAAACGTGCTCCGCATCTCGGCCTCCATCAACAGGAGGCCGGCGCGGCGCATCCTGGGCCACGGCCAGTCGGAAAAATCCAGCACCTGGCGGTCGCCGAGCTGGTGCTCGAGCTTGGCCAGCGCCGCCTCGAACACCGCAATGACACCCGCATCCACGCCGGCCCCGGCGAGGTCCGGCAATACCCCGCAACGCAATTGGGTCGGGCTCCAGTCCGGCGGCTGCAGCGCCACCCGGCGGCGGCGCGAACGCGGGTCGTCGGCGTCGTAGCCGGCCAGCACCTGCAGCATCACCACCAGATCGCCGACGCTGCGGCCGAGGATCCCGACCGCGTCCAGCCGGCGCGCGGCCGGAACGAGACCCCGCACCGAAATCTCGCCATGGGTGGGTTTCAGCGCGAACACCCCGCAGTAGCTCGCGGGGATGCGCACCGACCCCAGCGTATCGGAGCCGAGCGCCACCGGCGCCAGGCCCGCTGCCACGGCAGCAGCCGAACCGCCCGAGGACCCTCCCGCCACGCATTCCGGATCGAAGGGATTGCGCGTGGTGCCGAAATGCGGATTGCGGGTGGCCGCGCCGAGCGCGCCTTCGTCGAGGTTGGTCTTGCCGAGGATGATCGCGCCGGCCGCGCGCAGGCGCGCAATCGCGTGGGCATCGTGGCGCGCATTGACCGACCCGCGCGAGGGCAGCCCTGCCCGCGTGGGGTAGCCCGCGACATCGAAATTGTCCTTGACCGCGACCGGGATGCCGTCAAGGCGACCGATCGGGCCTTCGCGGCGACGGCGCTGTGCACTCGCGGCCTGGTCGCGCACGATGTCGGGACGCACGTCCACGAATGCCCGGAGCTGCGGATCGAGCCGCTCGATCGCGCCCAGATACGCCTCCGCCAGCGCCTCGGCCGTCGTACGCCCCGACGCCAGCCAGTGCAGGCACTGCCACACGCCCCCGCGGCGCAGCGCCGCGGAATCCAGCAACTTCTCTTCGGCTGCGCCCATCCGCAAATCCCTGATCGTGGCTCCGAAACCGGGATTATGCGGGAGCCGCGCCGCGTTTGCCGACCCGCCGGCGCGCGGTGACAATGGACGGTCGAAGCCGGCGCAACGGGAGCGGTCATGAGCGAACGCGAAACAATGGAATACGACGTGGCCGTGGTCGGCGCGGGACCGGCCGGCCTCGCCTTCGCGATTCGCCTGAAGCAGCTGCAAGCGGATGCCCGGGTCTGCGTGATCGAGAAGGCGTCCACCGTCGGGGCGCAGATCCTCTCGGGCGCGGTGATCGAACCGGCGCCGCTCGATGACCTGTTGCCCAGCTGGCGCGAACAACCGCCGCCGATCTGCGTGCCCGCGACGCACGACGAGTTCCTGCTGCTGCGCGATGCCAAGCGCGCGTGGAAGCTTCCGACCCCGCCGCAGATGAACAACCACGGCAACTTCATCGTCTCGCTCGGCGCGCTGTGCGCCTGGTTGGCGCCGCAGGCCGAGGCGCTCGGGGTGGATGTGTTTCCCGGCTTCGCCGCCGCCGAGGCGGTGTTCGACGACGCGGGCGCCGTCAAGGGCGTGCGGATCGGCGACATGGGGATCGCCCGCGACGGCTCGCACAAGCCCGGCTACACCCAGGGCATCGACATCCTGGCCAAGCTCACCGTCCTCGCGGAAGGCTGCCGCGGCAGCATCACGAAAACCCTGATCGCGAAGTACGGCCTGGACCGGAACTCGGATCCGCAAACCTACGGGATCGGCCTCAAGGAGCTCTGGCAATTGCCACCGGGGCGGGTCGAACCCGGACGCGTGACCCACACCGTCGGCTGGCCGTTCGACCACCGCACCTACGGCGGCAGTTTCCTCTATCACCTCGACAAGGACCGGGTCGCGATCGGCCTCGTCGCCGGGCTCGACTATTCCGATCCGCTGTTCCGGCCGTGGGAGGCGTTCCAGCAACTGAAGCACCATGCCCGGATCCGGCCGCTGCTCGAGGGCGGCGAGATCATTTCGGCCGGCGCGCGCGCGCTGATCGAGGGTGGCCTGCAATCGCTGCCGACGACCGAGATGCCGGGCGCGATCCTGATCGGCGATGCCGCCGGCCTCATGAACGTGCCCAAGATCAAGGGCACCCACCAGGCGCTCCGCTCGGGGATGCTGGCGGCCGAACATTACGCCGAGAAGCAGTCGGGCAACGGTTTCGATGCGCGCCTGCGGGCCTCGCCCATCGCCGCCGAGATGAAGAAGGTCAGGAACATCCGCCCCGGTTTCCACGGCGGGCTGTGGCGGGGGCTGTTCAATGCCGCCTGGGAAACCGCGACGGCTGGCTTCTCGCCGTGGACGCTCAGGAACCATGCCGACTGGTCGTCGCTGGACAAGCTCGACCCGCCGGCGACGAAGGAAACCCGCCCCGGCC
>JAICJG010000099.1 GCA_025928585.1 Rhodanobacteraceae bacterium
GCATCGGCCGTCACGTACGGCAGGTTCACTTCCGTCTGGTGCGCCGAGGACAATTCGATCTTGGCGCGTTCGGCGGCATCCTTGAGGCGCTGCAGCGCAAGCGGGTCGTTGCGCAGGTCCACGCCCTGGTCCTTCTTGAATTCGTCGACCAGGTAATCGATCACGCGCTTGTCGAAGTCCTCGCCGCCGAGGAAGGTGTCGCCGTTGGTGGCCAGCACCTCGAACTGCTTCTCGCCATCGACCTCGGCAATTTCGATGATTGACACGTCGAAGGTGCCGCCACCCAGGTCGTACACCGCGATCTTGCGGTCGCCGCCGCCCTTGTCGAGGCCGTAGGCGAGTGCCGCCGCGGTCGGCTCGTTGATGATGCGTTTGACTTCGAGGCCGGCGATCTTGCCGGCGTCCTTGGTCGCCTGGCGCTGGCTGTCGTTGAAGTATGCGGGCACCGTGATCACGGCATCGGTGATCGTCTCGCCGAGGAAGTCCTCGGCGGTCTTCTTCATCTTCATCAGCACCTTGGCGGAAATTTCCGGCGGAGCCATCTGCTTGCCGTCGGAGGTTTCCAGCCACGCGTCACCGTTGGAGTGCTGCATGATCTTGTAGGGGACGACGTCGAGGTCCTTCTGCACCTCGGCATCGGTGAACTTGCGGCCGATCAGGCGCTTCACCGCGTAGAAGGTGTTCTTCGGGTTGGTGACCGCCTGGCGCTTGGCGGGCGCCCCCACCAGCACCTCGCCGTCCTTGGAGAACGCCACGATCGAAGGCGTGGTGCGATCGCCCTCGGAATTCTCGATCACGCGGGTCTTGGTGCCTTCCATGACCGCGACGCACGAGTTGGTCGTACCGAGGTCGATACCGATGATTTTGCTCATGTCTCAGCTCCTGGACTGGTGACGGCCCGTGGCCGCCTAATCTTGAACATAAACTGGGGGTTGGCGGCGCCATCTCAAGGCGTGGGCGCCTCCCCCAAAACCCGGGTCAGAGTCGACTTTCTCGTGGTGCAAGGATTGCGCCGAAGGCCGGAAAGTCGACTCTGACCCCATGCGATCATTCCCGGGCCACGCTGACCAGTGCCGGCCGCAACAGTCGTCCGTTCAACACGTAGCCCTTCTGCATCACGGCCACCACCGTGCCTGGCGGCTGACCGGAGGCATCGACGATGCTGACCGCGTGGTGGAGTTCGGGATCGAGCGGCTGCCCGGCCGGATCGATCTGCTGAAGACCATTGCTCTCGGCGATTTTCAACAGCGCCTTCAGGGTCAGGCCGAGGCCCTCGCGCATCGAGGCGACATCGGCGGTCTGCACCGCCAGCCCGCTCTCGAGCCCGTCGTACACGGGCAGCAATTCGCGCAGCAGTTTTTCGTTGGCGAATTTGAGGCTCTGTTCGAGGTCGCGCTGCATCCGCTTGCGCTGGTTCTCGAGATCCGCGCGCTCGCGCAACAGCGTTTCGCGCATGCCGGCAAGGCTGGTTTCCGCCTCCGCGAGCTGCCGGCTCAGGGTTTCGAGCTCGTCCGGCGGTTCGGCTTGTCCGTCCTGCCGGTCGCCTGGCGATTGTTCTCCGCGGGGCGGCGGCGAGCCGGGCGATTCCTTCTGGTTCGTCATCTTGGTTCCTCGCATCCGGGTTCCTGCAAACGCCAGCGCGCCGAACGAAAGGCCAACGACGAAGGGCCAACGTCCCGCGGCCGCGCATTTTGCAGCAGCACGCCTGGCCTTTCGGTCCGCGCGGATCGAAGGGCAAGGCTCGACAGCCAAACTTATGTGGTCGGGGTACCCCGATTCAAGGCGTCGGTCAGCAAATGCGCCGTCGCCTGCACCACCGGGATCACCGAATGGTACGCCATGCGGGTAGGACCGATCACCCCGATCGCCCCCAGCACATGGCCGTCGGCGCCATACGGTGCGCTGACCAGGCTATAGGCCTTGAGCGGCTCGAAACCGGATTCCTCGCCGATGAACAAGCGGACGCCGGGGGAGCGCGCGCAGCCTTCCAGCAACGCGAGCAATTCGCGCTTGCGCTGGAATGCCTCGAACAATTCGCGCAGCCGGTCGATCTGCGCGCCTTCTTCGCCCGACATGAGGTTGGTCTGGCCGCTGACCAGCATGTCCGACTTGGGCTCCGGGGCGAACGTTTCGGCGGCGACCTCGACGGCCGTGTCGAGCAATCGGTTCAACTCGCTGCTGGCCCCGCGCAGGTCGGCCAGCACCCGCAGGCGGATATCGTCCAGGTGCAGCCCGGCGTAATTCGCATTCAGGTAGTTGGAGGCCTGCGCCAAGGCGTGGTTGTCGAAACGCTGGCGCAGGTTCAGCACGCGGTTCTGCACCTGGCCGTCGGCGAATACCAGGATCGCCAGTACGCGCCGCGTGTCGATCGACACGAATTCGATCTGCTTGAGCGGCGCGTCGACCGCGCCCGGCACCGTCACCAGTCCCACGAATCGGGTCATCGCCGACAGCAGGGTCGAAGCACTGCCGAGCAGCTCGCGCGGCGTGGCCGAATCGCGCGGCAATTCACGTTGCATCTTCATCACCGCGCCACGCGGCAGCGGCTTCAGTTCCAGCAGGCTGTCGACGAATACCCGCAGCCCGCGGGGCGTCGGAACCCGACCGGCCGAGGTATGCGGCGACGCGACCAGCCCCAGCTCCTCGAGGTCCGACATGATGTTGCGGACCGTCGCGGGGCTCACGTCCAGTCCGGCCGAGCGCGCCAGCGTCCGCGAACCGACCGGCTGCCCCTCTTCCAGGTACTGCGCGATCAGCGTGCGCAACAACTGGCGCGCGCGGGCGTCGAGGGGCTGGTCGAAGGCTGCGGACATGGCGCAATCAATACGGGCGCTAGCCGCAAATTGCAACTGGATGCCCGGAACCCGAGGATAGGGAGTGGCGCACGCCAACGGCATCAGGACCAGCGCGCCCGGAGCGGGTGCAAACGCGCCGCGACTTCCGCCGGCATGCAAGGGTTGTTGCGGTGTCCGGCAAGGACGTCCGCGGCTATCCGCCCCCCATGCCCCACTTCGCTAGAATCATCGCTCCGACCGGGCGCCATCCCATGCTCACCCATCTCTCCGTCCGCAACTTCGCCGTGGTCGAGGGCGCCGAACTCGAGTTCGGTCGCGGACTCACGGTGGTGACCGGCGAAACCGGCGCCGGCAAATCGCTGCTGGTCGACGCGCTGCTGCTGTTGTCCGGTGTACGCGCCGACACCGGCATGGTCCGTGCCGGCTGCGAACGGGCCGAGCTGGCCGCCGAATTCGACGTTGCCGCACAACCTGCGGTGCGCGCCTGGCTCGCCGAGCAGGCGCTCGACGAGGAAGGCGACGCCTGCCGCCTCCGTCGCGTGATCGCAGCCGCGGGCGGCTCACGGTCCTGGATCAATGGGCGATCCGCGTCGCTTTCGCAATTGTCCGAGCTCGCCGCACTGCTGGTCGAAGTGCACGGCCAGCACGAACACCAGGCATTGCTGGAACGCGGCGTGCAACTGCAGATGCTCGATGCGTTCGGCGACTGCGATGCCGCTGGCCGGGTGCGCAAGCTCGCCGATTGGCACCGGGAGCTTGCGGCGCGCGAACGAAGCCTGTCCGGCGGCGACGACCGCTCGGCGCGCATGGAACTGTTGCGCCATGAAATCGCGGACCTCGAGCGCTGGGCGCTGCAGCCGGGGGACCTGGCCGAACTGGAGGCGCGGCACAAGCGGCTCGCCAACGCCGGGAAACTCGCCGAAGGCGCATCGGGGATCGCCGAAATGCTGGATGGCGAGGGCGAATTCACCGCTGTGCGGCTCACGGGACGTGCGCGCGCGGAGCTCGAACGACTGGCCGAGCTCGATCCGACCCTCGCGCCGACCGTGGAACTGCTCGAAGGCGCCGGCATCCAGCTCGCGGAGGCCGGTGACGCCTTGGCCCGTTACGCCCAGGACCTGGATCTCGATCCCGAGCGCTACGCCGAGGCGGACGCCCACCTCTCGGCCCTGCACGACCTGTCGCGCCGGCATCGCGTGCCCGCCGTGGAACTCTTCGCGCACACCACGGCCTTGCGCGACGAGCTGCAATCGCTGGAAGGCGCCGGCGACGCCTTGGCGAAGCTCGCCCGCGAGCGACGGCAATGCCTTGCCGACTACGAAAAGGCCGCGGCCATGCTCTCGAAACAGCGCGCTCGAGCGGCCGCGAACCTCGGCAAGGCAGTCACCGCGCTGATGGGCGACCTCGGCATGGCCGGCGGCTCGTTCGCGGTGGAGCTGCAGCCGCAACCGGACGGAGAACCCGATCCGCAAGGCCGCGACCGCTGCGAATTCATGGTCAGCGCGAATCCGGGCATGCCGCTCCGGCCGTTGCGCAAAGTCGCGTCGGGCGGCGAACTCTCGCGCATCGGACTCGCGATCGAGGTGGCCGCGCTCGGCGCCGACAGCGTGGGTACCATGGTGTTCGATGAAGTCGATGCCGGCATCGGCGGCGCGGTCGCCGAAACCGTGGGCGCGAAACTTCGGGCCCTGGGTTCACGCTGCCAGGTGCTGTGCGTAACCCATCTGCCGCAGGTCGCCGCCCAAGGCCATGCCCACCTCAGCGTCGCCAAATCGGTCGAGGACAACGCCACCCGCACCCGGATCACCGCGCTCGACGCCGCCGGGCGCAAGGACGAACTCGCGCGGATGCTGGGCGGCATCGAGATCGATCGAGAGACCCGCGCGCACGCGAAAAAGATGCTGGAAAAGGCCGGGGCGACGGACTAGCCGGGAGCGAGCGGACTTGCGCCTCAACGCTGGCCCGTGGGGCCCCTCTTCTTGGGCCGCACGTAGAGCACCAGGCTATGGTCGGCGATTTCGTAACCATGCCTGGCGGCGATCTCGCGCTGCAGCTTCTCGATGTCCTCGTTGACGAATTCGATCACCCGGCCGGTCTCGATGTCGATCATGTGATCGTGGTGCTGGCCGCGGTCCAGTTCGTACACCGCCTGGCCGCCCTCGAAGTTGTGCTTGATCACGAGGCCTGCCGCCTCGAACTGGGTCAGCACGCGGTACACCGTCGCGAGCCCTATGTCCTCGGAGCCCTCGAGCAGGGTCTTGTAGATGTTTTCCGCGGTGAGATGCTCGTGGCTATGCTCGAGGATTTCCAGCACGCGGATGCGCGGGTGGGTCACCTTCAACCCGACGTTGCGAAGATCCTGGGATTCCATAGGGTGAACTCCGGCACGATGGTGCTGTCTCTGATCCGGACCAGGACCCTTGCTAGTGTATCATTCGCGGTCCGGAAGCCGGCTGACCACGATGCGCAAAACGATCCCCACCCTCCTGCTCGCGATGACCGCCGTGTCGATGCTCGGCGCCTGCAACGTCATTTACCGGCCCGACGTGCAGCAGGGCAACCTGCTGATCGGCAAGAACGTCAGCGAGCTGAAACCGGGCTTGACCAAGCAACAGGTATTGGCGCTGCTCGGCACGCCGTCGGTGGTCAGCCCGTTCGACCAGAACCGGTGGAACTACGTCGCCACGCTGCAACGCCGCGGCGGCACGATCAAGCAAAGGACGCTGACTCTGTATTTCGACAACGACACCCTGGTGCGCACCGACGGCAACTTCATGAAGGAGACGCCGCAGGAACTCCTGCGTGAGAGCCACAAGTACGGTCCGCTCTATCCGACCAACCTGACCAAGGAACAACAGAAGGAACTGGAGAAGAAGCAGAAACAGGGCGGCGGTTGAGCCGCCGCGCTCCCTGCCGGTTCCTCGCGATGCTCCTTGAACCGGCCTACGACCGGTTCTTCGCTCGCAGCCCGCGCGCCTCCTTCCATCGATCTTGAGCCGTAGGCCGGCTCAAGCCCCAAGGGCGGAGCCGGCGTCCGCTCTCCGGATCCGCCGCTACGCGCTCGGCCGGTTCCGTCGCGATGCTCGTTGAACCGGCCTACGACTGGGTCTTGGCTCGAAGCCTGCGCGCTTCCTTGGGATCGATCTTGAGCGGCCGGTAGATTTCCACGCGATCGCCGTCGCGCAGGGGTGTATCAAAGGTTGCCTTGCGCGAGAAGATACCGATGTGATCGGCGCTGATTTCGATGTCGGGCCGCGTCTCTTGCACGCGGGAGGCCTCAATCGCGTGGCGAACGGTTGCACCGGGCGGCAGCCGCAGCGCCACTTCGAACAATCGCGCGGGTTCGGCGTACACCACCGTGACCGAAACCCGCGGCCCTTCAGTCATACGTGCGCCTGGCCTCGGCACAGAAATCATCTACCATCCGGTCGGCCAGCTTCTTGAAGCCCAGTCCGAACGCGAATCCGGTCAGCTTGTTGCTGACCTCGAAATCGAGGTCCAGCGCCACCTTGCAGCCCGCGGGATTGCTCGCGGCCGCGGAGCGCTCCAACGCTCCCTCGCCCGCTTGCGGAGGAAGCTGGCTCGCAGGGTCCGGGGAGACTGGCGTTCCACCGAGCGGTGTGAACGACCACACGCCGTGGAGCCAGTCGAACGGACCGTCCACGAACTGCATGCGGATACGGTGCGGACGTTCCAGCACGTTGCGGGTGGAAAAATGCTGGGTCACCCCCGCAAAGCGGAGGTCCAGCCTGGCCACAAGGTGCCGATCGTCGTGCTCGGTCACGCGTGCAGCCAGACACCAGGGAAAGCGCCTCGGGTAAGCTTCCACGTCGTTGACGAGGTCAAACATTTGTTCCGGCGTGTATCGAACCAGCGCATGGCGGTGGATTTGCACCGGCGTCTCCTCGAATTCACAACGTCATCCCGGCCATGGACGGGCGGGAACCAGTACCAAGGGACGGAAAATAGTTCAGTGTAACGGACATGGCGAAGAAGAAAGGCAACGATGCCAAGGGCGGGGCGACCATCGCGCTTAACAAGCGTGCTCGCCACGAGTATCACATCGACGAACGCTACGAAGCCGGCATCGCGCTGGAAGGCTGGGAAGTCAAGAGCCTGCGCGCGGGCCGTATCAACCTCACCGAGGCCTATGCGCTGGTCAGGGGCGGCGAGCTGTTCCTGTTCGGCGCATCGATCCCTCCGCTGCTGTCGGCGTCGACCCACGTCGTCGCCGACGAACGCCGCACCCGCAAGTTGCTCCTGCATCGCGCCGAGATCGACAAGCTGATCGGCGCGGTCGAACGCAAGGGGCTCACGCTGGTCCCCCTCGCGATGTACTGGAAGAGCAGCCGCGCCAAGCTCGAGATCGGCATCGCGCGCGGCAAGCAGGCGCACGACAAGCGCGCCAGCGAGAAGGAACGCGAGTGGAACATCGAAAAGCAACGAACGTTGCGGGCGCACAATCGCGCGGGATGACCGCCGGCCGGCAGCTTCAGGTCTGCCTGCGGAAGCGGACCTTGCTGCCGGCTACGGTAGCCGAGCAGGACGGATCGGCTCGAGGGACGAACCGGGTTACTGCACCGGGCCCGCCTTCGCGTAGTCCTTCGGAACCAGGATGCGGAACATCGTGCCGCGGCCGGGGGCGGTTTCGACCTCTACCACGGCATCGAGCAGTTCGCACAACTGGCGCACGATCGACAAGCCTATGCCCTCGCCGTGCCGCTCGACCGCTGCCGACTCGCGATGGGGGCCGGCGCTGTCTCCAACTGCCAAAGGCGGCAATGCATGCAAATGCGGCACGCTGCCTGCTGCTGCGCTATCCGGGATGGCTGCATTTTCCAGACTCTGCGCCAGTCTTCCGGCCGTAGAAGACAGCAGCCCCGGACCGCTGTCCCGGACGTAGAACAGCCAGCGCTGCGCCGACTCCTGCTGCCATCCGATTTCGACGGAGCCGGCCTCCGTGTACTTCAGCGCATTCAAGACGAGGTTCTGCGCAATCCGCTTGATCTTCACTTCGTCCCCGCGGACCGGCAGCCGGGCTTCCCCGCGCGACACCAGCTTCAGGCCCGCGGCCTCCGCCATCGGCCGCATGGTTTCGCACAGCTCGCGCAACACCGCTGCCGCGTCGAAAGCTTCGATGCGGCGCTCCTCACGACCGGCTTCCAGTCGTGCGAGGTCGAGCAAGTCCCGCACCAGTTGGTTCACGTTTTCAGTCGCGCCGCACAAGCGCACGACAATGTCCTCGGTCTTCGCATCCGTCGGCCGGGTCCTCAGCAGGTCGCACAGCATTTGAACCAATTGCAGGCTGCCGCGCAGATCGTGTGAGGCTTCGTGCAAATTCCGGCCGCGCCGCTTGTCTTTTTCGTCGTGCTGCGCGCAGACGGCTTCCAGATCCCGCATCCGTGCTTCAGCCTCCATGCGTTGTCGCTTGTCGAACTCCGCCAGGCTAAACGCGATGCCGTGACGGATTTGCTCGCCGAGCAGCCGGTAGGCGGCATGCAGCGAGGACGGGCCAAGTTCGATGCCCTGTCGCGTCGCCCCGGCAATGTGGTCCATCAGCACTTCGTGCAGCAGCCCCCACTCGGTGGTCACGGCTTCCAGACTCATGCCGTGCTGCCAGCGCTGCGCGCCGTGGCAGCGGGCGAATCGCCCGGTCATGGCCTTGGTGTTGCCGCGCAGCACCGAGCACAAGCGATCGAGGAACTGTGGAATGTCGTCGCAGAATTCGGCGCGCGACAATCTTGTCAATATCGAGGATTCGGGCTCGGCCTCTACCTGCGAACGCCAGTCCCGCAAGATTGCGTCGCGTTCGCTTGCCAGATGGTCCGCCAGCGCCGGCAGCGCCACGAACGCTGACTGGGATTTGAGAATCGACACGCGTGTGTCCTCTGCAACGGCGACGGATTATAGGCACGATCCCAAGCCGCGTGCGCGCCCCAGCGACTCGCGCCACGGGTTGGCTGGGCCCCCGTAGCAAAACCGCGCACTTTCATCCACCACCTCGATGAATCGCTCGCGTTGCTCCAGCGGGACAGAACACCGACGATGTTTCGCATGTGAAGCTGCAGCCGGCGCGATGAATGAACCCCGCATCATGCCAACCACTGCGATTGATTTCCCGCCGTCGAGCCCGCATCATGGATTCCCCGGGGGCGACCTGGCTTCGACGGGGGCAGTGAAGTAGCCTGGAGCATGCCGAGGGCGTCATCTTCCTCGTTAATCCGGTGGCAAAAAACTAGACGCGAACGACGACGTCTACGCTCTGGCCGCTTAAGGCCTAGCCCCGAACCCACTTGTGCCTGTGCTCGTGGATGTAGGGTCATCATCACGGGATCGCCGCTGATCGCCGCTGGTCGGTCATTGGTTAAAATAAAACCCGCTGGTCCCGCGGTGCGCTTTGTCCAGCGTGCTGCTTCGGGACGAGATCGAACGCTGGACTAAGCATGTAGCGCCGGGCGCGGAGCGCCTTCGGACGGGGGTTCGATTCCCCCCGCCTCCACCAGACA
>JAICJG010000003.1 GCA_025928585.1 Rhodanobacteraceae bacterium
CGAAGTCATCGGCTACGCGGAAGTCGATTTGTCGCAACGCGACGATTGCGTGGCGGAACTCACCGGTTCGCTGGTGATCGACCATGCCCGCGGCATCGGCTATTGCGGACTGTCCGAACGCTGCGACATGGCCGGCGCGCGTGCAATGCACGAGGCGTTCGGTTTGCGCCTCATGTTCTGTTTCGAACTCGCCGACGGTGAATACCACACCAATGTGGTGATGGCATCGCTCGCGGGCCGCGCGGTATTGCTGGCTCCCGATGGCTTCCGGGATCAGGCGGTACCGGAGGCGATCGCGCAAGCGCACGGCAATCGCGCAACCCGGCTGGCGCCGGAACAGAAGCGCGCCTACGCCGGCAACGCCATCACCCTCAGCGAAGATCGCGTGTGGATGAGCGCGCGGGCGGCCGCCGCGCTCGACGATGCGCAGCGCGGGACACTCGAATCATGGGGCTTCCGCATCGGCACGGTGCCACTGGACGAAATCGAAAAGGCCGGCGGGAGCCTGCGCTGCTGCGTCGCCGAGATCTTTTGAGCGCTCACCGGCCGCGGAAGCGCGCGACAGCGCTATGATCGCGACCGCGACGCTGACGCCATAGCGACCTTCCAACGGGCGGGACATCCAGCCCCGGGACTTGGTCTCGGAATCCACGCGAACGCATCCGTGCCGAACCCGCAGAGCTTGTGGCGCCGCCGTCAAACCGCCGTGATCGCTCCCGCCGGCCCTCGCAACGTAGCCGAAATCCGGCAGCCACAAGGCTGTCCCCAACACGCCTCCGGCTTGCAGCGGGGGTCGATCAGTACGCGAATTCGCGGAAGACCGGATCGACGCTGCCGTTCCATTCGCCGCGGAACAGTTCCAGTTTGCGCTCAGCCGGCGTCTGGCCTGCCTCGGCGAATTCGACCAGCGGCTCGAGGAACACCGCTTCATCCAGCCCGTCCCGGTTGAGCTTCGCGCGGCGCTTCAGGCCCTGTCCCGCGATTTCCAGCGCGCGCAGCGCGAGCTCGCGCACCGTTTCGCCACGGAACGGCAGCTTCAGCGCATGCTTCGGCACGCCATCCCGAAGCGCGTTGCGTTCGGTCATGGAGAAGCCCTTGACCAGGTCCCACGCGGCGTCCAGCGATTCCCCGTCATACAGCAGGCCGACCCAGAACGCCGGCAGCGCGCACAACCGGTTCCACGGACCGCCGTCGGCGCCGCGCATTTCCAGGTACTGCTTCAGGCGCACTTCCGGGAACGCCGTGGTCATGTGGTCCGACCAATCGCGCAGCGTCGGCTTCTCGCCCGGCAGCGCGGGCAGCCTGCCTTCGAGGAAGTCACGGAAGGACTGTCCTGCGCAATCGATGTAGCGGCCGTGGCGGTGCACGAAATACATCGGCACGTCCAAGAGGTAATCGACATAGCGCTCGAAGCCGAAACCCTCCTCGAACACGAAGTCGAGCATGCCGGTGCGATCGGCGTCGGTGTCGGTCCAGATGTGCGAGCGGTAGCTGAGATAGCCGTTCGGCCGGCCGTCGGTGAACGGCGAATCGGCGAACAGTGCGGTCGCCACCGGCTGCAGGGCCAGTGACACCCGGAACTTCCTGACCATGTCGGCTTCGTTCGCGAAGTCGAGGTTGACCTGGACCGTGCAGGTGCGGGTCATCATGTCGAGGCCGAGCGAGCCGACCTCCGGCATGTAGCGGCGCATGATCGCATAGCGGGCCTTCGGCATCCACGGCATTTCCTCGCGCTTCCACTTCGGCTGAAAGCCCATGCCGAGGATTCCGAGTTGCAGCGGCTCCGCCGCGCTCCGCACGCAGCGCAGGTGTTCGCGGACTTCGCTGCAGGTCTGATGGATCGTTTCGAGTGGCGCGCCCGAGAGTTCCAGTTGCCCGGCGGGCTCCAATGTCACGGAGGCCTGGCCGCGCGACAGCGCGATGACGTTGCCGTCTTCCTCGACCGGCTCCCAGCCGCAGCCGGCGATCCCGCGCAGCAGCGCGCCGATGCCGCGCTCGCCTTCATACGGCGGCGGTTTCAAATCGTCGGTGCGGAACACGAACTTTTCGTGTTCGGTGCCGATCTTCCACTGGTCCGCGGGACGGCCGCCGGCCGCAAGGTATTCCGCGAGTTGCGCGTGTCGCTCGAGCGGCTGTTCCTCAACTTGGCTGGGACCGGACATGCACGGACCTTCACGAGGGCAAGGGCGAATAGATGGGGCGGCGCACCGCAATCCGCAAGAGCGAGAAGCAGCGGGCGGCCAAGGATGGCCACACCATCGCCAACCGCCATGGAAGGCTGCTTGGCTGTAGCTCCTGACGCCGGCAGATGTCGTTACTCCAGCAGCGCCATCACCGCCGCGCGCGCCTCGGCGACACCAGCGCCGGTCGTGGCGGAAAACGCGATGGTGGCGCCGGGCCAGCCGTGTGCCGCGATGGCCCCATCGACCTCGCGCTGGCGCGTCCGGGCCTGCGCGCGCGACAGCTTGTCCGCCTTGCTGAGCAGCACCAGGCAGGGCAACCCCCGGGTCGCGCAGAACGCCAGCATCTGCCGGTCGAACTCCGTCAGCGCATGCCGGATGTCGCTGATCAACACCAGCCCGCGCAGGCACTGCCGCCTGCGCAGGTAGGCGTCGATCGCCTGGCGCCAATGGTCGCGCAACGCGACTGGTACCTTGGCGTAGCCATAGCCGGGCAAGTCGATCAGTCGCCGACCGTCGGCAAGCGCGAACACCACGAGCTGCTGGGTGCGGCCGGGCGTTGCGCTGGTACGCGCCAGCTTTGCCTGTCCGCTCAGCGCATTGATGGCGCTCGACTTGCCTGCGTTGGAGCGGCCCGCGAACGCGATCTCCACGCCGGCGTCCGCCGGCAACTGGTCGGGCCGGTGCGCGGCCAGCACGAAAGCGGCGCCGCGCAACGGATGGTCGGCCGCAGGATTCCCCTGTGGCGGGAGCCTGCCGGCTGCATGTCCGGGATGGTGTGTTTGACGCATGTTTGTGGTCGCGGCGATAATCCGGCGGTTCACGTTGGCGCACGGCGCCGACGTCCACGCCTTAGGGAAAGAGAGGATTGTATGGGTTCTCGGCATCTGCTTGCCTTCGCCGTCCTGCTCGCCGCCGCCGCGCCGCTCGCGGTGCTTGCCGCGTCGCCGGCCGGATCCGCCGCGTCCGCGCCGGCTGCAGCATCCACCGCCGCACCCGCGGCAAGCGCCAGCACGGCTGCGCCGGCAAGCTCCGCGAGCGCGGCCGAAGCCGCGGAAGCCGAATTCAGCAAGCTCGAGGCCGTACAGACCCAGCCTGGCGATCCCAAGGCGGGGCAGGCCAAGGCCGCCGCGTGCGGCGCCTGCCACGGCATGGACGGCAATTCCTCGAGCGCGCAATACCCGAAGCTCGCGGGCCAGAGCGAGCAGTACATCGTCACCCAGTTGATGCGCTTCAAGAGCGGCGTGCGCCAGAACGCGATCATGCAGGGCATGGCGGCGTCGCTGGCGCCGCAGGACATGCACGACATCGGCGCGTATTTCTCCCGGCAGAAGCGCTCGCCCGGCGTGGCCGATGCGAAGCTCGCGCAGGAAGGCGAGAAGCTCTACCGCGAAGGCGACCCCGGCCGCGGCATCCCGGCCTGCATGGCCTGTCATGGACCGGATGGCGCAGGCAACCCCGGCTGGCGCGTGCCGAACATCGGCGGCCAGCATGCCGACTACGTGCAGGCGCAACTCAAGGCGTGGCACGACGGCACCACCTGGGGCAGCGATACCCACGCCATGATCATGCCGGCGATCGCGCAGCGGCTGACCGAACAGGACATTTCCGCGGTATCGAGCTATGTCGAGGGCCTGCACGCCGCGCCGGCGCCGCAATCCTCGGCTGCGCCCTCGCCGATCGATTGAACCCGGCGCGGCTCGCGCGGTCGATTCAGGCGCCACACCGGCTCCCGTGAATTCGCCAGGAATCCGATCATGAGAAAACGCATTGCCGCATCTCTGTTGCTCGCCGCCGTCGCCGGCGTCGCCTTCGGGCAGGCCGCGCCGCAGCAGTGGGTCGAGGGCAAGAACTATTTCGCGATCGTGAACCCGCAGCCAACCAACCAACCCGACAAGGTGGTGGTGACGGAGGTGTTCTCGTTCGGCTGCCCGGCGTGCAACCAGTTCGAGCCGTACGTGGACAAGCTGCGCGCCGAACTGCCCGCGGACACCGTCCTGCAATTCATCCCCGCGAGCTGGCACCCCGAAGAGGATTGGCCGGTGTTCCAGCGCGCCTACTTCACCGCCAGGGCCCTCGGCGTCGACACGAAGCAATCGCACGACGCGATGTTCCAGGCCATCTGGGGACCGGCCGGCCCCTTGGCCACCTACGACCGGACTACCCAGCGCCCCAAGGCGGAGTCGGATCTGCCAACGATCGGGGACGTCGCGAAGTTCTACGCCAAGTACGGCGCCAAGCCGGATGAATTCGTTGCGACCGCCAACTCGTTCGCGGTCAACATGGACATGAAGCGCGCCGACAAGCAGATCATCGCCTGGGGCGTCAACAGCACGCCGACCATCGTGGTGGACGGCAAGTGGCGCGCCGACACGAGCTCCGCCAACGGCTCACAGAACCTGGTGGACCTGACCTTGTACCTGGTCCACCAGGAACTGGCCGCGAAGAAGGCGAAGTGACATGAAACCCGCACTGCTGCTCCGTGCTGCATTGCTGGTCTCGGGGCTGCTGCTGACCGCGGCCTGTTCGGCGCACAACGACGGCGGCAATGCGCCGGGTGGCACTCCCACTGGCGCCGCCGTTGCGGTGACAAGCGCCACCCCGACGCCCGCGCCGGCGGGCCCGACGCATTTCACGGAGGGCCAGCAGTACGTCACCCTGAAATTGCCCGCCGGCCAGTCGATGCCGACCGGCCCGGTCGAGATCGTCGAGGTGTTTTCCTACGGCTGCCCGCACTGTGCGGAGTTCGCGCCGTACATGGACAAGCTGCGCGCGGCGCTGCCGAAAGGCGTCGAAGTGCGCTACCTGCCGGCCGTGTTCAGCCAGGCGTGGGTGCCGTATGCGCAGGCGTTCTACGCCGCCCGCCAGCTCGGTGTGCTCGAGCAGACCCACGACGCGATGTTCCAGGCAATGCTGGAACACTATCCGCTCAATTCGCTGCAGGACATGGCGGCGTGGTACGGCCGACACGGCGCGGACCCGCAGAAGTTCATCGCCGCCGCGACCAGCCAGGCCACGATGCAGCAGATGGCGGCCGACCGGAAGACCGAAATGGGCTGGGGCATCGACGCCACCCCGACGCTCGTCGTGGGCCGCCGCACCGATGACGACAAGGACGCGCCGTTCGTCGCGCTGATGCGCAGCGCCGACATCGACAGTTACGCACAGTTGCAGCAACTCGGGTTGTGGATGGTGCAGCACGCCGCGCAACACTGAAGGCCTTGCATCCGCCTGCTTGCGTTCCGGTGCAGGCGATGCCACATTTCATGGTGGTAATCTGATCAAGCCATGAATGCCGAGCCCGCTGCCGCGCCGGTCGACAATGTCCTGCGCATCCTGAGTTGCAACATCCTCGCCGGCGCGAGCGTGAAGCGTTACCACGAATACTTCACGCGCAGCTGGGGTGCGGTGCTGCCGGGCAAGTACAAGCTCGGCAACCTCGACCAGCTCGCGCGCTCGATTGCGAAGTTCGACGTGGTGGGGCTGCAGGAAGCCGACGCCGGCAGCATCCGATCGGGGTTCCTCAACCAGACCCGTTATCTCGCCGAAACCGCGGGCTTGCCGTACTGGAGCCACCAGCCCAACCGCAGGCTGTCGAACGTCGCCTATACCGCCAACGGACTGATCAGCCGCTCCGCGCCGACCGAGGTGCTCGATTACCCGCTGCCGGGACGATTGGGCGGACGCGGGGTCCTGCTGGCCCGGTATGGCGAAGGCCGCGAGGCGCTGACCGTCGCGATCGCGCACCTGTCGCTCGGCGTACAGTCGCGCCTGCGCCAGATCGACTTCATCGCCGAGCTGCTGCACGACCGTCCCAACGCCATGCTGATGGGCGACCTCAACTGTGCGCCCGATTGCCCGGAGCTGCACGCGCTGTTCGCGCATACCGCACTGGTGCCGCCCGACGACCCGCAGCCGACCTTTCCGAGCTGGCGCCCGCAACGGGCGATCGACCACATTCTCGTCACCTCGCAGCTGGTGATCGAGCGGATGTGGACCCTGCCTGCGGCGTTCTCCGACCATCTGCCGCTCGCGGCCGAGATCCGGGTGCCGACCGCCGCGCTGAACGCCGCCGCGTAATCCGGCTGTCGCCAACCGAATCGATCGGACGCCCGCCAACCGACGCCGCGCGGCGCGTTTTCCTATCCTGCGAGCCGCACCCGATCCACGCAGGGGAGTCCACTACGCAACGCACCTTGCTTCTGGCCGCGGCGATCACGCTCGGCCCTGGATTTTGCATCGGTGCGCAGGCGCAACACGTACCCCCGGCGCCACGCCTGGGGCACGCCGTGCGCCATCCACCCGACGCCGTACGGAAAAAACGCATCCAGCAGGCCTGCAATCGGGCGAATTGTCGCCCGGCGAAGCACGCAGGCTCGAAGCTGGCGAAGCGCGCATCGACAAGACCGAGCAGCGCGCAACGGTTCGCTCTCGGCGACCCGACGTGTGCACATCCGCAATGAGCAGAACCGCGCCAGGCGCCGCATCTATCGCGCCCGGCACAACCGATGCGGTCGGCATTGAAGCTTGCATTCCGCCACAGGTCGTGCAAAAGGCCGCGCGAGCGGCCTCGCGGTCATGCGTTCGCGCCTACAGGGCGTGAACATTTTTCGACGGATGATTCGTCTAGAATCAATGGATGAGTATCCGGTTCGGCGCCAGCGCATGCCTGCGCGCGTGCGCCATCATCGCCCTCGCCCTCTCCGGCGTTGCGGCAACCCGCGCGCAGACGACCTCCAGCGATCCGGTGCCGGACGCCACCGCGGGGTTGCAGCAGCAACGCGATGCGTTCCGCGCGGCGTACGTGGCCGCCCAGGCGGGGCAGGATTGGCGCACCCTCGCGCGGGGCCTCGAGGACTACCCGCTGTATCCGTACCTCCAGGCGGCGGCGCTGCAACACGACATCGAGTCCGCGACGCCGGCCGAAGTCGATGCCTACCTGCAACGCTACACAGGCTGGATTCCGGCCGACGACCTGCGCAAGGCCGAGCTGCGCTGGCTGGCCAAGCAAAAGGACTGGGCCGCGTTCCAGCACTTTTACCGCCCGGGCCTCGACGATGCGTTGACCTGCGATGCGCTGCAGGCGCGCCTGGCGCAAGGCCAGCCGCTCGAATTCGCACGTGACCTGTCCGCGCTGTGGCAGAAAGCGAGCCTCCCATCGGCCTGCGACCCGGTGCTGGATACGGCCTTCGTGCAGGGGCTCCTGACCCCGCAACGGGTGCGGGACCGCGTCGAACGCGCGGCCGATGCCGGCAGCGCGACCACGGTCCAGCAATCCGCGGCGTGGCTGACCGGCGCCGACGCGCGCTGGGCGCAGCGCATCGCCGAGGCGATTGCATCACCCGCGAGCCTGCTGAAGAAGGCCATGGCTTTCGCGGATACCGCGGAGGATCGCGAGGCCGTGGTCCGCGCATTGGTCCGCCTTGCTCGCCGCGACAGCGCGCAGGCGATCACCGATTGGCAATCGCTGTCGCCACGGTTCGCGTTCGATCAAGCGCAACGCAACCGCGTGCTCGCAGCGCTCGCCTTGTACAACGCGGTCGATTTCGGGCCCGATGCGATCCAACGCCTCGAGGCACTGCCGGCTGCGGCGCAAACCGACGCCACCCGTGAATGGCGGGTGCGGGTGGCGGTCGCGCAGCGCGACTGGAAGGCCGCCCAAGCCGGGCTTGCCGCGCTCGGCCCTGACGAGATGCAGCACGGCGAATGGCGCTACTGGCGGGCGCGCATCGCCCAGGAACTGGGCAACGATGGCGCGGCGTCGGACGACTATGCGGCGCTCGCGCAGCAGGCGACGTTCTACGGCTTCCTCGCGGCCGACCGAGCCGACCTGCCCTACTCGATCTGCCCCGGGACGGTGACGGTCGATCCCGGCCTCGACCAACGGATCGAGGCGATCCCCGGTTTCCGGCGGGCCTTCGAATTGTTCTCGGTGGGCTTGCTCCACGCCGCGCGCCGCGAGTGGAACCGCGTGTTCCCGGACCTGCCGCCAACGGAGCAGCGCCAGGCCGCTGCACTCGCGTCGCGGCGGGGCTGGTACGACCGCGCGATCTTCGCGTTCGGCAAGTCGGGCGACCTCCAGTACTACGCCCTGCGCTTCCCGCTCGCGGACGACCACGACGTGATCGCCGCCGCACGCGCCGCCGGCATCGATCCGGCCTGGACCTTCGCGATCATCCGCGCCGAGACCGCGTGGCAGCCGGACGCCCATTCCGGTGCCGACGCCCGCGGGCTGATGCAATTGCTGCCGTCGACGGCTGCGCGCGTCGCACGCCGCAACGACCTTCCCTACGAGGGTCCCGCGAGCCTATACGATCCCGCCATCAACATCCCGCTGGGCACGCGCTACCTCGCGCATCTCGGCCTGCGCTTCAACGGCAGCCCCTGGCTCACCTCCGCGGCCTACAATGCCGGTCCCGGCAACGCGCAACGCTGGCTGGATTCGCGCGGCGACCTCGACCCGGAGGCCTTCATCCTCGCGATCCCGTTCAACGAAACGCGTGACTACGTGACCCGCGTGATGTCGTTCGCGACGATCTACGGATGGCGGCTGCATGGTGCACCGGTGCCGATGTCGTCGCGCCTGCCCGCGATCGGCACGCCCTACGATCCGGCGGTCGATCCTCCACGCAAGCAGGTCGTCTGCCGTGCGGAAGCGCCGGCGGCGCCGACCGCGACTCCTTCCCCGGCCCCCGCAGGGAGTGTCTCGCAATGAATTCCCCCCGTTACCTCGTCCTCGGCGGCAGCGGTTTCATCGGCAGCCGTCTGCTTGCGGCGCTGGCGCCCTCCGGTTGCCGCATCACCGTCCTCAGCCGCAACCGCGAAAAAGGACGCGCGATCAACCTCCTCCCGAACGTCCGCTCGTTCAGCGCGGACGTCTATGACCGTGCGGTGCTGGAGAAGCACCTGGCGGGCCAGGACGCCGTGGTCAACCTGGTCGGCATTCTCAACGAAACCGGGCGCGCGACCTTCACCCACGCGCACGTGGACCTCACCGCCACCCTGATCGCGGCCTGCCGCCAGGTCGGCGTGCGCCGCATCCACCAGATGAGTTCGTTGAACGCCGGCAACCGCGCATCGAAATACCTGAAGACGCGCGGCGAAGCCGAAGCGCAGGTCCGCAACTCCGGGATGGAATGGACGATCTATCGGCCGAGCGTCGTGTACGGCGAAGACGACGGGCTGGTGTTCCGGTTCCTGAAGCTGCTGAAGATGGCGCCCGCCCTGCCGCTCGCGCAGCCGCACGCGAAGATCGCGCCGGTGTTCGTCGGCGACGTCGCCGAAGCCTTGGCGCGCGGCATGGCCGACCGCCGCAGCATCGGCAAGATCTTCGAGTTGTACGGACCGGACTCGCTGGAACTCATCCGGATCGTGCGGATGGTCCGCGATGCCGCGGGCCTGCGCCGCCCGGTGTTCCCGCTGCCCGCGCCGCTCGGCCGGCTGCAGGCAGCGCTCGCCGAAATGATCCCGGGCAAGCCGTTCTCGCGCGACAACTACGATTCGCTCGGCGTCGATGCGGTCGGCAGCCGCGACGGGCTTGCCGAACTCGGGATCGCGCCGCGCCGGTTCTCGGCAATGCTGCCCATGCTGCTCGGCGATTACGCCCGGGCGTACCGATTCGACATCGCGCGCGCGTCCCAGGAACGCTGACGGATGCCGGCAGCCGGCCACCGCATCTTCCTGGTCGGCGGCGCGGTGCGCGACGACTTGCTGGGGCGCGCGCACGGCGACCGCGACTACGTGGTGGTGGGCGCGACGCCTGCGGACATGCAGGCGCTCGGCTTCAAGCCGGTCGGCAAGGATTTCCCGGTGTTCCTGCATCCCGCCACGGGCGAGGAATACGCACTCGCGCGCACCGAACGCAAGACCGGTCCCGGCTACCACGGCTTCTCGTTCCACGCCGCGCCCGACGTCACCCTGGAGGAGGACCTCGCCCGCCGGGACCTCACCATCAACGCGATGGCGCGGGACGAATCGGACGCGCTTGTCGATCCGTACGGCGGTGAAAAAGACCTGCGTGCGAAGGTGCTGCGACATGTATCGCCGGCATTCGCCGAGGACCCCGTGCGCATCCTGCGGGTGGCGCGCTTCCTCGCACGCTACGCACCGCTCGGCTTCCGCATCGCGGAAGAAACCATCGCGCTGATGCGTGGCATGGTGGAGCAAGGCGAAGCCGCGCACCTGGTCGCGGAGCGGGTCTGGGCGGAAACCCGTCGGGCACTCGCCGAACCCGAGCCCTCGGCGTTCCTGCGGGCGTTGCGGGAGTGCGGGGCGCTCGGCGTTCTGTTTCCCGAAATCGACGCGTTGTACGGCGTTCCGCAAAGCCCCGAGCATCATCCCGAAATCGATTGCGGCGCCCACCTCGAACTGGTGCTCGACGCGGCCGCGCGGCTCGCGCCTGGCGACGACCTCGCCGGCTTCTGCGCGCTTACCCACGACCTCGGCAAGGCGCTGACGCCGCAAGAGGAACTGCCCCGCCACATCGCCCACGAGCACCGCGGACTCGCGCCGCTCGCGGCGCTCTGCGAACGCCTGAAGGTGCCGGCCGAACACGCCCAGCTCGCGGCGCTGACCTGCCGCTTCCACCTCGACGCGCACCGTGCGCTGGAGCTGAAAGCCGCTACGGTGTTGAAGTTGCTGGAAGCATTCGACGCCTTCCGGCGCCCCGCGCGCCTGGATACGTTCCTCGTCGCCTGCGCCGCGGACAAGCGCGGACGGCTGCATCACGAAAACGATGCCTACCCGCAGGCCGGCTTCCTGTGCGCGGCGCGTGGCGCGGCGGGTGCCGTGACCGCACAAGCATTCGTCGAACAGGGGCTTGCCGGCCCCGCGATCGGCGAGGCCATGCGCCGCGCGCGCATCGGGGCGATCGCGGCGCTGCCGCGCGAATAATCCGTGGAGCGTGCTGGCGTCGGCGCGGGCCCGGCATCACGCAATCGCTTGCGCGCGGGACCCGGACGGCGTCTTCATGCGGGACGTCGCGGCGTGCCGAGTCGTGTCAGCCCACGACCAACCGCAACCGCGCGACGCGCCGACGCTCCCGGTAGCGCTGGGCCTCCAGGTCTTCGAGGACCACGTCCCATGCGTCCGGCCCCAGCCACGATGGCCTCAGGCTTTCCAGTGCATCGAGCCCCTCCGGGTCACCAACGTGCCGCAGGCGCGCCAACTGCCCCAGCACGCGCTCGATTTGTGCAGCGTCGATACCGACATCCATCGCAGTCTCCGCCCTGCTGCTCGTGAGTCACCACGGAAAATACGATGCAACAGTCGTGCCAGCGCCCCGTTTTGGGCGCCGGTAACGCCGCCGTGCGGGCGGCCAAGGGGCCGAAACCGGCAAAGGATCCGTGCTGCTGCCGGCGCGAGGTCCCGCGGCGCGGCGCGCGATGGGGCGGGCGCCCCGGCCGGACCCTCAGCGGGCCACCCGCTGGCCGGCGAAGACCGCCCATTGAGCCTCGAACGCACGCTGGAACGCGGGCCGCGCCTTGCCACGGGCGACATAGGCCGAGAGCTTCGGATACTCGTCCAGCATCCCCGATGTTTCCAACCTTCGCAGCACCTCGACCATCAGGAGATCGCCGGCGCTGAACCCGCCCTCCAGCCATTCGGCATCGCCGAGCCGGGCAGACGGCGCTCGCAGGGAAGGCCAACGGATGGATCGAGCTCTGGGTCTCGGGCAACCGTCCACCGCCTACCCCGAGACTACCTGCAGTCGGCATCCTTCAACCTTCCCCCAGCTTCACCGCTGGACCCAGCAGCCGACGGATACTCGCCAGCAACCGTGTCCGACTGAACGGTTTGGCCATGAAGTCCTCCGCGCCCACGTGCAGGCTCTCGGCCACCACCGATTTCGTGCTGTTTCCCGTGATGAAAATTACCGGGGTCCGACTGAGCGCAGGCACGGCCCTGATGCGGCGGATCACCTCGACGCCACTGATGTCGGGCAGCGCGACATCCATCAGGACGAGGTCGGGACGATGGCTCCGCAACTTGGCCAGTGCGTCGTTTCCGGTCAGGGTAAACGCCAGCTTGAGCGGCAGGTCAGCGAGCATCCGACGCAGAAGCTGGTGCTGGAAGTGGTCATCGTCGACCACCAGCAGCAGCGGCTCCACCTCCCGCGCCGACTCGGCCAGGGTGCGGACCGGTTCGAAGCGTGGCGCGACTTCTTCCTTGAGCGATGCGAACCATTGGCGAACGGGTTCGAGCGAATCCTGGACGTTCTGTAGTGGCACGCGGATCCCCTCGCCCCCAAGACGCTCCAACCCCCTGGTCAATCCTGCCCGGCGCGCTTCGGTGAGGCCCGCTCCAGCCAATATCTCCCGCGAAAGCCCGTCCACCACTGCATGCAGGTCGGATTCCGCCCTTGAGATGCTTTGGCTCACCGCCTCCACCCGTTGGCTTGCCGCCGCCGATTGCTCCTGCAGCAGTCCTTCCAGTTCGAGAATACGGTGCGCCTGCCTTGCCAGCTCCAGCCGGCTGGGCCCTTGGGCGACGGCAGCTGCCACTGCCCGCGCCGCGAGCAGGACGGACATTCCCAACCGGCAGGGATCGTAAGTGACGGGCCAGAATTCGACGTAGTCGTCGAAATGCTGCTTGAGGCAAAGTTCGTAGGCCCGCCTGCAGGCGCTGCGATCACAAAGCACGACGGTCCGGTGCGCGACCGTGTGGATCTTTGTGCTCAACCGGTAGAGGCCAAGGTAGAACTGTTCGGCGTGCGCAAGCTCCGGGAACGCAAGGACCAGTACCTGCGGGCTATGGCTTTCGAAATCATCCACCGCCTTTGCCGGATCGAACGTGACGCGTATGCCGTCGAAGTCCCTGCGCAGGAGGTCGGCCACCATTTCGGCGTTTCCGGCATCGGTGGAAGCCACCAGGATCCTGGCATCGACGGTTGCGGGGTACTTCATCAACTGAAAATCAATCGACGCATCAAAGACTAGTGGGGGCGGCGGTGGAGCTTGCCTGCCTCGGCCGCAAGATCCTGCCGGTGCCCTGCCCAATGCTCCAGCCAGCTTGCGAATTCGTCGCCCGGCATGGGTTTGGCAATGTAATAGCCTTGGGCAAGATCACACCCGGCCTGACGCAGGACATGCCAATCCACCCGGTTCTCCACGCCCTCGCCAACGGTCTTCATGCCGAACTTGCGGGCCAATCCAATGCTTGCTTTCAGAATCGCATGACGAGACGGATCCGCGCCGGCGGAATGCACGAAACCGCGGTCGATCTTGAGTTCGTCGAACGGCAAGTCGCGCAGTTGCGCCAGGTTCGAGTAACCGATGCCGAAGTCATCGATCGACAATCGGACTCCTTTCAACTTGAGCCGCGCGAGTATGTCCAACTGCGACCGCGGATCGGTCATGATCTGCGCCTCGGTGACTTCCAGTATCAGGCTGCTCAGCGGCAAACCGATGTCGCCGGCCAGCCGCGCCAATCGGTCGGGAAAGTCCAGAGAGCCAAGATTGCTCATCGATATGTTGACCGCCACGTCCAACTGCCGTCCCAGATCCATCCAGCAGCGCGACTGCCGTAAAGCATTCCGGATCACGCAATCGGCAAGCTCGTCCATCAGGCCGAACTCCTCGGCTACCGGGATGAACCATTCCGGCATGACCAGGCCGAATTCACGGTGCTGCCAACGCACGAGAACTTCGACGCCGACGACTTCGCCGGTGGCCATGCGTACCTTGGGTTGATAGTGGGTGACCAGCTCGTGTTCGCGAATGGCGCGTCGAAGATCCTCAGGCGCCACTTCTGGCCCAGGTTCTTCAGGCTCGCCTTCGGCTTCGGGGAGGGTCCTTTGCAGCGCGCGCCGCAGATGCGCCTGCATCACCGGCTTGCGCAACGCGCCCAGCACCCGGAGTTTGTGGGCCTTGGCCATGCGCTCGGCGGCACGCAGGATGCGGCTATCCTCGCCACTTACCAGCAATATGCCGCCTCGATACTCCAGCCGCGCCAGGTTGCGGACAAATTCGACGCCATCCATGCCCGGCATCTGAAGATCGCAAACGATCAAACCGACCCGCCGCTGTCCCTTCTCCAGCAAGGCGATCGCGGCCTGCGCCCGGTCGAACGAAATCAGCTGTGGGCAGTCGCATCCTTCCGGTCGGGCGCCTTGGAGCTGGACCGAGAGCACTTTCAGGGCGAAAGGATCATCGTCGATGACCACGACAGCCGCCGGACCCGAGTCATTCGCGCTCATGTATCCAGTCCTCCCATCTGTCCCTGCCAGAGAATTACCGACATTCCCTCGCGGCGAGCAGGCCGTGTGCACGGTTCACGAACCAGTGGCGGCCGCAACGAATCAATGCAGCGACCGAACGGCCACGCGTTGCGCGGAATGCTGTTCCGCATGATAAGAGGGCGAGCGATGCGTCACCTTCCGGTTGCCGCTTATTGCCCCGGTGCTGACGAGAATCGCCTTTTCGGCCTCCCGCACGCATTCGCCAAGGGTACGGCTGGCGCCCCGCCAGCTGTAGCCGAAGCTCGCGGAAATACCGGCTTCCGCCAACGCGTTCGCTACGCGCGAACAAACAACGCCTACCTCGGAAGGCGCAAGCCCCGGAAGCAGCAACGCAAAAACTTGCGTTCCGAGGCGGCCCAAGGCGTCGTTCGCACGTATGACACGCCTGATGGCTTCGATGCCCTGCAAGGCGAGCTGATCGCCCGCAGCCCGCGCGCCAGCGTCGTCGAGCGTTCCGAGGGTATCGAGATCGAATATGATGATGCCCGCCACGCTCTGGTTGATCCTGCAACGTGTTTCCTCCCGGCGCAGTAGAAAACGCCAGCCCTGAAGGTTGAAGGCACCGGTCAGGTCGTCCGTCATGGCCGCCGCCTCGGCGTGCTCGGCTCTGCGAGTCGCCTCGGTAGTGGCCACCTCATGGTCCCACATGGCGGAGAGCATGGCTGCCGCATCCCGCACCACCGCTACCTTGCGCGCAAGCCTTGGAACATGCGGTTCCACATCCAAACCGACGAGGTACCCACGGCCACGCGCGAGCGACAGCGGGACGGCCAGATAAGCGCCGATGGAAATCTCGTTCAGCGTCTGCGCCCCTGCTGCCTCGGGAAGGGAGGCAACGTCCGGCATCACTTGCGGAACCGCTCCGGCCATGATCCGTGACAGGAGCAATGTTTTCCATTCGAAGGACAGGCCCGAGACTTGCCCAAACAGTGGATCCTGACAGGCGACGATGACGCCATTTGCGCCTGCCTGGCGAATGAGAATCCAGGTAGGGAGGCCCATCTTTTCACTGAGCTTGGAAAAAATCACTTGCGCAGCAGGAAGGAACCCCTTGAACCCTCGCATGAAGGTGGGCGCCGTCGGATGATTGTGTGACATTCTGTTCTCTGATTCGCGTCAAATGTCCGCAAGGAAACCGATTCGGACTCACTGCACGCTCGGCGAGCAGCATCCCGGACCACGCGACCGGCTCTGCGCCGGTCACCTATGCGAAGCAAAGAGGATGCCACGTGCAGCTCTCGTGACGATCCTTGACAATCCTGCGGCCATAACGCGAACGACGTCCCGGTTTGGAAGGAACCGGCTGCCTCGCGGTTGGATCCACACGGATGGAAGCGGGCTGCACCGTCTTGGCGCTCAAATTGCATGTCGATCCCACGCCTCGCGTCTCGCCCGATGGGCGCGGCGCGGGCCGCCCGAATCGGGGTGGGCGAGGCATCCCGGCGATGGATCAAATGGACGTGGGGACAATCCCGGAAAGAGCGCAACAGGCTCCGCTCTCCTGCTGGGGCTTCGTCTCGACGCGCTGCGGCAGGTGTTGCCGCCGAACGCCCTCTGACGAATGGCATGTGGGGCGGCGCTCACTGCGTCGGGATGAGCGCGCGGAGTTCCCGCGTTGGTCACATACCAGGAAAGGATTGATACGGATCCGCGAGCCGCAGCGACTTCCGCGAGCCTGCACCCGAGGAGGTTCGCCGCGACCACGGCTCGGAATGGAGCGCGTCCGTCCTCCATGGCATGCACGGCGCCCCGTCCTTCCTGGATGCGGCCCGCCACGTTCCACGTCCAATAGCCGCCACATTGATGCATCTATCCAGACGACAACCGCTGAAGAGCGATGAATGACATCCTGAAGAGATCCGCGGACGCCATCGAAATCCTTGTAGCCGAGGACCGTGGCGCGCAGGCCTTGGATCTGCAGTTTTTGCTGGAGAGCCATGGCTATGGCGTAGTGCTCTGCGAAAACGGAAGGCGGGCGCTGGAATCCGCGCGGCAGCGCAAACCGACGCTGGTCATCAGCGCCATCGTCATGCCGGAGATGAACGGTTACGACCTTTGCCGTGCGCTGAAGGATGACCTGGAGCTAGCCGATGTCCCCGTGCTGCTGGTCACGACGATGTCGGATTCCGGCGAGGTCCTGCGTGCGATCCACGCCGGCGCGGACAGCTTCATCCCCAAACCCTGCGACGGCCGTTTCCTGATCGACCGGATCCAGTTCTTCCTGCCGAGCCGGCGTGCGCCGAAGATCGAGCACAGCCGCACGGAAGCGGAAATCAGCGCTGATGACGAAGGTCATCTCATCGACTCCGAGCACCAGAAGATCCTCAGCCTGCTGGCGTCAACCTACGATGCGGCGGTGCAATGCCATCAGGGGTTGCGCAAGTCCCAGCAGGAACTTCGGGAGGCCAATACCGCCTTGCGCGAGGCGAACGCACGTCTCCGGGAACAGGACAGGCAGCGCGCAGAGGCGGAAGCGGAGGTTCGCCGCCTGTCAAGTGAACCGCTCCAGGCAACGGACGCGAAACTGCAGCGGAGTGAACAGAGCTACCGGTTGCTGCTGGACATGCTCCCGTCAGCCATCTACACCTCCGCATCGGATGGTGAAGTTCTGGAGTACAACCCCGCCGCAGAAGCACTGTGGGGGAAGACGCCCGCAAAGGGCGTCAAGTCCCAGGACCTTTATGAGGGCTATCGGATCCGGCGCCAGCCCGGGGAGGGCTGGCTAGCGATCGACCGGCATCCGTCAGCAGCCGTGCTGCAAGCCGGCGCGTCCGCCCGAAACGAAACCCTGGAGCTGCAGAGGCCGAATGGGACGTGCGTCGAGGTGCTGGTCAACACCGTATCGCTGACGGGCACCGATGGCAGTCCGGCCGGCTCGATTCACTGCCTGCTCGATGTTACCGAGCGCTCGGCGGCGCGACGCGAACTGGAGGAAAGCCGGTGCCTGGCCCAAGCCACATTCGACGCGCTCCCCCTCCACCTGTGCGTGGTCGACGGCAACGGCGTCATCCTCGCCGTGAACAAAGCATGGCGCGACTTCGGCCAACGACACCCCAAGGCAATCGAAGCGGCAAACGAGGGCGCCGGATACCTGGCCGCGCGGGCAATCGGGCTCGCCTCGACCGGGGACCGCGACGATGCATTCATCGAAGGCATGTATGCGGTCCTGGAGGGCAGGCAATCGCAAACGGTCATGGAATACCAGACGCTCCTCGACGGGGAGACACGCTGGTACGTCGCCCATGTGTCGCGGTTCGGGGTGGACGGCATGGTCCGATTCGTGATCGCGCACGAGGACATCACGGCCCGAAGGCTGGCCGAAAACAAAGCCAACGAACAAGCGGCCATGCTCGGGATTGCGGGCCAGATGGCACGCCTCGGCGGCTGGACCTATCGTGTTGACGACGGCGTGCTGAACTGGTCTGCCGAAGTCACAGCCATCCTCGGTTTGCCGGCGGATGCCGCCAGCCCGAGCTTGGAACAGGCGCTTGCTTGTTGCCCCCCACCCTGGCGCGAACGGATCGAGGAACGCTTTCGGGCCTGCGTGAAGCAAGGGGAAGCCTTCGACGAAGAGCTGCAGATCTTGTCCGCCGAAGGCCATCCCGTCTGGATCCGGACGATCGCTGCCGCAGAACGTGAGGCTGACGGCCGGATCGTGCGCGTGAACGGCGCGTTCATGGACGTAACCGGCCGAAAACTGGCGGAAGAGCAGGCAGCGGAGACCAATGCCCGTCTGGCCCAGACCCTTGAAAGCATGACCGACGCCTTCTTGACGCTGGACGGCAATTGGCGATTCACATTCCTCAACAAGAAGGCGGAATACATCCTCCAGCGCCCGCGCGACGAATTGCTGGGGAAAAAACTGTCGGATGAGTTTCCCTCCATCACGGGTACCAAGTTCGAACAGGAGTACCGCCGCGCACTTGGCAGCAATCGTCCGGCGGCATTTGAAGAGTTCTACGAACCGTTGCAGTGCTGGCTGGAAGTGAACGCCTACCCGTCCGAACACGGATTGGGTATCTACTTCCGCGATGTCACGGATCGCCACGTCGCCGCTCGCGCGCTCCAGGACAGTGAGCAGCGCCTCAGGCTCGCCATCACGGCAGGAGGTCTCGGCACATGGCGCCTGGACGACGTGAGCCGGGAGATCGAATGTTCAACGCACTGCAAGGCCATGCTCGGCCTCCCCCCCGATGCGAGCGTCGATTACCCGACCATTCGCACGCTGATCCATCCCGAAGACAGGCCGGCAATCAACGCATGCCTGGAAAGCGCCCGCGAGGAACACCGGGAGTTTGTCTTCGACAATCGGGTGGTCTGGCCTGACGGCTCGGTGCACTGGATCGCGGTCATGGGACGTACCTTCGGCGACGCCGACGGCGAGCGCGGAATGGAAGGTGTCTGCTTCGATATCACCCAGCGCAAGGAGAACGAACAGCAGCTACGCGACTTGAACGAAAACCTCGAACGCTGGGTCGAGCAGCGAACCAAGGAACTGGACGACGCGAAACGCAACGCCGAAGCGGCCAACCAGGCCAAATCGGCATTTCTTGCGCAGATGAGCCATGAGATCCGGACGCCCATGAACGGCATTGTCGGCATGATCGAGGTGCTGTCGCATGGCAGCCTTACCAAAAATCAAATGGATGCCGTCAGGACGATACGGGAATCAGCATTCACCTTGTTGGACCTGATCGACGACATCCTGGACTTTTCGAAAATCGAAGCGGGTCGCCTCGAACTGGAGCGGGTATCCGTAGACCCGCTGGATCTCGCGGAAGGCGTCTGCGAAATGCTGGGCCCGATCGCCCGCCAGCGCAGCGTGGATCTGCATGTATTCGTGGCGCCATCGCTGCCCGCGAGAATCTGGTCCGATCCGGTACGCCTGCGCCAATTGCTGTACAACCTGGCGGGAAACGCCATCAAATTCAGCGGTGATCGCGATGGCATGCGTGGACGCGTGGCTGTACGTGTGGAGCGTGTCTCGTCCGCGCCGGCCCGGCTGCGCTTCTTGATCGAGGACAATGGCATCGGCATGACCCAGGCCACCATCGAAAAGGCATTCGAGCCTTTCAGCCAGGCGGAGGTCTCGACCACCCGGCGCTTCGGCGGCAGTGGCCTGGGCCTGGCCATCTGCCAGAGGCTGGTTGGGCTCATGCACGGGACTTTGTCCATCAAGAGCGAGCCAGGCTCTGGCACCACGGTAACCGTCGAGGTACCCCTGGAAGTAGCCGATTCGCAAACCGGCAGCGACCTGCCCGATCTTGCGGGGCTCGATTGCGTCATCGTCAACAGCTCACGCTTCATCCCCGAAGACATCCGCACGTATCTCGAAGAGGCCGGCGCAAGGGCAAGCGTCGCCGAGGATGCAAAGACCGCCGCCAGCCTCTGCATGAAGCTGGAGAATCCCATCGTCATCCGTGGCCATGAGGCACCCCACGGCGACTCCGAAAATCCTTTCGCTGTTGCCCCCCGGGCCCGGCATCTTGTGGTCGGCGCGCGTTTTCAGCAGCAGAGATCCCCTGCGTCGGGCGTCGTAGCCATGGACGGAGAAATCCTCCGAAAAAAGTCTTTCTTGAGCGCCGTCGAGGCAGCCGCCGGCCGGCTGAAGGTTGCCCCTCAGCCGGATGAAGGCGCCCCCGGATCGATCGCAGAAGAAGGCAGTGCGCTTCCGGTTGCCCAGGCACGTGCGCTCGGCCAACTCATCCTGGTGGCCGAGGACGACCAGGTGAATCAAAAGGTGATCCTGAGCCAACTGCGACTCCTCGGCTACACGGCGGAAGTTGCCGCAAATGGTGACGAGGCACTGCGACTATGGCAGGGTGGTGACTACGGATTGGTCCTGACCGATCTGCATATGCCGGTGCTGGACGGGTACGGCCTCACGAGAGCCATCAGGCAACAGGAAGCCGATGGCCGCCGCCTGCCGATCATCGCGCTCACGGCCAATGCGCTGCGAGGCGAGGCGGAGCGCACCATGGCTTGCGGCATCGATGACTACCTGACCAAACCAATCAGCCTCGCTGCCCTTCGGTCGGTGCTCGAAGAATGGATGCCTGCCGAAACCTCCCCCTTGCCGGCACAGGGGCCCGGGACAGACGGCCACGGCGCCAATCCGCCGCCGCTCGATCTGGACGTGATGCGCGAGATCGTCGGCTCCGACGACGCCACGCTCGGCGAACTGCTCGTCGACTACCGCGTGTCGCTCGTGGAGACCTGCGACGCCATGCGGCGGGCGTCCGATGCCGGATATTTCCCCGAACTGGCGGCGGCCGCCCACCGCCTCAAATCTTCCTCCCGCTCCGTTGGAGCTCTTCCCATGGGCGATTTGTGCGCTGAAATCGAAAACGTGGTCAAGACCGCCAACTGCGGCGTCGTTGTTTCGTTGATGCGCACGCTCGAATCGGCCCTGCCCGTCCTCCTTGGGGCAATTGGGGCGGCGCTGGAAAAGCTCGGCGCCGGGGAAATCGGCAGCCGTTAGCGGTTGCGGGGCCACCCGGAAGGAGCCGGATCCGTAGCTCCGACCAGCCGGTCGCAGCAAACGGAGTCGCGGGCGGGGCGATCAGGCCGAGCGACGGAGGGCACGTCGTTCCGCTTCGGCGCGCCCGCTCCTGCCCCGCCTCGCCATCAAAGCCGTTCGCTGCGGTCCACCTCGATCAGCGGCACGAACAACGCGTCGGCATCGACGCCGCGGGCGAACAGCATCGCCTGAAAGCGTTCGCCCATTTGTCCCGGCAAGGTCAGCCGCTTGACCTCCTGGGCGAGCGCGTAGCGGGCTGCCTCATCCCCCGCCGCGGAGTGGGCGGCGGCGAACAGCTCGCCGAGCCCCGCGGCGATCAAAAATTCCGACTGGAAGCAGTACGCCACCGACCTGAACCCGGCGGCGATGCCGGCCTCGGCGAGCGAGGTGAAGTCGATCGAGGCGGTGATGTCCTGCAGGCCCGGCAGAATCAGCGGATCGGGATGCGCGCGGTGGCGGTAATGGCAAAGCAGCGTGCCATCGCTGCGCTCGGGCAGGTAGTACTCGCGCCGCACGTAACCGTAATCGGTGAACAAGGCCGCGCCGCGGGCCTGTTCGCCGGCCACCGCCTCCAGCCACCACGGCAGTTGCGGCAGCACTTCCGAGCGATAGCCGTCGGCGAACTCGCGGCCGAGGCTGCGTTGCAGGTGCCGCACCGCGCCCGCGACCAGCGGGTCGGCCGGCCGGTCGGTGCGGACGAACGCGCCGTTGGCGGTGAGGTCGACGTGCTCCTCGAACACCTCGCCGTCACGAACGGTGAAGCGCGTCGTCGGCAATGCATCCAGCACTTCGTTGGCGAACAGCACGCCCGACCAGGCATGCTGCGGCGGGCGATCGAGCCATTCGCAGCGCGCCGACAGTTCGGTGGGCAGTTCGGCCCGCAGGCACTCGCGCTGGCGCTCGCGGAGGTCCGCCGAGGGTTCCAGCAACCAGTAGCGGGCCGGCACGCTTCCGAGCGACTCCAGTTCGCGCAGACAGTCCCGGGCGAAGGCCCCGCTGCCGCCGCCGAGTTCGAACCACACCGCGTCCTCGCCGCAGGCCGCCAACGCAGGTGCCATCGCACGCGCGACGCAACGCGCGAACAAGGTTCCGAGTTCCGGCGCCGTCACGAAATCGCCGGCCTTGCCGAATTTCAGCCGACCCGCGCTGTAGTACCCGAGCCCGGGCGCATACAGGCAGCGCTCCATGAAGCGCGCGAACGAGATCGGTCCGCCCGCGCCGATTTCTTGTCGGATCGCATCGGCTAGGCGCGCGGAGTGCGCGGCTTCGTCTGCGGAGGGTTCGGGGAGCGCGGCGTCGATGGGAATGGTCGTTCGTCCTCGGTGCGCCCCCTTGGACAAGGAAGCTTCCATTCGAAGCACATCATACGATGCGCTCCGCTGGGAGCGCGCGGCAGCTTCGACTTCGCGCCCGGCCCGCGCTACGCTCGCCGCGAACGCATTGGGTCGAGCACCTGCCATGGTCGAGCGGAACCGCCCCGTAGCAATGGTCACCGGCGCCGCCCGCCGGATCGGCGCGGTGATCGCGCGCACCCTCCATGCCGCGGGTTACGACCTGGCGCTGCACGGCTGGCGATCCCGTGACGAACTCGACTCGCTGGCAGCCGAGCTGCAGGCGCGGCGTGCGGATTCGACGCTGGTGCTTGTGGCCGATCTCGGCGACCCCGGGTGTCTGCCGGAGCTGGTCGCGGCGACCGCGGACCGGTTCGGCCGCCTGGACGCGCTGGTCAACAATGCCTCCCTGTTCCACCCGACGCCGCTCGACGGCACCACGGCCGCGCAATGGGATGCCCTGTTCGCGGTCAACGCGCGCGCGCCGTGGCTGCTGGCCCAGGCTGCGGCGCCGCACCTGAGCGCCGCCCGCGGCAGCATCGTCAACGTCACCGACATCTACGCCGAGCGCCCGCTGCCGCGGCACTCCGCGTATTGCATGAGCAAGGCGGCGTTGCGGATGGCAACGTCGGCGCTCGCGGAGGAACTCGGTCCCGGGGTACGGGTGAACGCGGTGGCCCCGGGCGCGATCCTGTGGCCGGAAGGCGACGCCGGCGCCGACCGCGCGCAAACACTGGCCCGCATCCCGCTGGCGCGCACCGGCACGCCGGAAGAGGTCGCCGGCGCGGTGCTGTGGCTGATCCAGGGGGCGACCTACATGACGGGGCAGACGCTGCGCGTCGATGGCGGGCGCCTACTCGGCCCCTGACGCCCGCGGCCGCGACTTGAAGGACACCCCGCGCGCCGGCATCTTGGTGCCGGAACGATCCGAGACGTCGATGTCCGCAACCGCAGCCGCCGCCCGCAAGCCTTCAGCCCGCAAGATCGCGCGGCAGATCCTCGATTTCCTCGCCGACGTTCCGGCCAGCCGCGAACGGCCGCACGCCCATCCGCGTCGCCGCAGCCAGGCCATTGCGCGCGCGGCGCGCCGCAAGGCGTTCGTCGCCTCGTCCTCGCTGGCATTGCCGCCCGGGCCGCTCGGCTGGCTGACGGTGCTGCCGGAACTCGTCGCGATCTGGAAGATCCAGGCGCAGATGGTTGCGGATATCGCCGGTGCCTGCGGGCGGCGCACGACCGTCACCCGCGAGCAGATGATGTATTGCCTGTTCCGCCACGCGGCCTCGCAGGCGCTGCGCGATCTCGTGGTCCGCACCGGCGAGCGCTGGTTCGTACAAGCCACCACCGCGCAGGCAATCCAGCGAATGGCCCACCGGATCGGGGTCAAGCTTTCCGAACGGGCGCTGGGCAGCTCGCTCGCGCGGATGGTACCGGTTGCCGGGGCTCTCGGGGTCGGCATCTATGCGTGGTACGACACCCGGCAGGTCGCGCGCACCGCAATTGCAATGTTCTGCCCCGAGCCCGCAGCGGATTCCCCGCAACGAACGACCCAAATCCGTGCGCAACGCATCGAGCGCGACCCCGCACAGGATGCGCGCGAAGCGGGTTTGTAGCTTGTGGGGACCGGTCCCGTTGCGGCGCTGCTTGAACCGGGCCACGACGGGCACGGACGGGCCGGCTCAGGGCCGATAGCAGGAGCCGGAACCACCAGGGCACGTCGTCGCCCTTTCAAGACTCGGCAATCCGGACGCAAGTCGCTGCCAGCGCGCGAGCAGCGCTTCGCCGGCGAAGGGTTCGCGAACCTCCGGCGCGATGTCGGCGAGCGGCGCGAGCACGTGCGCACGCTCGAATTCCTCGCGCGACAAATCGCTGCGGCAGTTGCCGCCTTCACACCAAAGCGCAATGTCGAGGTCGAGCGTGCGGTCGGCGTAGCGTGGCAGGCTGCGGTCGCGGCCACTGGCATCCTCGAGTTCGCGCAGCCATCGGCGCAACGCCACGTGCGCGAGATCGACATCGAATGCCGCCGCGCAATTCAGGAATGGCGCGCCCGCGAACCCGACCGCGTCACTGCGGTACACGGGCGAGACCAGCAGTTTGCCGAAGCGCGCCCGCAACGCCGCCAGCGCATCCCGCAAATGGCGCTCGGGCTCGAGGTTGGAACCGAGGCTCAGGTAAACCCGGGGCATGGCGTCGATGGACCTAGGGTTTCAGCCCGCGCTCGACCACCACGCCCACCGCACGCGCGCCGCGCACGGCCCCGGGCTTGGCGAGTTTCAGCCGCACCCACGCGACGCCGAATTCGTCGCGGATGATCGCGGCACAGCGCTCGGCGAGGGTTTCCACCAGTTGAAACCCCGATCCTTCGATGAAACCCGCCAGGCGCTTGGAGACGGCCTTGTAATCCAGCGTGTCGTCGATGCGATCGCTGGCGGCGGGGCGGGCGTTGTCAAAAGCCATCTCGACGTCGAGCACCACCGGCTGGCGCACCCGGCGTTCCCAGTCGTAGATGCCGATGATGGTCTCGACGGTCAAACCTTCGATGAAAACGGTATCCATGGGTTCAGGCGACTTCCGGAAGTGCTTCGAGGTTCCAGCGCGGCCGTACCCGGATTTCCGGGCCGGTGTGTTGGCCGGCGGCGAGCCGGATCGAGCCCGCCAGCGCGATCATTGCGCCGTTGTCGGTGCAGAACTGGAGGCGCGGGAAATAGGTCGAAAATCCCTCGCGCTGGCCGGCTTCGGCGAGCTGGGCGCGCAGGCGCTGGTTGGCGCCGACTCCGCCGGAAACCACGAGCCGCTGGTAGCCGGTTTGCGCGAGCGCGCGCCGGCATTTGATCGCCAGTGTTTCCACGATCGCTTCTTCGAAACCGCGCGCGATGTCGGCGCGCGTCTGCGCGCTCTGGTCGCTGCCGCGCCAGGCCAGCAGCACCTGGGTCTTCAGCCCGGAAAAACTCATGTCGAGGCCGGGCCGGTCGGTCATGGGGCGCGAAAACCGGAAGGCATCCGGGCTGCCGGATTCGGCGATCTTCGCCAGTGCCGGCCCGCCCGGGTACGGCAGGCCCATCAACTTGGCGGTCTTGTCGAAGGCTTCACCCGCAGCGTCGTCGAGGGTGTCGCCGAGGATCACGTAGCTGCCGACCCGTTCGACCCCCACCAGCAGGGAATGGCCGCCCGACACCAGCAGCGCCACGAACGGGGGTGCCAGCGGTTTCGTACCGAGGGCCGGCTCCTCCAGCAGCGGCGCCAGCAGGTGTCCCTCCATGTGGTGGACCTCGATCGCCGGGACCTCGAGTGCCCACGCCAGCGCACGCGCGGCCGCCGCGCCCACCAGCAGCGCGCCGACCAGCCCGGGACCGGCGGTGTAGGCCACCGCGCCGAGTTCGCGAACTCCGACGCCTGCATCCGCAAGTGTCTGGCGCACAAGGGGAAGCAGCTTCCTCACGTGGTCGCGGCTGGCGAGTTCGGGCACTACCCCGCCATATTCGGCGTGCAGCGAGACCTGGGAATACAGGGCATGGGCCAGCAACCCCCGCCCGGGCGCGGACGGGTCCAATCGGAGCAGCGCCACCCCGGTCTCGTCGCAGGAGCTCTCGATGCCCAGTACCGGGGCCTTTGAATCGATCATGGGAATCACGGTATACTTCGCGGCTCGCCCGCGCCAAAGCGGGCCAGTTTACCAAGTGGAGCATCCATGCCCAGCGTCAAAGTCCGCGAGAACGAGCCCTTCGAGATCGCCCTGCGCCGCTTCAAGCGCACGTGCGAGAAGGCCGGCGTGCTCGCCGAAACGCGCAAGCGAGAGTACTACGAGAAGCCGACCCAGGAACGCAAGCGCAAGCGCGCCGCGGCGGTGAAGCGCCATCTGCGCCGGGTCTCGCGCGAAGTCACCCGCCGCAAGCGCCTGTACTGAGTCGCTCCACGATACAAGATTCTCGAGCCGGTGCTGCCCTGCGGCACCGGCTTTTTGCGTTGGCACGTAGGGTTGGCTCATGCCCTTGCCCCTTGGGTCAAGGGGACGCGCAAGGCGACCGTCTTGCGCGCGGTTGTGGAAGAATGATCAAGCACGATCGAAGCAAACGATGCACCCTCATTCGAGGTCCCCATGAGCGCACTGAAAGCACGCCTGACCGAAGACATGAAAGCCGCGCTAAAGGGCGGCGACAAACAACGCCTGGCTACGATCCGGCTGGTCCTCGCCGCGATCAAGCAGCGCGAGGTCGATGAACGCATTGCGCTGGACGACGCGCAGGTCCTGCACGTGCTGGAAAAGATGTTGAAGCAGCGCCGCGATTCGGTCGCCCAGTACGAAGCCGCCAAGCGCGAGGATCTGGCCGAACAGGAGCGCTACGAGATCGGCGTGATTGAATCGTACCTGCCGGCACCACTCACCGATGCTGAGCTCGACGCGCTGGTCGGGACCTGCATCGCGGATGCAGGCGCCAGTTCGCCCCGCGACATGGGCAAGGTGATGGCGCTGCTGAAGGAGCGCGCCGCCGGACGCGCCGACATGGGCGCGCTGTCGCAGCGCGTGAAGTCCCGACTGGCCGACTGATTTCAAGAGTTTCACTCGCGCGAGCGAGCTGCCTTCTGTTTCGGCCGCAGGCCCGGGGCACACGGATGGGCGAGTTCGCACGGCTGCCGTCCGGCGAGCGCCACGGGCATTTCGCCGACACGATGTCGGTGAAACCGTCATGCCGGGCGCACTGGTTTTGGTGACTTTGCCGAAACAACCGCCTCCCGGGCGCCCGGGAGGCGTGCAGAATCAAGAGACATGGGAGTCAGCAGCCACAAAGTGACTGCGGATACCATCGCGCGATGGACAGGCGCGTCCACCTCCGGATTCTCGACACCGACGGCAGCATCGACGTTGATGCGCTCACCGCCGCGACTCCATGCGCGTCGGTGACGCGCGTCGACCTGCGCGATCTCGCGCCCGCGCTGCGACTGTGGAGCCGCGCCAGAAACATCGCTGACGCGCGCGCGCGGATCGCCGCTGCGGGCGACCCGCGCCCCTCGGTCACGTTCCTCGGGTCGGGCGATTTCCACCACCTCGCGGCGTTGCTGATCGAGCGGGTCGAGGAATGCTTCACGGTGCTGCATTTCGACAATCATCCGGACTGGGTGCGCTTCGCGCCGCGCTGGCACTGCGGGTCCTGGGTGAACCGCGTGCTCGCACTCCCCAACGTGCAGCGGGTGGTGACGGTCGGCCCGTGCAGCGATGACCTCGCCAGCCCCGGCCGCAAGGGCGGCAACCTGCGGGCGCTGGATTCCGGGCGGCTGGCACTGCTTCCGTGGCAACATGCGCCGTCGCGGGTGCGGCGCCGCATCGCCGACGGGCCGGGCCATACCTGGCGCGACGGCCGAATCGTCTGGCGAAACCTCGGCGAAAGGCAATTGGAGGATGCTGCCGTCCTGATGGTGGAGGCGATCCCGACCAATGCGGTCTGGGTTACCATCGACAAGGACGTCTTGCCGGAAGCTGAGGCGCTGACCAACTGGGATCAGGGCAGGATGCCGGTGGCGGTCCTGACCGCAATGCTGCGCGTGGTCGGGCAGCGCAAGCGGATTCTCGGAGCGGACGTTTGCGGCGAATATTCCCCGCCGCACCATGCCAACTGGTTGAAGCGGATCGAAGCGCGCCTGGACCAACCGACACGTGCCGCAACCGACCGGCGAAGAATCGAAGACAACGTTCGTACCGACTGCGAGATTGCGCGGGTGCTGTTCGATGCCTGCGCGAACCCCACATGACCGTCACCCTCGTCACCTTCGCGCTGCTGCTCGGCTCCGTCGCCTGCGACGTGGCCGGCCAGGTGTGCTTCAAGCTCGGCGTCGGCCACGCCATCCCGGGGGCCAGCAGCGGGCCATCGCTCGTCCACAAGGTGCTGCACTCGCCCTGGATCGCGCTGGGCGTCGCGGTGTACGCGCTGGAATTCGTGCTGTGGTTCGCGGCGCTGTCGCGCACCGAGTTGAGCAACGCGTTTCCGTTCACGGCGCTCGGCTACGTCGGGGTGGTGCTGGCCAGCCGCCACATCCTGAACGAGCGCATTTCGCTGCGCCGCTGGGCCGGGATCGGAACCATCGTGGCCGGGGTCGTACTGGTGACCGGGCAGCAGCTCGGTTGAATGCATCAGGCTAGGCAGGGGCGACCATGACCCAATCGATGATCAAACAGGCGGATTTCCTGCTGCGCGGCGGACGCGCGGGGGTGCTGCTGATCCACGGCCTCACCGGCACGCCGGCCGAAATGCGCTTCGTGGGCAAGGGGCTCAACCGCGCCGGCTTCACCGTGTACGGCATGCAGCTAGCCGGCCACTGCGGCAGCGAGGCCGACCTCCTGAAAACCGGCTGGCGCGACTGGACCACGAGCGTGCGCGCCGCGGCCGACCGCCTGCGGCGCGATGTCGACCACGTGTTCGTCGGGGGCCTGTCGATGGGCTCGGTGCTGGCCCTGAACCTCGCGATCGAAGCACCCCGCTGGGTGGACGGGCTGGGGCTTTACGGCAGCACCTTCTTCTACGACGGCTGGACCATTCCGCGGCTGGCGCGGTTGTCGTTCCTGCTGCCGCTGGTGTGCGGCATGGGCCTGTTCCGGCAGCGCAACTTCATGGAAAGCTTTCCCTACGGCATCAAGGATGAGCGCATTCGCGCGCGCATCGCGGGGGCGATGCTGGACGGCCAGAGCGAGGCCGCGGGCCTGCCCGGCAATCCATGGCCCTCGCTCGCGGAATTCCACAAGCTTGCGTGGCGCGTGCGCGCACGCCTGCACGAGGTGCGCGCACCCTGCCTCATCATGCACGCGGCGGACGACGACATTGCCAGTGTCCGCAATGCGCGTCTGATCGAACGCCGCGTCAGCGCTCCCACCGAAACGGTGCTGTTGAACGACAGCTACCACATGATCACGGTCGACGGCGAACGCGACAAGGTGATTGCCCGCTCCGCCGACTTCTTCACCCGCATTCTCGCCAACAGCCCGCTGCGCGTGCCGCGCCCGCCGCTCGTTGCGGCCGCCTCGACTGCATGACCGAAACGGTAGCGCACGCTTCCATCGACGCCATCGCGGCGGAAGACTGGAACCGGCTGTTTCCCGACGAACTCGAGGACCACGGGTACCTGCGCGCGGTCGAGCGCGCCGGCCTGCGCGGCTTCCGCTACCTCTATTTCGCGGTGCACGAGGAGGGCGGCCGGCTGCTCGCGGCGGTGCCTGCGTTCGTCACCGACTACCGGCTCGATACCACCGTGCAGGGCGGCCTGCGCCGGATCACCGGTGCCCTCGCGCGGGTTTTTCCGCGGTTGCTGCGGATCCCGATGCTGGCGCTCGGTTCGCCGGTCACCGAACGCTGCCGGGTCGGATTCGCTCCCGGCGTCGCGCCCGGGCAGCGCGAAGCGTGGCTGGACGCGATCCTCGCACGGATGGAAGAGGTCGCGGCGAACGACAGGCTCGGGATGCTGGCGGTCAAGGACGCGGCGCTCGCGGATCCCTGGTGGCAGCACGCCTGCACCCGCCACGGCCTGCGTCCGCTGCCCGGGCTGCCGGGCGCGACGCTCGCGATCCGCTGGGGCGATCTGGAAGGCTACCTGGCGTCGCTCGGCCCGTCCATCCGCAAGGACCTGCGCAGGAAGCGCCGGCACGCCGCGGCGTTGCGCATCGAGTGGCGCACCGCCCTCGACGGCATCGCCGACGACGTCCAGCGGCTGTATCGCGAAACCCTTGCGCGAGCGGAGTTTTCGTTCGAGGAGCTGACCCCCGCCTATTTCGAAAACGTGCTGCGCTACCTGCCCGGCCGCGCATATTGCGTGACCTACCAGGAAGGCGATCGGCTGCTCGCGTTCAACCTGGTGCTGCGCGATTCCGGGCGCCTGCTGGACAAGTTCCTGGGCATGGACCATGCGGCGACGGATCACTACAACTTCTACCATGTGAGCTGGCTGGAAAACGTCCGTTGCTGCATCGACGAGGGGATCGGCGTGTACGAGAGCGGCCAGGGGCTGCATCGCGAGAAGGTGCGACTCGGCAGCACGCTGCAATCCAACGCGCTGTGGTATCGCCACCGCAACCGGTTCGTGGACGGCGTGCTCGCGCGGCTGGAAAGACTCGCGCGGCTCGACCGGCGCGACGACCCGCAGTCCGCCACGCCGGCGCGGAGCTAAGGAAATGCTCAGCATGCGCGCACACACTCCACGCTGGCGCCGCTGGATGCCACTGGTCATTGCCTGGGCGATCCTGCTCGCCGTCGAAACGCTGGGCCAGATCGCGCTGAAGATGGCGGGTGCCAGGGTCGGCGCGTTCGAACTTGATGGGCCGTCGATCCATGCCGCGCTTTCCACGCCGTGGCTGTGGGTGGGACTCGCGTGCTACCTCGGCCAGTTCGCGGTGTGGATGGCCATCCTCGAGCGCTCGTCCCTTTCAGCGGCCTTTCCGACCAGCGCCATCGCGTTCGTCGCGATCATGTTCGCGTCCTGGGCGGTGTTCGGCGAGCCGATGGGATGGCAGAAGATCGCGGGCTCGGTGATCATCGTCGCTGGTATCCTGCTGCTCGGCGGCGACGCACAAAACAACCCGCCCATGCCACCGAGCCACGACGCCGAAGGAAGCCCGCCATGACCGACGATGTCCAGAAGACCGTGTTTTCGATCATCGCCCGGGAAGCCGGTATCGAGGAAAGCAGGGTCACCCTCGACTCGACCCTCAAGGACCTCGAGATTCCCTCGCTCGATGCCATCCAGATCATCTTCGAGATCGAGGATCACTACAAGATCCAGATGCCCGACCGCGATCCCAGCTTCGACACCGAATCGGTGAAGGGCCTGGTCGAGACCGTCGAGAAACTGCTGGCCGAGAAAGCCGCCAATCCGCCGCCGCCTGCCACTCCTCCCGCTGCCTGACCTTCTTCCGCCATGAACCGCCGTGTCGTCATCACCGGTGTCGGCGCGATCTGCGCGCTCGGCCACGACGCGGCCGCGGTGTGGCAGGGCATGCGCGAGGGACGAAGCGCCATCGCGCCGCTCACCGGTTTCGAGGCCGAGGAGATGCGGGTGCGGGTCGCCGCACAGGTGCGCGGCCATGATCCCGCGCGACATTTCGATCCGAAGAAACTGGTCCTGCTCGACCGGGTCACCCAGTTCGCGCTGATCGCCGCGCGCGAGGCCGTCGCCCAGGCCGGGCTCGATTTCCGCGCGGGCGACCTCGGCCGCCGGACGGCCTGCGTGATCGGCACCGGCACCGGCGGCGAGGAAACCGTCGACGAATGTTCGCGGCGTCTCTACCGCGACAACAATCCGCGGCTGCATCCGCTCTCGATCGTGCGGCGGATGGTGAACGCACCGGCCTCGCAGGCTTCGATCGAATTCGGGATCACCGGCCCGGCCTTCTGCGTCTCCTCGGCCTGCGCGACCTCCAACCATGCGTTCGCGCAGGCGCTCGCGCTGGTACGCGCGGGCACGGCCGACGTCGCGCTCGCCGGCGGCACCGAGGCCTGCCTCACCCTCGGCGTGCTGCGCGCGTGGGAGGCGATGCGGGTCCTCGCGGATGACACCTGCCGCCCGTTCTCCAGGCAGCGGCGCGGGCTGGTGCTGGGCGAAGGCGCGGGCATCCTGGTGCTCGAGGAGTTCGACCACGCCCGTGCACGCGGCGCGGAAATCCTGGCCGAATTCGCCGGCGCGGGCATGAGCGCCGACGCCGGCGACATCGTGCTGCCATCCGCCGCCGGCGCCGCACAGGCGATTTCCGCCGCCCTCGCCGACGCCGGTCTGAATCCGGAGGACGTAGACTATGTCAACGCACACGGAACCGCGACGGCCGCCAACGACCCGACCGAAACCAGAGCAATTCATCTGGCGCTCGGCGGCCACGCGAAACGGGTCGCGGTGTCCTCCACCAAATCGATGCACGGGCACGCGCTCGGGGCCGCGGGTGCGCTGGAAATCGTTGCGGCGCTCGGCGCCCTGCGCGAGGGCGTGATTCCGCCCACCGCGAATTTCCTCGATGCCGACCCCGAATGCGACCTCGACTACGTTCCGAACGCCGCACGCGAACGCGAAGTGCGCGGGGTGCTTTCGAACGCCTTCGCGTTTGGGGGCTTGAATGCCGTCGTGGCGCTCAGGCGCGCGCCATAACCACGTTTGGCGCCCCGCCTTTTCAGCTGCTAGAGACCGAGCAAGTACACGGGCAAACAAGCGGCCACAAACATCAAGCGCTGCGCTTGCACCTGGCAGCGGCGGCGCCGGCAATCGCTACTGCTGCGCGAGCCACTCATCATCGCTGCCTTCGTTCATGCCTTCGAACAGGAATGTCGAGAGGTAGCGCTCGCCGGTGTCGGGCAGCATCGCCAGCAGCACCGAGCCCTGCGGCGCCTTCTTCGCCGCCTCCAGCGCAGCGGCAACCGTCGCGCCCGATGAAATGCCGCAGAAGATGCCTTCCTCCCGCGCCAGGCGCCGGGCGGTGTCGCGCGCCAGCACTTCATCCACCGGGATGATTTCGTCGGTGATGGTGCGGCTGAGCACCGCCGGCACGAAATCCGGCGTCCAACCCTGGATCTTGTGCGAATGCCACTCGCCGCCGGCGAGCAACGATGCATTGGCGGGCTCCGTCGCGATGATCCGGATGTCCGGGCGCGCCCGCTTCAGCACCTCGCCCGCGCCGGTGAGCGTGCCGCCCGTGCCCCAACCGCTCACGAAATAATCCAGGCGCCGCCCGGCAAAGTCGCGCAGGATTTCCGGACCGGTCGTGTTGCGGTGATACGCGGGATTGGCTTCGTTCTCGAACTGCCGGGCGAGGAACCAGCCGTGTTTCGTCGCCAACTCCTCGGCCTTGCGCACCATGCCGGTGCCGCGCTCCGCAGCCGGGGTGAGGATCACCTTCGCGCCGTACGCGCGCATCAATTTGCGCCGTTCGATCGAGAACGAATCCGACATCACCGCGACGAACGGGTAACCGCGGGCGGCACACGTCATCGCCAGCGCCACGCCGGTGTTGCCGGAAGTCGCCTCGACCACGGTCTGGCCGGGTTTCAGCGTGCCGCGCTGCTCGGCATCGAGGATGATCGCGATCGCCAGGCGATCCTTGACCGAGCCGCCGGGATTGAATGCCTCGACTTTTGCATACAGCGTGACGTGCGCGGGCGAGAGACGGTGCAGCTTGACGATCGGCGTGCCGCCGATGGTGTCGACGATGCTTTCGAACAGGGACATGGCGGGCCTCGGTTGCTGCCCCATCGAACGCGGAGCGAACGTCCAGCCTAGCCGGGGGCGTGCTAAGAAATCGGTCAGCTCGGATTGCCGCTCGCCGGCGGGAAGCCCTGCAACGGCACCAGCGACATCAGTTTGCCCATGTCGAGGTACTGCAGCAGCGAGCTCATTCCGCGCGCGACCTGCGGTTCGGTGACGAGGCCGGTGACGGCCCAGCGGCCCCAGGCCCCGAACGCCGTCTCTACGGCGCCCGGACCGTCGAACATCAAGGCTTCCTGCACCGGCTGGCGGCACGACTTCACCAGCAGATCGGTGACCAGGGCGCCGGCCCTGCGGTTGATCGCATCCCGCTGCGCCGGGGTGATCGAAGCCAGCGGCGCAATGTCGGGGTCGAGCGACATGGTGGCGAATGCCCAGCGCAGCGCAATCCTGCGATCATCCGGCGTGGTCGCGCCGACCAGACACTTCGACAGCGCGTCCGCATAAGTGCCCGCGCGCGCAAACGCGGGCCACGCACAGGTCATGATCGGCAACACCAGCAGCAGGCAGATACGTCGCATCGCGCGTCCTCGCGGCAGCCACGGAGTTGGGACCGCGAAACCGAGCGCGGAGTTTCAGGCCACCGCGACCGGATAGGAACCGAGCACCCTCACCTGCGAGGCGAAATCGCCGAGTTCGGCCAAGGCATCCCGCAACGGCGGCTCGTCCACGTGGCCGCTGACGTCGATGAAGAACGCGTATTGCCACTTGCCGGTGTGCGCCGGGCGCGACTCGATGCGGTTCATGCTGACGCCGCGCCGCGCGAGCGGCTCCAGCACGCGGTACAGCGCACCGGGCTGGTCGTGCACGAACACCAGCAGCGAGGTGCGATCGTTGCCCGACGGCGGGAACAGCGCGCGCCCGAGCACCAGGAAGCGCGTGGTGTTGTCGGGACGGTCCTCGATCGGGCCGGCGACGATCTTCAGGCCATACACATGCGCGGCGCTTTCCCCGGCAATCGCCGCGGCGTCATCGGCCTTGCGTGCGCGGCGCGCGGCCTCGGCATTGCTGGCCATGGCTTCGAGTCCGGCGCCCGGCAGGTTCTGGCGCAGCCACCCGCGGCACTGCGCCAGCGACTGGCCGTGCGAATACACCCGTTCGATATCCTCGAGGTGGCCGCCGCGCGACAGCAGGTACTGGTGCACGTGCAGTTCGACTTCGCCGCAGATCTTGAGCGGCGAGCCGAGGAACAGGTCCAGCGTGGACTGGATCGTGCCTTGCCCGGAATTCTCGACCGGCACCACCCCGAAATCGGCGCGGCACTCGGCGACCTCGTCGAATACCTCGGCGATGCTCGCCAGCGGAAACCCCTTCGCCGAATGCCCGAAGTGCTTGAATACCGCCTGTTCGGAGAACGTGCCCTCGGGACCCAGGAACCCGACCTTGAGCGGTTCCTGCTGGGCGAGGCACGCCGACATGATTTCGCGAAACAGGCGCACCAGCACATCGTCGGCCAATGGACCGTCGTTGCGGTCGACGACCCGGCGCAGCACCTGCGCCTCGCGCTCGGGACGGTAATAATCGACTGCAGCGCCCAGCTTGCCCTTGGCGCGGCCGACTTCGTGCGCCCACTGCGCACGGCGTGCGATCAGCGCCTGGATCTGGTGATCGATGCCATCGATCTCCGCCCGCACCGCCGCGAGATCCGGCTTCGCGACCGACGCATTCCCGGTGCCGCGGGGGCGTCCGGTTTTCGTCGGCGCACCCGCCCCACGCGCCCGCTTCGTCCTGCCGGCCATGCTGGTCCTCCACCGCGAATGGGCAGATTGCCGCTACCCGGGCGTTCGCGCAAGCACCTTCCGGCAGGACCACGACCCGTCGTCCGCGCCCTGCGGGGCCGGACAGCGGCCGTGCCGGCAAATTCGCTGCAGCGCGGCGTAGAGGCGGTCAGGCGGTCCGCGCGAGATCCGCGGCAACTTCGCGGGCCGCCTCGAGCGTGGCGGCAACGTCAGCGGACGTGTGCGCGGTGGACACGAACAGGTTTTCGTAGGCTCCGGGATGGAACAGCACGCCCTTGCCGAGCATGCCTTGCCACCAGCGCCGGAACATCGTCTGGTCGGCATGCCGCTCGGCATCCCGGTAATTGCGGATCGGATTTTGCGTGAACCACACCTGCATCAGGGGTCCGAGGCCGACCACCCGCGCCGCCAGTCGGGCGGCGCGCAGCACGTGTTCCAGTCCGAACCGCAGCTCGTTCGAGACGGCATCCAGCCGCTGGAACAGCCCCGGCGCCGCGAGTTCGTCCAGCGCCGCATTGGCCGCCGCCACCGCGATCCCGTTCGCGGTGTAGGTGCCCGCCATCGAGACCGTGCCGTCGGCGACCAGCGCCATGACGTCGCTACGCCCGGCCACCGCGGCGACCGGAAATCCGCCACCGATGCCCTTCGCGAAGACCGACAGGTCCGGGCGCACGCCGAGGCGTCCCTGGGCACCGGAGAGGCCCAGCCGGAACCCGGTGATGACCTCGTCGAAGATGAGCACGATGCCGTGGCGATGCGTCAACTCGCGCATCGCCTCGAGATAACCGGGTTCGGGCAGGATGCAGCCGGTATTGCACATTACGGGTTCGGTGAGCACCGCGGCGATGTCGGCGCCTTCCCGCTCGATCGTGTCGGCCAGGAGATCCGCGTCGTTCCACGGCAGGATGATGAGGTTCTGCTCGACGCCCCGCGGCAGGCCCGGGCCCTGCGGCACCGGCACCGGATGCCGATCGGGACCGGCCTCGGCGATCTCCGGGTGCTTGCTCCAGTACACCTGATCCGAAAAGCCGTGGTACATGCCTTCGAAGCGGATGATCTTCGGCCGCCCCGTGAAGGCGCGCGCCAGGCGCGTGGCGTAGAGGACCGCCTCGGTGCCGGTGTTGCACAGGCGCACCTGGTCGACGCCCGGCACGGCATCGATGATCTTCTGCGCGAGGCGTGCCTCGTCTTCAGTGGGCAGCGCGAAGACGGTGCCGCGCTTCTGGATGAAATCGACCACCGCCTGGGTCACCCGCGGCGGGCGGTGGCCGAGGATCATGGGCCCGAGCCCGAGGAGATAATCAATGTACTCGTTGCCGTCGACATCGCGCAGGCGCGAACCCTCGCCGCTATCCACGAACAGCGGGTAGGGCGCCCAGCCGGACCAGGTCGCGCGCGCGGTACTGTTGACGCCGCCGGGGATGGAGCGGCAGGCGGCCTCGAACCGCCGCGCGCTGCCGGCGGTATCGACGCCAGGAATCAGCCGTGCATCGGCGGGACCAGTCAGGGCGGCTTCGGCTTTGGCGGCATTCATGGTTCGGCCTTCCCGGTCACGGAGCGATGGCGGGCACCAGCAGGCGCTGCGGCGTGTGCAACTGGCCGGCCAGCAGTGCGGGCAGCAATTCGAGCGCGTCGGCGAACCCGACGATGGGAACGTGGGGGATGCCCGCGTGCCGGCAATGTTCGAGCAGGCGGTGTTTGGCGAACACGTAATCCGCCTCGCCCGCCGCGCAGAAATCCGAGGCCCCGTCTCCGATCAGGAGCACGCGGTGATGGCGGTTGTGCTCGCGCACCGCGCTCGCGCACTTGCAATGGCCGCTTCCGATCCGGCAATCCGGATCGGAGAATGGCGTCTCCAGCCGCCAGCTGCGCGGGCCCGCTTGTACCAGCCGGTTGGCGAGCAGCGGCAGGCCATCGAGCCGGTGGCGCGCAAGGATCGAGCGGATCGCGTAGTCGATCCCGTCACTGACCACCCGCAGCGTGACACCGGCCGCGTGCACCGCCTGCACGAACATCGGAAACGCCGAGTCGATGCGCATCTCCGCGAGGTGCCGGTCGAGGTCCTCGCGCGAAGCATCGATCAACGCAACCTGCCCCGCCATGCACTCGGCGGATCCGATCTGGCCGGCTCGCCAGTCGCGCTCCAGCACTTGCCAGTCGGGGTGGGCAAAACGTTCCAGCAGGGAGTCGGTGACGTCCTCGATGGCGATGGTGCCATCGAAGTCACACAGGATGTTCCATTGGTCCACGGATGGTGCTCGGGAGACGGGGCGGCCGCAAACTGGGACGCATGCTAGCACCGGGCGGCTTTCGAATTGCTTTCCGGCGACTTGTCGCAGCAAGGCTGGGGATCAAGGCGGCCTTCCCTGCCTGTTTTTTCCATCCGAACCGCTACCGGCCGTGCCCCGGCAAACGCACCAGCACGCGCTGGCCGATCCTGAGCGGCGGCACCTCCCCGGGTGCCAGCGCGAGCGTGCAGTCGACTTCATTGGCGAGCGCACGCGTCAACGGGTCCTGGCTGAAGCTCGCCGATTGCAGGACCTGCCCCACCCACAGAACCTTGGCGTGGTAGACCGGTCCGTCGCCCGAATCGCGCACGACTTCGGCCCGCAGGCCCGGCTGGATGGCGCCGGCGACATCCGCATCCACCTGCGCGCGCACGATGTGCGGGCGGTCCGGCAGCAGCTCGAACAAGGGCTGCCCGGACGCGGCGGCGACCGCTTGGCCCAGGGCGACGTGCCGGGCGACCACCGTGCCCGCGACCGGTGCGCGCACGCTGGTGCCGTCCAACTGCAGTTGCGCGGCGGCAAGCTGCTGTCGCGCCGCATCGAGCGAGGCCTTCGCGGCTCTCCGCTTGGCCTCGAGCGAGGCCACGGCATCGCGTGCCTGGCCGGCGGATTCGCCGGTCGCGGCCCCGGCCTTGGCCGCCGCGGCGACCCGCGGCGCGCGCCAGCGGGCCTGCTCCAGGTCCACCTGCAATTCGTCGAGTTGCGCCTCGGCCTGTTCGATGCCCGCCTTCGCGGTGGCGACCCGGATCCTCGCCCCGCGCGGATCGAGCCGCGCCAGCACCTGTCCGACCTTCACCGTGTCACCCGGCTTGACTGCGACCGACTCGACGATGCCGTCGCTGCGTGCGGACACCTGAACCATGCCGCCTTCGACGTCCACCGTGCCGCGCGCGACCGCGAGCCACTGCGAGCCTGGCGCGCCATCGCTCGCGGAGTGTTCGCCGCCGGCCGAACATGCACCCAGCACCAGCGCCAGCATGGCAAGCACGGGCCCCATCCAGCGCATTGTTTTCAAGACAGGCCCTCCTTCCGGGTCCGATCGTTGCGCGGCAGCATGCGGCGGCCACGGGGCCTGTTCGCGCTTAGCCAAATCGACATGCATCCACCTCGCTCTTTCTTGTCGCGCACGCATGGGACCTGCGGCGCGGCCACTCGGTTACGCGTGAACAGGCCCAAGTATCGCGCCGTCTTCCATCTGCAGCACGCGGTCGGCGTGCGTCACGAGCCGCGGGTCGTGGCTGACGCACAGCACCGTGGTGCCGTGTTCGTGCGCGATCCGGCGCAGCGTATCGATCACGATCTGGCCGTTCGCGGCATCCAGCGCGCTGGTGGGTTCGTCCGCGAACAGCAATTGCGGCTGCTTCACCAGCGCGCGCGCGATCGCAACCCGCTGTTTCTCGCCGCCGGACAATTCCGCGGGCAGCAGGTGCATGCGCCCGGCGAGGCCGACTTCTTCCAGCGCGGCGCACCCGCGCTCCCTGGCCGCGGCATCGGCAACACCCATGTAGCCCAACGGCAGCATCACCTGTTCGAGCGCGGTCAGTGCGGGAAACAGGTTGAAGCCCTGGAACACGAAGCCGGTGTGCTGCAGGCGAAAGCGGTCGAGCGTGTGCCGGTCGCCCCGAAACAGGTCCTCGCCCAACGCGACCACGCTGCCGGCATCGGGGCGTTGCAGGCCCGAAAGGATCGACAGCAGCGTGCTCTTGCCGCAACCCGAGGGCCCGGCGATCAGGGTCAACTGCCCCGCGTCCACGGCCAGCGACAGTCCGCGCAGGATTTCCGTGCGCAGCTTGCCGCTGGTGTAACCCATGTGGATGTCGCTGGCCACCAGCGCGCTCACCGCAGCAGCAACGCCGGGTCGGCATGGCGCAGCGCGCGCACCGCCGCGATGCCGGAAACCAGCGCGATCCCCATCACCAGGGCCGCGCACACCAGCCATGCCGGCACGTTGAGCTGCACCGGTACGTCCTGGGTCCTGGCCAACGCGATCAACCCGAAGCTCAGCACGGCACCCGCGACGAGTCCCCCTACCCCGATCCACGCGGCCTGCTCCAGCACCACCCGGCGCAGCGAACCCAGGCTGACACCGAGTGCGTGCAGGGTCGCGTATTCGCGCACCGAGCCTGCGATCGCCCCCATCAACGTCTGGCTGGTGATGATTGCGCCAACGATGAATACCACCACCGCGAGGAACACCACGCCGAGGCCGGCGCCGGTCTGGAACATCCAGTAGAGGATCGCGCGCCGCGCGAAACTCGATGCCGTCCAGGCGGCGTAGCCGTGGGCATCCGCATTGATCCGCGCGGCCACCGCGGCGGCGTCCGCGCCGGGCTTCAGCTTGGCGACGTAGTACGCGACCTCGCTGCCGCCGGTGTCGTTGTCCAACGCACGCGCGGTGTCCAGCGAGGCGACCACGTTCACGCCACCGAGCGCGCGGATGCCGCTGGCGACCCCGGCGATCCGCACCAGTTGCCCGTTGATGAGCGCGCGGCCGCCGATCGGAACCCCCAGCTTGGGCAGGTCGGCGCGGTCGACGATCACCGCGAACGGCTCGCGCAACGCGGCGCGCTGCGCCGCGGTCAGCACATCGGAGAAGATCATCCCCTCGGGCCGCGGGCTGATGCCGGAGACGAACACCGACACGCCGCCGGTGCCCGCCGGTCCGCGCCAGTCGCCGTCGATCCACGCGAACGGCTCGACCCGCGCCACGCCCGGGTCCATCAGCAGCGCGGTGCGTGCGCGCGGCGTGATGGGGCGGCCGAGCTCGATGCTCTGGGTGCCGGGATAGCCGACCCACAGGTCGGCATCGGAGGCCGTGATGTAGACCGCCGTGGCACCGAAGATCCCGAACACCAGCGCGGCCTGCATCAGCAACAGCAAGCCGGAGAACGCGACCGCCAGCACCGCCGGCAGGAAGCGCCGCCATTCGTGGACGAGGGTCTTGCGCGCGAGCGGGATCATGGTTGAACCGTCTGCTGCGCATTTCCCTTCTTCCCGCGGGAGAGGGGCAGGGGTGAGGGTACAGGTTTTGCGGGAACCGTACCCTCGTCCGGTCCTTCGGTCCGCCTTTCCCCGAAGGGAGAAGAAAAACCATTGCCTCCTTGCTTCCTGGCAGACGAATCGTTGCTTTGCTTCTCACCACGATCGTCGTCTTTGGGCAACGGCGCCCCGCCCAACGCCTTGTACAACGCCACGTAGGCGAGGCCGTGCGCGAGCCGCGCCTGCTCCCGGTCGAGCTCAGCTTCGGTGAACGCGAGCCGCGCGTCGGCCAGATCCATCGCGTCCGCCTGCCCCAGGCCCTGCAATCGCTCGCGCGCCTGCAAGCCGCGGCGCGATGCCGCCGCCGCGGCATCCGCGTGGCGCGCGCGCTCCCCGGAAGCGTGCAGCGCCGCGAGATCGGTTTCGACTTCGGCGGCGCCCTCCAGCACCGCCTGTCGGTACGCAAGCAGCGCCGCCTGCAACTGATCGTCACGAGCGTCACGGACCGCGCGCCGCCGGCCCCAGTCGAACAACGGGATGTTGACGATCGGGCCGATCGCGAAGGTGTTGTTGACGTCGCCGAGCTGGGTCTGGCCCTTCACCAGCGCGGCGAATGTGAGCGAACTGCCCAGCGCGAGCTGCGGGTAGAGGTCGGCTTCGGCGATGCCGAGTTCGCCCGCGGCCTTCAGCACCTGCGTCTCCGCGTAGCGGATTTCGGGGCGCGTGTGCAACAGCGCGGCGGGGACCGCCAGGATCTTGCCGGGCGCCACTCTCGGCAGCGGCTGCGGCTGCAGCCACGCCGAATCGGGTTCGCTCTTCCCGAGCAGCAGCGCCAGCGCTTGTGCGTGCTGCACGATCGCGGCGTGCGGATCGGCGAGCTGTCCCTCGGCCTTGGCCGCCGCGGCTTCGCCCTGCGCGACTTCGGCTCGCGAGGCTAGCTGCAGGCGCTGGCGCACGCGCAGCAGATCGACCTTTTGTTGCGCGGCCTCGGCGGCGGCCTCGAGCAGGCCTGCGCTTCGCTGCGCCGCCCGCAGCTGCAGGAATTCGCGCACCACTTCCGCCACCAGGGAAACGCGCGCCGACTGCAATTCCGCCTGTGCCGCGCCGGCCTCCGCCGCGGCAACGTGGCCACTGGCATCGCGGCGGCCGAACAATCCCAGCTCCCAGGTGGCGTCGAACCCCGCCTGGAAGAAACTCGCGGTATTTTCGGGATTCGGCTCCTCGATGGTGTTGAACGCGAGTTGCGGCTTGAAGGCTGCCGCCGATGCCGCTTCCAGGGCACGTGCCGCGCGCAGCTTCCAGGCCGCCTGCTGCACGCCGAGGTTGCCATGCAGGGCCTGTTCGACCAGCGCGTTCAGTTGCGGATCGTGAAAATGCGTCCACCACCCGGTGAGATCCGGTTTCGCACCGAGCCCGGGCGCGTTGCGCCAGTGCGCGGGCAAATCGCCGCCCGGCAATTTCGGCACCTCGACGCTCGCGCAGCCGCCGAGCACGACGCACAAGGCCGCCGAAAAAAACAACGGCGCGCAGGACCGGCGGATTTGCGGGGCGGAAGCCATGGAGGTCGGCAGTGTAGCGGCTGAACGAGACCGCACGCGCAGGGTGCGGCTGAAAGCGAATGGAAAGCAGGTGCCGTCACGCTTGCACCAGCACCCGGCCGCAACCGCGGCTTCACGCCCGCAAGCCCCCATCGCCGTACAATCACTACGGTACCCATTCCGTCACGACGCAACCAGATTCCTCGCGTCCATGAACCCCGCCCCACTCGAACGCCGCCTCGTTTTCGCCTACAGCACCTGGGACGCGCTTCCCGTCCTGATGGTGCTGGCCCATGCCGCATTCCTCGCCTGGCTGTTCTTCGGATTCCATGCGACGCCCTGGCCCGTCTGGCTTGCCTGCGCGCTGGTCTATTCGATCTCGATTTCGTGGTCGATCAACTCGACCAGCCACAACTTCATCCACAACCCGTTCTTCCGGTGGCCGTGGTTGAACCGCGCCTTCAGTTTCCTGTTCTCGCTGACCGACGGTTTCAGCCAGGAGTTCTACAAGCACGTCCACCTGCGCCATCATGTCGGCAACATGGACCGCATCGGCAAGGACGGCACGACGATCGACCCGCTCTCGATCTATCGCCACGGCAAGGACGGCCAACCGGAGAGCGCGTGGACCTACACGTTCTACTCGTATTTCCGCGACGACATCGGGGAGTGCTACACGCGGGTCAAGAAGAAATGGCCGCATCTCGCGCGCTGGATCCGTATCGAAATCGCGACGGTGGTCATCGTCTACCTCGCCTGCCTGGTCTACGACTGGCGCGCGTTCCTGTGCCTCGTGCCGTTCTACTACCTCGGCCACTCGCTGTCGTCGTTGAACGGCTACTACGAGCACCTGAAGGGCAATCCCGACCAGCCGATCGCGTGGGGCGTCTCGACGTACAACAGGCTCTACAACTGGATCTGGCTCTACAACGGCTACCACGCCGAGCACCATTACCGGCCCAAGCTGCACTGGACGAAGATGGTCGGCCTGCACGATTCGATCCGCGACGAGCAGCGCGCGAAAGGCGTACACGTGATGAACTGGTGCCACGCGCTCGGCTTCATGGACCGCTCACCACCGGCGCGCACGCGCATCGACCCTGCGGCCACAGCGCGCGTCGCCTGACTCTTCCCCTGTTTACGCGCTCGTCACGGCTGCGGAATTACGCTGCCGACTTCCTTTTTGATGCTGCACCAGGGAGGGCGCCGTGCTCAAGTGGGCCATCATCTTCGCCATCATTGCTTTGTTCGCGGGCGCGCTCGGCTTCAGCCGCATCCAGGGCATTGCCGCGACGATCGCGAAGGTCCTTTTCGTGATCTTCCTGATCCTGTTCATCCTTGCAGTGCTCGCGCTGGTCGGGATTTTCCACGCGCTGTAGCGGGACGGAAACGGCGCCGGGCGTGGCACACTAGGCGGCCATGCCCGGCCTGATCCCCGAACGCTTCATCGATGAACTGCTGGCACGCGTCGACATCGTCGACGTAGTTCAGCAGCGCGTGCCGCTCAAGCGCGCCGGGCGCGAGTGGACCGCGTGTTGCCCCTTCCACGACGAGCGTACGCCGTCCTTCACCGTCAGCCCGGGCAAGCAGTTCTACCACTGCTTCGGCTGCGGCGCGCACGGCAGCGCCATCAAGTTCCTGATGGAGTACGACCGGCTGGAATTTCCGGATGCGGTCGAGGAACTGGCGCAGACGGTCGGCTTGAACGTGCCGCACGAAGGCGGTCCGGCGCGTCCGCGGGAGGATCGCACCGATCTCTATGCACTCCTGGACGCTGCGGCGCAGTTCTATCAGGAACAATTGCCGAACAGCGAAGCGGCGCGGGCCTATTGCAAAAGGCGGGGGCTGGGCGAGGACGTCATCGAACGCTTCCGGATCGGCTGGGCGCCGGGCGGGTGGGATGCCGTCAAGCGTGCGCTCGGCACCGGCGACGCACGGTTGAAGATGCTGGAACAGGCCGGGATGCTCTCGACCGGCGAAGGCGGCAAACGCTACGACCGCTTTCGCGAACGGCTGATGTTCCCGATCCTCGACCGGCGCGGACGGGTGATCGCGTTCGGCGGAAGGGTTCTCGAAGGCGACGGACCGAAGTACCTCAACTCGCCGGAAACACCGCTGTTCCACAAGGGCCGCGAGTTGTTCGCGTTGTGGCAGGTGCGCCAGGCCAACAGCAAGCTGGAACGCCTGATCGTGGTCGAAGGCTACATGGACGTGGTGTCGCTGCACCAGGCCGGCGTACCGCAGGCCGTGGCGACCCTCGGCACCGCGACCACGGGCGAGCACGCGGAGTTGCTGTTCCGCACGGCGCCCGACGTCTATTTCTGCTTCGACGGCGACCGCGCCGGGCGCAGCGCGGCATGGCGCGCGCTGGAGTCGGTGCTGCCGCGGATGCGCGACGGCCGCCAGGCGTTCTTCCTGTTCCTGCCCGAAGGCGAGGACCCCGACACGCTGGTGCGCAAGGAAGGCAAGGTCGGCTTCGAGGCACGGCTGAAGCAGGCGACGCCGCTGTCGGAATATTTCTACGGCTATCTGTCGCACGACGTGAAGGTGGCGACGCTGGACGGCCGCGCCAGGCTGGCCGAATACGCCAAGCCCCTGCTCGCGAAACTGCCTGACGGTGCGTTCCGCGACCTGATGTACGCGGAGCTCGAGAAGCGCACCGGCGTGCCAATGGTCGCCGCGATGACTCCGGCGGGTCGAGCCGCGGCATTGCCCAACGCGCCGCGGCGCACCCTGGTGCGCAGCGCCATCGCGATGCTGCTGGCGGAGCCCGCTCTCGCGGAACTTGCGGGGCGTCCATACGCATTCGCCGCGCTCGACAAGCCCGGTGTTCCGCTGCTGATCGAACTGCTCGACGTCGCGGGGACCCGACCCGGGATCAAAACCGCGTTGCTGCTCGAACACTTCTCCGCGCGCGAGGAGGCCGCCGCCTTGCAAAAGCTCGCGACCACGGAATTCCCGGGCGAGCCAGAGGCCCTGCGCGCGGAATTCCTGGATGCGCTGCGCAAGCTCGCGGAGCAGACCACCCAGCAGCGGCTCGATGCCTTGATCCGCAAGCAGTCGGAGGGGGCCCTCGACGAAGCGGAAAAGAACGAATTGCGCGGGTTGCTTGCGCGCAAGGCCCAGCCGGCCTCGCCGATGTAGGTTGGGCTGACCCCCGGACTTGCTCCGGGGGAAGCCCGACGTGGCGGAGCGACCACCCGTTGGGCTTCGCGTTGCTCAGCCCAACCTCCGCAGGCGGGGCCCCGCGATCGCAGGCACGCCATCTTCTACAGCAGTTTCTGGATGTCGCCGTCGATCTTCTGCGGCGTGTCCGCCGGGGCGTAGCGCCGCACCACGTTGCCCTCGCGGTCGATCAGGAATTTGGTGAAATTCCACTTGATCGCTTCCGAGCCCAGTACGCCCGGAGCCGCCTGCTTCAGGAAGCGGTACAGCGGGTGCAGGTTCGTGCCGTTGACATCGATCTTCGCGAACAGCGGGAACGTCACCTCGTATTTCGTCGAGCAGAAGTTGCGGATCTCCGCCGCGTCGCCCGGCTCCTGATGTCCGAACTGGTTGCACGGGAAACCGAGAACCGTGAAGCCTTCATCCTTGTGCGCACGGTACAGCGCCTCGAGCCCCGCGTATTGCGGCGTGAAGCCGCATTTCGAGGCGACATTGACGATCAACAGCACCTTGCCGCGCCAGGCATCGAGCTTCTGTGGCGTGCCGTCGAGCAGGTCCGCTTCGAAGTCGTAGATGGCGGTCATGGCACAAAACCGGGGTCAGAGTGGACTTTCGAATATTAGCCTGGAACGCTTGATCTCAACCATGAAAGTGCACTCTGACCCCGGTTTTACAGCCAGCGCGCGAACCGGCGCACGAACATTGCCTTCACGATTTGCGTCAGTACGCAGTATGCGGCGACGGTGGCGGCCAGCCACGCGAAGTACACCGGCGGCAGTTCGACCATCCCCAGCTTGTGGCCGAGCAGGGTATAGGGCAATGCGATACCGACCGCGATGATCGCGCTGGTCAGCGCCAGCACCGGCGCCGAAGCCGCACTCTGCACGAACGGGATCTTGCGGGTGCGGATCATGTGCACCACCAGGGTCTGGGTGATCAGGCTTTCGACGAACCAGCCGGACTGGAAGAACGCCTGGTGCGCGGGCGCATTCGCGCCGAACCAGAACCACAGCAGCAGGAACGTGGTGATGTCGAACACCGAACTCGTCGGTCCGATCCGGAACATGAAACGACCAATGTCGCCGGCATCCCATTTCCTGGGTTTGCGAACGTATTCCTCGTCCATCCGGTCGAACGGGATGGACAACTGCGAAAGGTCGTAGAGCAGGTTCAGCACCAGGATTTGCAGCGGCAGCATCGGCAGGAACGGCAGGAAAATGCTCGCGACCAGCATGCTGAGCACGTTGCCGAAGTTGGAGCTAGCCGTCATCTTGATGTACTTGATGATGTTGCCGAAGGTGACCCGCCCTTCCAGCACGCCCTCCTCCAGCACCATCAGGTTCTTTTCGAGCAGGATGATGTCGGCCGATTCCTTGGCGATGTCGGTGGCGGTATCGACCGAGATCCCGACGTCGGCGTGGCGAAGCGCGGGCGCGTCGTTGATGCCGTCGCCGAGGAAACCGACGGTGTGCCCCTGCCGCTGCAACGACGTCACCACCCTCGCCTTCTGCAGCGGCGACATCTTGGCGAATACCGTGGTGTGCGCGACCCGTTCGTCCAGCGCCGCATCGTCGAGATCCTCGATGTCGCGACCCAGTACCGACTGTTCGACGTCCAAACCGACCTCACGGCAGATCTTGCGGGTCACCGCTTCGTTGTCGCCGGTGATCACCTTCACGTGGACCCCGTGCTGGTGGAGCGCGGCGATCGCGGTGCGGGCGGTATCCTTGGGCGGATCGAGAAAGGCAAGGCAGCCGATCGCCGTCAAGCCTTCCTCGTCGGCGACGCCGTAGGCGCGCCCGGGAGCGGGCTGGCGCCGGATCGCGACGATCAGCACCCGCAGTCCGTCCTCGTTCAATTCGTGGGTCATCGCGCGAATCGCGTCGCGACGTTCGTCGGTCATCGGAATGTCGCGCCCGCCCTCGCGCGCGCACGCACATATCGACAGCATTTCCTCGACCGCGCCCTTGCAGATCAGGAGTTCGCCGTCGAACCCGGACGCAGCGTCCGCGGCACACAGCACCACCGACATCCGGCGGCGCTGGAAGTCGAACGGAATCTCGTCGACGACGCGCCACCTGGCGACGCTCGCTTCCAGGTCGCGGTGCGACAGCACCGCCTTGTCCATCAGGTTCTTGAGGCCGGTCTGGAAGTGGCTGTTGAGATAGCCGTATTCGAGCGCATCGTCGGATTCGTCGCCGTGCAGATCGAGGTGCTGTTCCAGCACGATCCGGTCCAGGGTGAGCGTGCCGGTCTTGTCGGTGCACAACACATCCATCGCGCCGAAGTTCTGGATCGCGTTGAGCTGTTTCACCACCACCTTGCGCTTGCTCATCGCCAGCGCGCCCTTGGCAAGGTTCGCGGTGACGATCAACGGCAGCATCTCCGGGGTGAGGCCCACCGCCACCGAAATCGCGAACAGGAATGCCTCCAGCCAGTTGCCCTTGCCGAAGCCCTGGATCAGGAACACGATCGGCACCATCACCGCCATGAAGCGGATCAGCAGCCACGACACGCTCTTCACGCCGCGATCGAAACTGGTTTCGGCGCGTACGCCGGTGAGCGTATGCGCCAGCGAGCCGAGGTAGGTGCGCGGCCCGGTCGCTACCACCACCGCGCTGGCGCTGCCACTGACCACGTTCGTACCCATGTAGCACACGCTCGCGAGATCCAGTGGCTCGACCGGCAGCTCGGAAGTCTGGCGACGGGCATGGGCGGCTTTCTCGACCGGGATCGATTCGCCGGTGAGGATCGCCTGCGACAGGAACAGGTCCTTTGCAGCCAGCAGGCGCAGATCCGCGGGCACCATGTCGCCGGCGGAAAGATGCACGATGTCGCCGGCGACGAGTTCGATCACCGGCACCTCGATGCGTTCCGAGTGGCCGTCGCTGGCCCGCCGCGTGACCGTCGCGGTATTGCGCACCATCGCCTTCAGCCTTTCCGCGGCCCGCGAGGAACGGAATTCCTGGGTGAATCCGAGCAGCGCGCTGATCCCCACCATCACCGCAATGATGACCGGGCCGGTCAGGTCGTCGGTCGTGAACAGCTGGACGACGGCCAGCACCAGCAGCACGATGATGAACGGGTTCCAGAACGTGTGCGCAAGCTGAAACGCCCAGTGCGGGGGTTTCTCGTGGACGGCCTGGTTCTCGCCATCGCGGTCGAGGCGATCCTCGATCTGCTGCTTGTCGAGGCCGGCGGGGCCGGTGTCGAGCGCGTCGAACAGCGCCGGCTCGTCCTGCCACGCGTAGTCTGCCGCGGCCGGGCGCACATGCGCGCGAGGCGGCCTCGGCCCGGCCATTGCTTCAGAGGTTTGGGAGGAAGCACCGAACATCGCTCGTTTCCATCGCGGAGGCTACCCGTCCACGGAACGAGCGGTGGATCGGTGGATTACATCGAAAGGGACCGCTGCGTTCGTTTTCGCCCGCGCAGCATGGCGCGCGCGAGGCAAGATCGCGCGTGTATTCGCGATGGAGGCCGCAGGCCGCGATGGATCGCGAGCGCGATCATGCAGCTTCGGGACGGCCCGCGGCAACCCTCGGCGCAGGCACGGTCACGCTCCACTCGCGACGGCGCGCGTCGCGGCGGTTCGAATGCGCATGGCGGGCCGCCAAGCGCGCACGCAAGAAATTGCGAAGGAGGTTCATGGCCCATCTCCTCTTGCAAGCGGTGCCGCAGCACCGCACGAGGAGCGGACCGGACTCGCCTAGTCGGGAGTACCGGCCGCCCGGGCGCGACTGCCGCGGACGATCGTTTCGATTGTGGCCGCCGTCACCCGATGCAAGCGGATGCCGGCGGTGCGACTAGGGTGTACGTCCATGGTCATGATTGATGAAGGACAGTGCCGATGCGCGCTGCGCGCGCCGGTCGGCACGCAAATTGTCGTATGGGAGCCGCGCGCGGGTCAACCCCTCGGGGTGCGGGGCAATGTTCGGCCCGGGTGCCGGGGACAGCGTCCCGGCCGGAAGCGCGGCAGACGCCGGCCGGCGCAATGACCGGCGCGCTATCATCCCCGGTGGCATCGAATCTTCCAGGCATGGCCATGACCCTTCCTCGCATTCCTTTGCGCTGGCTGCTCGCGGGCTGCGCAGCGGTCCTGCTCGCTGCCTGCGCCGCGCACCCGAACTGGCAGCTCGATGACGTGAGTGGCCACCTGCCGGACCTCGAGTTCAATCTCACCAACGACCTCGGCAAGCCGGTCACGGCCGCGACCTTCCACGGCAAGGTGGTGGTGCTGTATTTCGGCTACACCCACTGCCCGGACGTGTGCCCGCTGACCCTGGTGCACCTGCACACGGTGCTGCAGAAACTCGGCAAGGACGCCGACGACGTGCGGGTGCTGTTCGTGACCGTGGACCCGATCCGCGACACGGTGCCGGTGCTCCACCAGTACGTCAGCGCGTTCGATCCGCGGATCGTCGGCCTGACCGGTACCCAGGACGCGCTCGCGAAGCTCGCCAAGCGCTATCGCGCGTTCTTCCAGCGGGAAACGCCAAAGACCTCGACAGGCGACTACGAAGTCACCCACAGCTCGGCGATCTACATCTTCGATCGCGAAGGGCGCGCGCGGCTGCTGGCGACGCCGGGCGCGACCAATGACGAGATCTTCCATGACCTGAAGATCCTGGTGGAGCAGCCGTCATGAGAGTCCTGCGGAGCGTCCTCGCAGGCACCCTGCTCGCGATTGCCGCCGCGGCAGTCGGCGCCCCGCCAGCACCGCCCGCGGGCGTGCGGATCGAGCACGCCTGGATCCGCTGGTTGCCGGCCAGCCTGCCGGCCGCAGCCTACGCGGAGATCGTGAACGACAGCGCTGCCAACCTGCGGATCACGGGCGCCAGCAGCCCCGCCTACGGCATGGCGATGCTGCACCACTCGCGCCTCGCGCACGGCGACAGCACCATGGAAATGATCGACCACGTGGATGTTCCCGCGCACGCGCGGGTGAAACTTGCGCCGGGCGGCTATCACCTGATGCTCAGCCACGCGACGCGCTCGATCAAACCGGGGGATACCGTGAAGGTCACGCTCGAGTTCGCCGGCGGGGCGAAGCTTCAGGCGGACTTCCCGGTGCTGCCCGCCAATGCGTCCGGCCCCTCGCACTGAGCCGCAGCCGCCTGGCGCAGGCGCAGCAACTCGCGCTGGCGCCGGTTGCGCGGCAACCGGCCCTTGCTGTCCAGCCGGATCCAGTGCGCGAACCCGATCAGCGCCGCGAGGACGCTCATCATCGAGCTCGGAATCCACAGGATCAGGCCGCCGATGTGCTGGTCCATGATCGCCGGAATCCCCGCGAAGGCGCGCCCGCACAGGCTGTAGATCGGATAGAGGTCGGTCTTGGTGAGGCTGATGTACGCGCCGATCAGGATCTGCGGCAGGATCACCGCGAGTGCCACGAACACGCGCACGCCCGGCGACAGCCGCGCCGGCGGCCGCGGACGGTGATCGAGGATCAGCCACCAGAACAGCATGCCGTCGGCCGCCATGCTGAAGTTCATCACGCGGTACAGCCGCCAGTCGAGCATCGCCTCGAAGTGCACCGCGGGCCACAGCCACAGGTAAATCAGCCCGACGAAGATCAGCGCAGCGACGAACGGATGCAGCAGCACGGCGAGCACACTCCGGACCGGCCCCCATTGCAATGGGGGTTTCAGCCAGCGCGTACGGAACCTGACCGGCAGCCCGCGCCGCATCGTGATGCCCGGATAGCCGAGCGCAATCAGGAACGGGCCCATGTGGTGCAGCCCCATGTGCTGGATGCGGTGGATGAAGAACTCGTGCTCGGCGTAGTAGTCGAGCCGCGTATGCAGGCCAGTGTAGATAATCAGCAACCCGGCCCAGAACAGCAGTTGCCGATACCACGGCGCCGTCATCGGCGAGCGCCGCTGGCCGCGCCAGTACAGCCATACGGCCCCGGCGAACACGACCACCACGACGGCCGACGGTTCCCAGGGAATCCACCAGCGCAAGAAGTCCATCACAACGTTCAAGACATCACCTGACGCAAGCGGGACGCCGCAGCGCCCGGAGGGCCATCCGGCGCGGCGCCGGCCCGCTGGGTGCACACCCGCTCCCGCGACCGCCCATCACACCACAAACCGTCCTCAGCCGCCAGTCGCCGCGCTGGTCTCGCCACGCGCCAGCGCAGCGATGAACGGCGGCACCTGACCCGCGGTCAGCGGACGCGCATACAGATATCCCTGCAGGAGGTCGCAGCCGAACTCCTGGAGCATCTGCTGCTGCTCGCGGGTTTCGACGCCCTCGGCGACCACCTGCAGGCCGAGGCTGCGGCCCAGCGCAATGATCGACTTCACGATCGCGCGGTCGCCGACCTCGGTCACCAGGTTGCGCACGAAGGTGCGGTCGACCTTGATCTGGCTGACCGCGAGGTTCTTGATGGTTTCCAGGTTCGAATAGCCGGTGCCGAAATCGTCGACCGACACCCGTATGCCGCTGGCGATCAGGCTGTCCAATATCGGCAGGCCGCCTTTCACGTCCTGCACGAGGTGCCGCTCGGTGATCTCGAGCAGCAGGTCGTCGTTGCCGATGCCGTGCGCGCCCATCGCGTCCGAAAGGTGCTGCTCGAATCTTCCGGCCTCGCGCAACTGCATCCCCGACACGTTCAGCGCCACGTAGAACACCGGCAGTCCGGCCTCTCGCCAGGCCGCCAACTGCCGGCAGGCCTCGTTGACCACCCACGCGCCGATCGGCTCGATCAGGCGCGATTCCTCGGCGAGGCCGATGAAGGATGCCGGTCCGACCGTGCCCATCCCGGGACGGTTCCAGTACAGCAGCGCCTCCACGCCGGCCATCCGGTGGTTGCGCAGGTCCACGATCGGCTGGTAGCACAGCACGAACTGCGAGCGGACGATCGCCACCCGAAGTGCGGCCAGCAGGTCGTGCCGCCAACTGACCGCCTCGGCCATCCATGCCTGGAAACGCTGCACGTGGTTGCCGCCTTCCTCCTTGGCGCGGAACAGCGCGGTGTCGGCCTCGCGCACCAGGTTTTCGGCATCGAGCGCGTCGTCCGGAAACATGCTGAAGCCCGCGCTCGCGGCGACGTCCATGACCCGGCCCTCGATCTCCACCGGCTTGCAGATCTCCTCCATCAGGCGCACGGCCACGGCCTCGGCGGTGCGTGCATCGGTATTGGGGAGCAGCAGCAGGAACTCGTCGCCGCCGAAGCGGCACAGGATGTCGTCCTCGCGCATGCTCCTGCCGAGGCGCTGCGCGACCACGCAGATCACGTCGTCGCCCACGCTGTGCCCGGCGGTGTCGTTGATCTCCTTGAAGTTGTCGAGGTCGAAGAACACCACCGCCAGCGACTCGCCCGAGTAGCGCGCGGCCGCCAGCGCCTGCTCGAATTGGCCGCGCAACTGGGTGCGGTTCGGCAGGCCCGTCAAGGCGTCGAAGAACGCGAGGTGGCGGATGCGCGCCTGCGCGTAGCGGAGTTCGGCGGTATCGATGCACACGTAGACGCGAAAGGTGACCTCGCCCGCGGCATCGCGCACCGCGACCACCGAGCTGTCGAGCGTCTTGCCTTCGCCGCCGGGGCGGCGCCAGGTCAGGCGGCCGCTCCACCCACCCGACTCCTGCAGCGCGGCCTCGAGCTCCGCGGTACCGTCCGTGGGCGCCTGCACGTCACGCAGGAACTGTCCGACCAGCTCGTCCCGGCCGAACCCGGTCATCCCGAGGAACGCATTGTTGACCGACACGATGCGGTCGTTGGCGTCGCTGATCACGATGCCGTCGCTGCCGGCCTCGAACACGCTGGCGGCAACCTGCAACTGGCGTTCGGTACTGAGTTGCTCGGTGATGTCCGTGTAGGAACCCGCGACCCGAACGGCCTTGCCGTCCGGGCCGTACTGGGTGACGCTGCGGGCGAGGATCGTCAGCACCCGGCCGTCGCGGGTGCGCATCCGCATCACGCGGCGCAGCTCGCCGGTCCGGCGGGCCTCGATGTGCCCGTACAAGGCGCCGCGCGCCGCCTCGAGGTCTTCCGGCAGGATGATGCGGCGGAGGTCTTCGGGCCCGGACAGTTCGCTCTCGTCGTAGCCCAGCATCTGGCGGACCCGCGGCGAGAAGAATATGTGCTGGCTGGCAAGGTCGAAGTCCCAGATGCCGTCGTTGGCACCTTCGGCCACCAGCATGTAGCGCTCGCGGCTGACTTGCCATTCGCGGGCGATCCGTTTTTGCCTGCGCAGGGTCCACGCCGCCAACGCGACGCTGGCCAGCACGGCGGCGAGGGCGACGACGAGCAGGACCCGGTCCACGCGTTGCGACTGCCTCCTTGTAATGCCTGCTTACTGGGCGGGTCCGATCAACCAGACCGTACGCGTCGCCCCGGCATCGCGGCTCCGACCAAGCTTACCCGATCCTCTGGAACACGTAGCCGCCGACCCGCAGCACCGGTTGCGTCAGCCAGTGGTCCGCGAGCAGGAAGGCGAACAGCGCGATCAGGTATACGATCGAATAGCCGAAGGCGCTCATCGCGAAGCGTTCGTCCGGCGGGCGCATCAGGCGGATCGCGTAGTACAGGTAGGCAACGCCGAGCACCAGTGCGCCGCCGAGGTACAACAGCCCGCTCATGCCGGTGAGGTAGGGCAGGAAGCTGACCAGCACCAGCAGGATCGTGTAATAGAGGACGTGCCAGCGGGTGTATTCGACGCCGTACACGACCGGCAGCATCGGAATGCAGGCGCGCCGGTAATCCTCGCGGCGGACAATCGCCAGCGACCAGAAATGCGGCGGGGTCCAGGCGAACACGATCAGCACCAGGAGCAATCCGTAGGCCCAGTCGGTCAGCGTCTGCATCCCGGTCACCGCGGCCCAGCCGAGCAGGGGCGGGATTGCGCCGGCCAGGCCGCCGATCACGATGTTCTGCGGCGTCGCGCGCTTCAGGAACGCGGTGTAGATCACCGCGTAGCCGATCAGGCCGATGAAGGTCAGCAGCGCGGTCAGCCAGTTGACCAGCAGCACCAGCACCAGCATCGAGGCCACGCCCAGCACCGTCGCGAAAGCGAGCACCTGGCGGGTGGTCAAGGTGCCGGTCACCAGCGGCCGATGCGCGGTGCGCGCCATCAGGCGGTCGATGCGCTGGTCGATCAACTGGTTCAGCGCGGCGGCCGACGACGACGCCATCCAGATGCCGAGCGTGCCGAACACCAGCGCGCGCCACGGCGGCACGCCGGGCGCGGCGAGGAACATCCCGATCAATGCGGTGAACACCAGCAGCGCCACGATGCGCGGTTTGGTGGCGGCGAGGTACTGGCCCGCGAGCGAAGGCGTCCGCCGCGCCGCGGGGCGAGGGGCCCCGGCCGCTACCGAGGCCGCCTGCCCTGCTCGATCGATACTGCTATCCATCACGGCATTGTAAATGGTCCGCGCGAAGCGGCTGTTGTGACAAGCCAGGCCAGGGAAGGCCGATCTGGACTTCCAGGGTCCGGTGCCGACCGGGCGACCCGTGATTTCGAAGAACCAGCGATCAGGGATGGTCGCAAAATCACTATCAGGTCATGGATGGCCGTTCTGGTTCCCCGGGCCTCCGGGCGGCACCGGCAATCGCGACGTCGGGGGACCTCGCGATCACGGAGGATCGCGCCAACAACCCCACCAGCGCGAACAGCAGCAACGCGGCTCCTCCGGTGTGAGCGACCGCAACCCACAGCGGCAGGCCGAGGGTGACGTTGCCGATGCCCAGCGCAACCTGCGCGCACAGCAACACCGCCAGCGCGATGCCGTGCCAGCGCAGCCCGGCGCGGGCGGACCGGTGCGCGAGCCACGCCACGTACACGAACACCACCACGGCGCCCAGGCGGTGCACCATCTGGATCGCCGTGCGCGCGGGCGCATCGAGGATGCCGCCCTGGAAGTCGACCCCGATGTGCCGCCACAGGATGAATCCCTGGTGGAAGTCCATCGCGGGCCACCATTGCCCGAGGCACTGCGGGAATGCCGCTCCGCCGATGCCACAGGCGAGCGCTGTGTAATTGGTGGACGTCCAGCCGCCGAGGAAAATCTGGCACGCGAGCAAGACCAGGCCGACCGCTGCGGCGCGCCGCAAAAGAACGGGGTCAGGTTCACTTTTCATTGCCGACGGTGGGTGCCGCCGGAGCTTCGCTGAAAAGTGAACCTGACCCCGTTCGGAAAGCCGCCAGGCGAGCCAGGCCAGGAGGCCGAACGTCAGCAGCCCGCCCAGGAGGTGCCCTGTGACGACCAGCGGCAGCAGCAGCCAGGTGACCGTCCACATCCCGAGCAGGGCCTGGAAACACACCACCGCGAGCGCCAGCACGGCGATCCGCCGCCAGCCTCCCGCGCGCCAGAAGAGCGTGAGGCCGAGCAGCAGCGCTTCCCCGGCCGCGGCCACGGCGCTCGATGCCACGTAGTCCTTCGCCATGTAGAGCGGAATGCCGACCCCGATCAGGACCACCGCCGCGAGCACCAGCCCCAGACGGCGTTTCTCCGCGAAGGTCGCGGCGAGCGCCTCGGCCAGCACCAGGAGGCCGAGCGTGCCGGCGAGGAAACGGTGTACCTGCTCGCGCCAGGCCCTGTGGGTCTCCACGGGGCGGTTGGGGAAGGCCTGGTCGGCTCTTGCCACTGCGGCCGGCTTCACGGGCCAGGTGATCCGTCCATAGCAGGTCGGCCAGTCGGGACAGGACAGGCCCGCGTTGGAGAGGCGCACGAAAGAACCGAACACGATCACGCAGAAGGCGAACACGCAGGCGATCCAGGCCAGCGCGCGCAGCGGGGCGGTCACCGATTCCATCAATGCACCACCTTCGCGAGATCCTGGCGCAGGCCGTCCGGATCGAAGTCGGCGGCGTAGCGGGTGAGCGCCTTGCCGTCTGGCGTCACCAGCACCGCGCTGACCGAGTCGCGCGTGCGGGGGCGCAGGTCGGCGAGCACGTCGGAGGGCGTGGTCGCGAGCGTCCACACCTCGCCGAAACCGTGCGCGACGGCAGCCTCCGGGCGGGCGCCGAGATACAGCAGGCGCAGCTTGTCGGCATGCCGACCGAGCGCGATCTGCGCACGATGCACCAGGTCGAGCTGGCGCAGGCAGTGTTCCGCGCAACCAGGGCCGGGCAGCGCGACCAGCGTCCACACGGCGTCGTCATTGCGCCACGCAAACGGCTCACCGCTGGCTGCTTGCACCGGCATGGCGGCCAAGTCGCGCTCGGGCCGGACCGGATGGCCGTAGCTGCGGCCATCCGGAACCCAGCCCGTCGATGTCAGCATCAGCGCCACCACCACGGGCAACACGAACACCGCGGCGATCAGTGCCGCCTGCAAGCGGCGGCGATTGCGTACATCCATCTTCTTCTATTCCTCGTTGACTGCGGCATCATCACGCTTCACGCGATGCAGCACGAAAAACAACACGACCGCAGCGATCGCGAAACTGAACCACTGCAGCGCGTACGCACGATGCCGGGCGGGGGGCATCACGTTGGCCGTCCAGTGGCGCAGGTAGGCGCTGTGCGGGTCGGGATCCAGCAACAATACATGCGGGTAGAGCGGGCGATGCAGATCGGCCGCGATTTCGCGAAGGTCGATCCAGGTTACGAGCTTCGGCCAGGTCCGCTGGCGGACCAGCGGGTTGCCGCCCAATTTGAGCCCCGGCAGCGGCGGCGGCGCGTAGATTCCGGTGAGGGTCACCTCGCCCGTCGGCATCGGCGGGAGATCCGGCAGGGTCGTCGAATCGGGACCCATCTTGGCGAGAAACCCGAGGTTTACCAGCAAGGGATGCGGCGAGCCGTTGGGGACGAATGGCACGAACACCATCACGCCCAGCCTCCCCGCGCGCATCTGGTCGTCGAGCAGGTAGACGCGGCCACCCAGGATCCGGCCCGTGGCCTGCACGTGCGGATAGTCGTTGGACCGGGGGTCCGAAACCGCCTGCGTCAGCGGCACCAGGGGAGCGGATGCGGCGCGGTCGAAGCGCGCGAGCACGTTCTCCTTGTACGCCGCGCGATCGAGTTGCCAGACGCCGAGCGCGCAGAACACCGCGATGCCGGCGAGCGTCAGCAACACCGCGAAGGCGCCCGGACGGCGGATGCCGATCATGGGCGCACGCGCCGCGCCGGTATACTTGTGGTTTCCGGCAACGCACCGCCCATGCCTCTCGCGACCGCATACCAAGCCGTCCTGGTCATCGTGTTCCTGGTGGTCATCTTCGAACTGGGACAGGCTTTGTACTTCATGATGACCGATCGCAGCGGCAGCAACCGCACGGCCTGGGCGCTGACCCGGCGCGTGCTGTTCTCGGCACTGCTGATCGTCCTGATCATCGTGGGGATCGCCACCGGCCTCCTGCACCCGCACGGCATCTACACGCGCTGAGAGCAGGGGACAGGGAGCGGCCGGAGGTTCGTAGCCCGGATGAAGTGCAAGGGAATCCGGGACCGTTCTCGCGCGAATGTCCCGGGTTGCGCCGCTGCACGGTTCCATCCGGGCTACACGGTGATCAACCGCCTGGAATCACATCGCGCAAACGGGGTCCACGGACACCTGTGCTTCTGCTCCTGAACCCTGCTCCTACAAGATATAAACAAACAGGAACAGGCACAGCCAGACCACGTCCACGAAGTGCCAGTACCACGCCACCGCTTCGAACCCGAAGTGGTTTTCGCGGGTGAAGTGACCGCGTACGCAGCGCAGCCACATCACACACAGCATGATCGTGCCGAGCGTGACGTGCAGGCAGTGGAAGCCGGTGAGGATATAGAAGGTCGCACCATAGATGCCGCTGTGCAGCGTCATGTTGAGGTGGACGTACGAATCCCAGTACTCGATCGCCTGTCCGCACAGGAACAGCGCACCCAGCACGATCGTCAGGCCCAGGAAGCCGATCAGGCGCTTGCGGTTGCCGCCACGCAGCGCATGGTGGGCGATGGTCACCGTAACGCTCGAGGAGAGCAGCAGCAGGGTGTTGATCAGCGGGATACCCCAAGGCGAGGTGGTGACGAATGAACCGCCGACCGCCTCGGGCCCGTTGGTCGGCCACGCGGCCGAGAACCCGGGCCACAGGTAGTGATTGGTCGCGAGCTGGGCCCCGTTCAGCAGTCCCAGCCCCTGGTCGGATCCGCCGAGCAGCGGCACCACCGCGTTGCGGATGTAGAACAGGCCGCCGAAAAACGCGGCGAAGAAGAACACTTCCGAGACGATGAACCACATCATTCCCATCCGGAACGAAGTGTCGACCTGCGGATTGAAGACGCCCCTGATCGACTCCGCGATCACGTTGCCGAACCAGCCGAACATGATGCCGATGATGGTCAACGCGCCAATCGCGAGGACGATCTGGCCCGGTCGCTCGTAGCCGTTCAGCCAGGTGGCGGCGCCGACCATGAACATGAACATGCCGAACGTGATGAAGATGGGCCAGCGGCTCTTGTGCGGGACGTAGTAGACGTTGGCGTCGAGTTGGTTCATGGACAAGGTTCCGGTCGGTGACGGGCTTGGCGAAATACGTGGTGGCTGCGGGGCTGCGGCCCGCAGTCTGATCTGGTGGCGTCCCGCGGGGCCGCCGCATTGCCTTGGTCGAAGGACATGTCAGCGAGGGATGTGGGCGAGGTGCCCTTGCACCAGGCTGGCGATGAAGAACGCGACCGCGATCGCGCCGATGATCCAGGCGGTCCGGCGCGCGCCGCTCTGGCGGTGCACCAACGCATCGGCCGCGGCATCGGACCGGTCCTGCGCGCGCTTTTCCGCGTCAACTTGTTCGCTCGTTCGCAGCATGCTTTCTCGAAAAATCAGGGCATCAAGCCCATTCTGGTGCCTATGACTCCGATAGCTTTGATCAATCTCATCATCTACTGGAGCAGCAATCAGGGCCGATTGCACGATCAATGCGTGATGTCGCCATGCGCAAGCTGGGTGTCGTCCACCACCGGCGGCACCGTGAAGCTGTGGTGCGGCGCCGGCGACGGCAGCGTCCACTCGAGGCCATGCGCGTTTTCCCAGGCGCGGGCGGCCGCCTTCTCCTTCGAGAAGAACACGCAGTGGATCACCACGCCGACGAAGATCAACTGGGTGGCGCCGAACAGGAAGCCGCCGATCGAGGAAACCATGTTCCAATCGGCAAACGCCACGTTGTAGTCCGGAATGCGGCGTGGCATGCCGGCGAGACCCAGGAAGTGCTGCGGGAAGAACAGCACGTTGATGCCGATCACGCTGAGCCAGAAATGAAGCTTCGACCAGAAGCCCGAGTACATGTGGCCGGACCACTTCGGCAGCCAGTAGTACACCCCGGCGATGATCGAGAACAACGCGCCGGCGGCCAGCACGTAATGGAAGTGCGCGACGATGAAATAGGTCTGGTTGTACTGGAAGTCGGCCGGCACCAGCGCCATCATCACCCCGGAGAAGCCGCCGATCGTGAACTGCACGATGAAGGCGATCGCCCACAGCATCGGGATCTCGAAGCTGAGCGAGCCCTTCCACATCGTGGTGACCCAGTTGAAGATCTTCACCCCGGTCGGCACCGCGATCAGCATCGTCGCGTACATGAAGAACACTTCGCTGCCGAGCGGCATCCCGACCGTGAACATGTGGTGCGACCACACGATGAACGACAGGAACGCAATGCACGCGATCGCGTACACCATTGCCTTGTAGCCGAACAAAGGCTTGCGCGCGAAGGTCGGCACGATTTCCGAGATGATCCCGAACGCG
>JAICJG010000137.1 GCA_025928585.1 Rhodanobacteraceae bacterium
CGCTGCCGAGCTAGCGCGAGGAAACGTACTTCTCGCGCCGGATGTGCTTGATCGGCATGCCGAGTTCCTTCAACTGGGTGAAGGTGGCGTCGATCATGTCGGGGTTGCCGCACAGGTACGCGATGTCGTGCTCGGGATCGGGCGCGAGTTCCGGCAGCACGTCCTGGACGTGGCCGCGGCGGTCGTTGGGCCGCGGCGCGGCGCGTGCGGCGCGCGACAGGCAGGGGTGGAAAGTGAATTCCGGGTGCTGGTGCGCGAAGGCGTCGAACTCCTCGCCGTAGAGTAGCTCCTGTTCGTTGCGCGCGCCGTAGAGGAGCACGAAACGCCGGCCATGTTCGCGGATGAGTTTTTCGATCCGTGGCAGCATCGCGCGGTAGGGCGTGATTCCGGTGCCCGTCGCGATCAGGAGATAACGACGATTGACGTCGTCGTCCATCAGGCAGAATCGTCCGTACGGGCCGCTCGCCTCGATCTCGCCGCCCGCTTCGAGGCTGTCGAACAGATTGGTCGCAGCGCCGCCCTCGACATAGGAGACGGCTAGTTCCAGTCGCCGCACGTTGCCGGCTTCGCCTGCCGGCGTGCCGACCGAATAGCTGCGCTTGGTGGGCTTGCCGTCGTCGTAATGGAAATGGATCTGGATGAACTGCCCCGGCGTGAACGCGAACGGCGCGCCGTCGGCGCGCTCGAACGCGAGGTGGCGCACGCTGGGCGCGAGCATGCGGCTGTCGGCGAGTCGTAGCTGGAAATGTTCGATCATGGTGCGGTGGGCGCGACGGCAGGCATTCGCCGAATAATGTGGGTTGGGGGTCCGCGATGCCCCTGCCGTAGGGCAGCGGGTCGCGCGGGCGAAACTTCTATAATAGGGGATGGCTGCCGATTCCGTTGCTCCGAATGCTTCCCCGTCCATGCCCGCCGCCGAACCCTCCGCGGCGGTCCCCGCGCTCGAGGTGGCCGGGCTGCGCAAGACCTACCGCAACGGCGTCGAGGCGCTGAAAGGCATCTCGCTCACCGTGGCGCAGGGCGACTTCTTCGCGCTGCTGGGGCCGAACGGCGCCGGCAAGTCCACCCTCATCGGCATCCTTTCCTCGCTCGTGAACCCCACGGCAGGCGACGCGCGCGTATTCGGCATCTCCATCCACGGCGATCGCGGCGGCGTCATGCGCCAGATTGGGTTGGTGCCGCAGGAAATCAACTTCAACCAGTTCGAGGCGCCGTTCGACATCTGCGTCAATGTCGCCGGGTTCTACGGCATCCCGCGCTCGATCGCCAAGCGGCGCGCGGAAAAATACCTGAAGGAGCTGCGGATCTGGGACAAGGCGTTCCAGCCCACCCGCCACCTGTCGGGCGGCATGAAGCGCCGGCTGATGATCGCCCGCGCCATGATGAACGAGCCGCGCCTGCTGATCCTCGACGAGCCCACCGCGGGCGTGGATATCGAGATCCGCCGCTCGATGTGGCAGTTCGTCACCCGCATCAACCGCGCCGGAACCACGGTGATCCTGACCACGCATTACCTCGAGGAAGCCGAACAGCTCTGCCGCAACATCGCGATCATCGATCATGGCCAGATCATCGAGGACACCTCGATGCGCCGCCTGTTGCGCAAGCTCGACGTCGAAACCTTCGTGCTGGACGTCACTGGTCTGGACGACCCGCTTCCGGTGATCGAGGGCGTGCGCCTGACGCGCGTGGATGCGTTGACGCTGGAGGCGGAGCTGCCGAGCGGTCGCAACCTCAACACGCTGTTCGCGGCACTGACCGAGCACGGCATCACGGTGACCTCGATGCGCACCAAGACCAACCGGCTCGAAGAGCTGTTCGTGCGGCTGGTCGAACGTGGCAACGGCGACAGCCGCAGGGGTGCAACGCATGAATGATCTTCACGCCGCCCGGGGGAGCGTGAACCCTGCCGAAGCGGGCGAGTGGCGGCCGTCGGTCGCCCGCGCGAACCTCGTCGCGTTGTACACCATCACGCGTCGGGAAGCGCACCGCGTGCTGCGCATCTGGACCCAGACGCTGGTGCCGCCGGCGATCACCATGACGCTGTACTTCGTGATCTTCGGCAAGGTGATCGGCAGCCGGGTCGGCACGATGCAGGGCTTCACGTACATGCAGTACATCGTGCCGGGCCTGGTGATGATGAGCATCATCAACAACTGCTACTCCAACATCACTTCGAGCTTCTTCGGCTCCAAGTTCGGGCGCTATGTCGAGGAGCTGCTGGCTTCGCCGATGCCGAGCTGGGTGGTGCTGACCGGGTATGTCGCCGGCGCGGTGATGCGGGGCCTCCTGGTCGGCATCATCGTGCTGGCGATCGCGTTGTTCTTCACGTCGCTGCACCTCGCGCATCCGTTGATCGCGGTCACCACGGTGTTGCTCGGAGCGACGATCTTCGCCCTGGCCGGCTTCATCAACGCGATGTTCGCCAAGCGCTTCGATGACATCGCGATCGTGCCGACCTTCATCCTGCAGCCGCTCAGCTACCTCGGCGGCGTGTTCTATTCGGTGAAGCTGCTCGGTTCCCCGTGGCAGGAGGTTTCGCTGGTCAACCCGATCCTGTATTTCGTGAACGCGTTTCGCTACGGGGTCCTCGGCGTCTCCGACGTGCCGGTGTGGACCGCCTACGTCGTGATGCTGGCCTTCGTGATCGCGCTGGCCGCGGTTGCGCTGTGGCTGCTGAACCGCGGGGTGGGGCTGCGGTCGTAGCGGCTCCGCAGAGGCAAGGACGCGGCGGGGGCGTATTCAAGATGGGCTCGCGAAGTCCCGACGTCGGATCCGCCGCTTCGGCGCTTGATGCAGGCTGCTCCTTCAACTGGGTAGCCCGGATGCAGCGAAGCGGAATCCGGGCCATTCCCTGCGCGAACACCCCCGGGATTGCGTCGCTGCGCGGCTCCATCCGTGCCACGGGATTCGGGCGCCCTACGCGGTGAGTGTGAGTGCCGGTACCGGCGCGTGCCGGCGCTCGTGCGCGAGCAGCCAGCGCTTGAGCGGCAGCCCGCCGCCGTAGCCCACCAGGTCGCCGTGGCTGCCGATCACCCGATGGCAGGGCACGATGATCGAGAGCGGATTGGCGCCGTTCGCGGCGCCCACGGCGCGCACCGCGCGCGGACGCCGGATGCGTCGGGCAATGTCGGCATAGCTCGCGGTCTCGCCGTAGGGAATCGCGAGCAATGCGCCCCACACCTCGAGCTGGAACGGCGTACCCAAGGGGTGAAGCGGCACGTCGAATTGCTGGCGAGTGCCCGCGAAGTATTCCTCGAGTTCGCGCGCGGCCGCGTGCAGCTTCGGCTTGCCGGCTTTTGCATCTTCCGGCGCGGGTTGCGCGGCGCCATTCCGGGGCAGGCCGATGTAGGCCAGCCCCTCGCCGTCGCCTACCAGCAGCAGCGGGCCGATCGGCGTGTCGATGTGGTCGTGATACCGCATCCGCCTCAGAAGCCGTATTGCAGGAAGCCGCCGTCCACCGCCAGCACCTGTCCGGTGATGTAGCTCGCCGCCGGCATGCACAGGAAGGCGACGGTCGCGGCGACTTCCTCGGGCTCACCGATCCGCGCCATCGGCGTGCGCTCCAACACCTCGTCCAGATAATCGGCATCGGACAGCGCTTCGTCGGTGCGCCGGGTGCGGATGTACCACGGCGCCACCGCGTTGACGCGGATGCCGTCGTCGCCCCATTCGCAGGCGAGATTGCGGGTCATCTGGTGCAGCGCGGCCTTGCTCATGCCGTAGGCGATGCCGGTGCGCACGTGGCGGATACCGGATACGGAACCGACGTTCACGATCGCGGCATTGCCGTGCTGGGCGAGCCGCGGATAGGCGAGGCGGCACAGGTCGAACGCCGCGACGCCATTGAGGCGCAAGACGCCTTCGAGGTCGTCGGGTTCGAGGTCGAGCGTCGCGCGCTTGATGTTGCCACCCGCGTTGTTCACGAGCAGCGACAGCGGCACGTCGAGGTCGGCGATCCAGTCGAAGATGGCCAGTCGGTCTTCCGCATCGCCGACGTCCGCCGCGAACAGCCGCGGGTCGCTGTCGGGGAATTCCTCGGCGAGTTCGTCGCACGCCGTCTGCAGCTGTGCGTGGTCGCGGGCGACCAGCAGCGGCTGTGCACCCAGCGCCGCCAGTTCGCGGGCGCAGGCGAGACCGATGCCGCGGCTGGCGCCGGTCACGAGGCAGGTCTGGCCATCGAGCCGCCAGCGGCCGGGGGATGCGTTCACGCGCGGGCTCCGAGGGAGATGGCCGGGAGCTTAGCGCAGCACGGGCGCGATGAACCATCGGGGCCCGGCGATACCGCCGCCTGTTGCAGGCCGGCCGCGACTGCGGGAGACTGCGTGCCATGCTCCGCATTGCCGTCCTGCTATGCGTCGCGGCGCTGCTCGCCGCGTGTTCACGCCCTCCGGCTGCGCCGGTCGATGCCGGAGCGGCCGCCGTGCCTGGCGCGGCTGCAACGAACGCCCTGGCCGGCACGCCCATGGCGGCTTATGGCACCGCGTTGAACCGGGCGAAGAACGTGCAGAAGATCGTCAACCAGCACGCCGGGAAGCAGGCGAAGACAATCGACGCCGCGACCGGCGGGAATTGAGGGGCTTTCGCGGGAGCGGCCCAGCGCTTGCTCCGGCTCGTGGCCGCGACGGAGGCGCCATGGGCCGCTTGTGCATTTCTTCGGAAAGACGGGGCGGGTGAGTCCACCCGCCCCGGTGCGAGCTAGAAGCGATACTCCGCCTGCGCCGACACCATGTCGGTGGTCAGGTTCAAGTTGGACTTGTCGGCGTGGTAGTAGTCGTAGCCGATACCGACGCCGAAGTGCCGCGAGAAGTCGTAGCCGACGCCGACCCCGCCATACCAGCCCTGCGAATTGCGGTGGGTGTCGACCGGGTTGATGTCATTGCTCATCCCGTGGCCGCTCCACTCGTAGAGGCCGGCGCGCGCGGAGGCATACCAGTTGGGCGTGAAGTTGTACTTGGCGTTGCCGCCCACGGTCCAGCCGTGCAGGGAAGCGTGCCCGGGGGAGATCACCGGCTGCGAATTGAACACGTTCTTGATGCGTACGTTGCCCAGGTCGTTGTAGCCGATCTCGGGGCCGACCGCGAAGTTCGGCGTCACCGCCCAGCGGTAACCGCCGTTCACGGCGTAGCCGGTGTCGTTGCCCGAGTTGATCCCGTGCTTGATGTTGGTGGGCCCGATGCTGCCGTTGATGAAGGCGCCGCTATCCGCACCGGGAGGGGTGTCCTGCGCGAAAACAGGCGCGGCCGCGAAAACCGCGGCGGTGGCGAGGACGATTGCAGTCTTGCGCATGATTGTCTCCAGCTTGTGGTCGTTCACGCGTGCAATGGTTCACACGCGCTTGGCCAGTAAGACTGGAGGCAATCGGCAACGTTCGTTAAGGTTTCGGTAGCCCCTCAGGC
>JAICJG010000032.1 GCA_025928585.1 Rhodanobacteraceae bacterium
GCCGCACAGGCGCTGCTGGACAAGGCCGCCGAATGGGCGCCGAAATCCGCGGACCTGGTGGCAGCGCGCTCGCGGCTCGCCTCGCATCCTGCGACCGCTTCCGGGCCGCCGGCCGGCATCTCGCCTGCCGTGACGCCGGCGCAATCGGCCAAGGTCGCGCGGCTGGTGGCACGCGCGCAGGCGGCCGCCCGCAAGGGCGACATCATGCTGCCACCGGGCGACTGCGCGTACGATCTCTATCGCGCGGCGCTCGGAATCGACGGTGACAACGCGCAAGCGCAATCGGGCCTGCGCGCGTTGCCACGGATCACGCGCGAGCAGTTCACCCAGGCCCTCGCGAGCGACAACCTCGGCCGCGCGCACGACATGCTGGCGACACTTGAACAGTTGGATCCGGGGAATCCCGCGGCGGACGCGATGCGGCACCGGCTCGGCAGCGCGTGGCTGGATCGCGCCGATCACGACGCGAGGGTGGGCCGTTCGGCCGCGGCGCAGACGGCGCTTGAGGAGGCCCGGCAACTGGTGCCGGAAGATCCACGGATCGGCCAGATCGGTGCGCGGATCCACCAGGAAAATTAGCGATCGCCCTGATGGCTGCGCCCGGCGGCCACGGTTCCCCCGGCCGCGCAGCGACTGGCTGGTATAAGCTTTGGGGGACGGCGAGCAACCCTCCGTGGTGCGGGCGCCGGCCCGGCCACCCTGGCCGGACGTTCAGCCGGGTACGGGACGCCACCGGCGTCGCGTAAGCGCCCGTATTCGCCCTGACTTTCCACAACCGCGGCGTTGTACGGGGCCGCATGCGAAGCGCGGAGCAATGACGGATGGATTGGCGGGTGGGGACGGTGCTGGTTGCGGGCGCCAGCAGCCAGATCGGCTGGTGTCTGCTGCCCGAACTCGCGCGCTCCGGGGCGACCGTGCTGGCGCTGTCGCGTGCACGGCAGCCTCCTGTGGCCGGCGTGACCTGGATGCAGGGCGCACTGCCCGCGCCGCCAGCGCCCGCCCGCGAGGCCGAGTCGGTCTGCTCCTTCGCGCCGCTGGATGCGTTGGCCGCGTGGCTTGCCGCGGGCGGTGCACCTGGTCTCCGGCGGGTCGTTGCGACAAGCTCCATGAGCGCCGAGAGCAAGCAGGCGTCGCCAGTGCCGGCTGAACGCGCGGTGGCGCAGCGCCTGCGCGAAGGAGAAGCGGCGGTTGCGCGGAGTTGCGATCGGCGCGGCATCGCGTGGACGATCCTGCGGCCGACGTTGATCTATGGCGCCGCCCGCGACCGCAGCCTCACGCCGCTCGCGCGGCGAGCGGCGCGCTGGCGCGTATTCGGCCTGCCGGCGGGCTCGGGGCTTCGGCAACCGGTGCACGCCGCCGACGTCGCCAGCGCCGCGCTGCGAGCGCTCGATGGCGGGGCGGCCGGCCGCGTCCTCGCGATCGGAGGAGGTGAGCGTCTTGCGGCGGAGGCGATGTTCGCGCGGGTGCGGGCGAGCCTGCCGGTGCGCACCCTCGGTGTGCGCATCCCCGCCCCGCTGGTGCGGATGGGAGTCCACCTGGTGCCGCGGCTGCGCGGCCCGCTGGGGCGGCTCGAGCAGGATCTCATCGCCGACAACGGCGAACTCGAACGCCTGCTGGACGTGCATCCGCGCGGCTTCGCTCCGGACCGCAGTTGCTGGGGCCTTGCTTGATGCAACCCCCGGCGTGTCGCCCGCGAACCCCGGTGCGATGCGTCAACTACAATGCGCGCGCGCCGGTGGAGCGGGCGGGACGCGCGGATGGTCGAGGCCGGTGCGCCCGCAACGAGGGGCGTAGCGCCAACTGCGTTACCGCGAGGTGCGTTTTCGGAGCAAGGGCGCCAGGACAAGGAGGAGCAGGACGGAAATGACGATCGCGTTGCCGAATGCAAGCAGGGCCACGAAGGGAGCCGGAATCGTGTCCGGCGGTTCCGAAATGAAGACCTTCAACGAGTGGCCCGCCGGAAAATTCGCGGTCGACCTCGCCCGCGCAACCCGCCACCGAATCCGGCGGCGGCGCCGGCGCGCGGGGTATTTCCTGCAGTGGCGCCGGAGGAGCTGATGGCTCCCCGAGGGGGGCAGGCGTGATGCCGGCGCAGCGAGCAGTGGCAGCATCGGCGCCCGAGGCTGGCGTATGCGCGGTGGTGGTCACCTACCATCCCGACCTCGCGTTGCTCGCGGCCCTGCTGGACGTGCTCGCAGCGCAGGTCGGCCGCATCGTCGTGGTGGACAATGCGAGTTCCGGAAGCGCGCTACGCCATGCCTGCACGGCACGCCCCGAAGTCGAATTCCTCCCGTTGCCGGAAAACCGCGGCCTCGCCGCCGCGTTGAACGAAGGCATTGCCCGCGCGCGCAGCCTGCCGCGGGTTTCGCATGTCCTCTTGATGGATCAGGACAGCGTTCCCGAGGCGGGCATGGTGGCGGCCTTGAAGTCCTCGCTGCAGCGGATTTCGAAGTCGGCGCGGGTGGCGGCGGTCGGCCCGCGTTATCGCGATCCGCGCGAGGAGGCGGATGCGAGCTTCGTGCGTATCCGCTTCCCCTTCAATCGCAAGATTGCCTGTGCGGGCGACTGCGACGACATCGCCTGCGACTTCCTGATCACCTCCGGTTCGCTGATCCCGCTCGCGGTGCTCGACGAGATCGGAGCGATGGACGAAGGGCTGTTCATCGACAACGTCGACCTCGAATGGTGTTTTCGCGCGGTCGGACGCGGTTACGCGCTGTTCGGCGTGTGCGCGGCGCGGATGCTGCATCATCAGGGCGCGGCGCGCCGGCGGGTGCCGGGCCTGCCGCGCGGCATCGTGGTGCATCCGCCGGCAAGGCTTTTCTACATGATGCGCAACCGTGTGCTCCTGTACCGCCGCCCCGGTACGCCGAAGCGGTGGATCGCGCAGGATCTGCCGCGCATCGCCATCAAGCTGTTGTTGTTCTCGCTGCTGGTATCGCCGCGCCGCGCCAACCTCCGCGCCATGTGGGCCGGATTGCGCGCGGGTGTGCGCGGGCAAACCACCGCGCCTCCCGACGGCATCTGATCGTGGACGCGCCTCTCAGGCGCGCAGCAGCGTGCGCACCCGGTTGCGGAGCGCGGGAAGCAGTTGCGCGTCGAACCAGGGGTTGCGCTGGAACCAGGCGATATTGCGCGGGCTCGGGTGCGGCAATGGCAATATGCCGGCGTCGAGGTATTCGCGCCAAGCGGTGCAGGTTTCGGTGAGGCTCGGCTTGCGGCGATTGCCGAGCATCCCGCGGATCGCGTGGCCGCCGATGGCCAGCGTCAGGTGCACGTTGCGAAGGTGCGGCAAGAGCCTTGGGTGCCACAGCGGGGCGCATTCTGGCCGCGGGGGCAGGTCCCCGGACGGTCCCTTGCCGGGGTAGCAAAAACCCATGGGGACGATGGCTACGCGGTGGGGGTCGTGGAAGGTCTGCGTGTCGATGCCGAGCCAAGCGCGCAGTTTGTCGCCGCTCTTGTCGTTGAACGGGATCCCCGTGTCGTGCACCTTGCGCCCCGGCGCCTGGCTCACGATCAGAAGCCGCGCATCCGGGTGGGCCTGCAGCACCGGCCGGCAACCGTGCGGCAAGTGGTGCTCGCATACGCGGCAGGCACGGATGCGCGCGATCAGGACATCGAAACCCGAATCGGGACCAGGTGCCGGGGACTGGGGACCGGGCAGCATTGGAGCCCGCGACAGGCGCCCCGACGACACTGCGGTGCTCATGCGCTGCTCGAACCGTGCACCACTGTTCCAGGCCCGTAGGGACGCGGCGCCGAAGCTTGAGCTTCGCGTTCCGGATGTTCGGGTCCCTGGCCCCCGGTCCCCGGTCCCGTTACCTCTGGCAACAACTTCCCCGGATTCAGAATGTGCTCCGGATCGAACAGATCCTTGAGCCCGCGCATCATCGAGAGCGTTCCCGGCCCCACCGCCCTCGGCATGAAGTCGCGCTTGGCGATGCCGATGCCGTGCTCGCCGGAAAGCGTGCCGTCGAGTTCGATCACCTTTTGAAATACCAGCGGCAGTGCCCGTTCGGCGCGGGCGTGCTCTTCGGGGTTGCGCGGCAGCAGGTTCACGTGCAGGTTGCCGTTGCCGGCATGGCCAAAGTTCACGATCGGGATGCGGAATTCGGCGGCGATCTCGCGCAGCCGCGCGACCAATTCCGGAATTCGGCTGACCGGCACCACCACGTCCTCGTTGATTTTGTCCTCGCTGATGCTGCGCAATGCGGGTGAGAGCGCCTTGCGCGCGGCCCAGAGGGTGGCGGTCTCGGCGGCGTCGCGGGCAGCGCGCAGTTCCACCAGCCCCTCGCCGGATGCCGCGTTCTCGATCGCCGCCTGCGCGGCATCCAGCGCGTCCGGTTCGCCGTCGACTTCGATCAGAAGCAGCGCGTTGGCCCCGGCCGGGGCATCGGCGCCGCGTTCGCGCACGAGCCTCAGCGCGGCGTCGTCCATGAATTCCAGCGCGCGCGGCGTGACCGGCTGCGCCATGATCCGCGCCACTGCATCGGCAGCGGCCTGGATGTCGGCATAGGCCGCGCGCAGCGTGCGCACGGCGCTCGCCGTCGGCGTCAGTTTCAGCGTGGCTTCGGTGATCAGCGCGAGCGTGCCTTCCGAGCCCACGATGATGCGCGTCAGGTCGTAGCCGCTCGCGCCCTTGGTGGTGTGCGTTCCGCTGCGGAATGCGGTGCCGTTGCCCGCGACGGCGCGCAACCCGAGGATGTTGTCGCGGCTGGCTCCATACTTCACGGCGTGCGGGCCACCCGCGTTGCAGGCGAGATTGCCGCCGATCGTGCAGTACGGCGCGGAGGTCGGGTCGGGCGGCCAGAACAGGCCGTGTCCGGCCAGCGCGGCCTGCAGGTCGGCGTTCAAGACGCCGGGTTCCACGACCGCGAGGCGATCGCCCGGTTCGATCCGCACGATCCGGTTCATGCGCTCGAAGCTGGCGACCACGCCCCCGGCGAGCGGCACGGTGGCGCCGGTGGTATTGGTGCCGCGCCCCCGGGCGGTCAGCGCGACCCGGTGCCGCCTGCAGGCGGCGACGAGTGCCACGACCTCGTCGTGGGCCGGCGGAAACACCACCGCGTCGGGCAATGCCTCGCGCCGCGAATTGTCGTAGCCGTAAGCGACGCGGGTGGCCTGGTCGAGGGCCAGCGCATCGCCGGGGAACAACTCCCGGATTTCGTCGACGAACGCAGCGGGCAGGTTCATCCGGCCAGTCTACGGCATCCGTGCCGCAGCCTCACTGTCCCAAGTCAGGAACGGCGTCGTCACCGCTCCAATCGAAGCCGCTGTTGTGGTCGCTCCAATCAAAGCCGCTGTTGTGGTCGCTCCAATCAAAGCCGCTGTTGTGGAAAGTCGGCCATGGAAGGCCGTTCTGGTGTTGCGTGATCGAGCCACTGCAAAGGGCAGCGATCATGGATGATCGCACTTAATCCGTGTATTCGAACACTTGGACCACCTTGTTGACCCCGGCGACGTTGCGCGCGACGTCGACCACCGCATCGGCTTCCCGATGGCTGACCAGTCCCATCAGGTACACGTTGCCGTGGGCGGTGCTGATCTTGACCCGCCCGGGGTCGAATCCAGGCAGGTCGATGTGCAGCAGCGCGGTCTTGACCCGCGCCGTCAGGGCGGCATCGAGGGCGGAACGGCCCACCGACTGCAGCGGCATCACGTCGATCAGATTGACGACCCGGCGCACGCCCTGGTAGCCCGTGACATCGGCCTCGGCGCGTTGCTTGACCTCCGCGGTACCGGCTTCGCCGATCAGCAGCAGGACACCGTTGTAAACGCTGGTGCCAACGTGCGCGCGCCCCTGAAGTTGCGGATCGTCGTCGAGTGCGCGTTGCGCGGTGATCTGCACGTTGCGGTCGTTGATCAGGCGGTTGAAGCCGCGGCGCGGCGTGAACAGGCTGCACGCGGCCAGCGCGGTACACAGCAGGAGGGCGGTGGTGAGGACGATCGTCTTGCGCATGATGGATTGGTTTCCCGGTTCAGCAGATTTCGAATGCGGCGCGCCGCCACTCGTGGTGCGGAGCATTGGCGTCGCCGTCGAACGCTACCACATCGAACCTGCACGGCAGCGCGGCGAGCTGCGGATGCGCCTGCAGGAAACCCTCGGCCGCGCGGGTGAGTTTCACGCGCTTCGCCGGCCCGACCGAGGCCGCGCCGCCGCCGAAGCGGGGGTCGCGCCGGTAGCGGACTTCGACGAACACCAGGGTCTCGCCGTCGCGCATCACGAGGTCCAGTTCGCCGAAACGCGTCCTGAAGTTGCGTTCGACCAGGCGGAGGCCCGAGCGTTCCAGCCGTTCCAGCGCGCGTTGCTCGAAGCGGGCCCCGACGCTGTCCGTCATGGCTCCGTGGGGAGCGTGGGCGCGGCGGATTGCGGTTCGATCCCGGCGGCGATCGGCCGCGCAACTCCGCCTGTGAACTGCACCCAGATCGGCGTGCGCTGTACGTGGCCGAACGAGTCCATCGTCAATTGTCCGGTCGCGCCCGGCACATAGCTGCCCGGATGGCCGCGCAACCAGCCCAGGTACGGCATCAGCGCGTAGGCGTCCATGCCGAAACCGAACAGGCGCGCCGCCGGTCCCGCTGCGGTCGTGATCTGGGAGGCGAGTGCCGCATGGTCGGGAAGCCCCGCCTGCGCATCGAACACCCAGGGTTCGTCGCAGAACTGCACGCCGTCCAGATCGCCATCGGCGGTGGGGTCCTCGGTGCCGCCGTACACCATCGAGGTTGCGAATACCGGCAGGGTCGAGCGCGCCAGCTTCAGCTGCGGCAGCAGCAGGCGTGCCTGTTCCGGGCGCAGCAGGGCCACGATCCCGGTCTCGGTACCGGAAGCCGCGAGGGCGGCCTGGATCTGGCTCGCGAAATCCACGCTGCCCTCAGGCAGCACGATGTCGTTGGCGACCTGGCCGCCCAGGCTCTCGAACTGGGTCTTGAATGCATCGAAGGTGCGCGCGGCAGTGTCGCTGTTGCCGCGGAACACGACCGCCGCGTGCAGACCGAGTGTGATCATCCGGGCCGCGAGTTGCGCACCTTCGGACTCGGGGAGCAGCGCAAATTCGAAGCTGCCGCCCGGTGTCGGCACGTTCGCCTGCGCATGGTTGAGTGCAAGCACGGGCACGGGCAACGAGGGCTGCCCGAACACCGCGGCCACCGCCGCGCGCCCCAGCGGCCCGACCACCAGCGCCGCCCCATCGGTGACCGCTTGCCGGTAAGCCGCCACGGCGCCATCCGCGGTTCCGCCGGTGTCGTACACCTTCACCGCGGGCCGCCGCTCGCGGGTGACGGGGGTATGGAAGTAGGCGGTGAAGAAGCCATCGCGAACGGCTGCGCCCGCGGTGGCGACGGGGCCCGTCGCCGGCAGCAGCAGCGCGACCTTCGGCGGCATTGCATAGCCCTGTGGCGCCGCCGCCGCGGCCGTCATGGTGCCGACCGGCTGGTTCGGTTGCGGCAGGACCCGCGGCATGGCCCGGCCCGACTGGCGGAGCGCCTGCCGGACGTAGGGCTTCAAGGGATCATGGGCGGCGAGCGAAGCGTAGAGCGGCGTCAGTTGTTCACTGCCCATTCCCGCGAGAATCGACACGACCTGCTGGTGGTTGGCGGCCTCCGCGGCCGGGGGCAGCGAGCCTCCGCGCTCGACCAGCGCACGTGCGGCCCCGAGGCGATCGCCCGTCGCAAGCTCCGCCCGCGCCCGCACATCCAGGGCGTGCTGGCGGACGTCGGCGGGCATCGGGGCCGGCAGGCCGCCAAGCTGCTCGAGTGCGGCGGCCGGGTGGCCGCGTTGCAGCGCCACCTCCGCCGACAGCACACCGTAGCGCGCATTGTCGTCGGGCGCGAGCTTGCGGCGGTCGATCCGCTGCAGCAGTGCGGCGGTCCTGGCGATCTGTCCGAGCGAGCGGTAGCTCTCGGCGGCGCCGAGGCTCGCGCGGTCGCGGATCGCGGGATCGATTTTGGCGGCCGCCAGGAACGCAGCGGCCGCAGCGCGGAAATCGCCGGACCGGTACAGGTCCTCGGCGTGGGCATACTGTCCCTCCGCCTGCGTACTCGCCACCGGAACGGGCGGACCGAGGGTGGTGCAACCGCCAGTCAGCACGAGGATCGTGAAGACGATGGCGATGAGCGCGAAAAACCGGATCCGGAGCATGCCTCTTCCATGCGCGCGTGGCGCGGCCGGGGTTAGTAAATGTCGCAAGGGTGCTGTCCTGCATTTTCCCAACGCGCCGGGTCGGTACACGCCCGCACTCGGCTTCCGCGGATCAGGGTGCTGCGCTGGATCCGCGGCGGGCCGTCCGTGCCCGCACCAAAGGGTGTGTCGCACCACCCTTTTGCACGATGATAGCGGATCGTGCCGGAACATCAGGATCGCACCATGAACGAGGGCAAGACGGGGACGCTGTGGATCGTGGCGACGCCGCTCGGCAATCTCGCCGACGTGTCCGACCGCGCCCGCGCGGTGCTGCGAGGCGTCGCCGTGATCGCCGCGGAGGACACCCGCCACAGCCGGCCGCTGCTCCAGCACCTCGGAATCCGGACGTCAATGGTCGCGCTGCACGAGCACAACGAACGGGCCGTGGTGGCGCCGTTGCTCGCCAGGCTGCGGGCAGGCGAGGATGTGGCGGTGATTTCCGATGCCGGCACGCCGCTGGTCAGCGACCCGGGTTTCCGGTTGGTACGCGCCGCGCGCGAGGCCGGCATCCGCGTATCGCCGGTACCGGGTGCCTGCGCCGCCGTCGCGGCGCTGTCGGTGGCCGGCCTGCCGAGCGACCGCTTCGTGTTCGAGGGCTTCCTGCCGCCGAAGGCGCCGGCGCGCCAGGCACGACTTCGGGAGCTTGCCGGCGACGCGCGCACCCTGGTGCTGTACGAATCCTCGCATCGAATCCAGGCATGTTGCGCGGACCTCCGCGACGTGTTCGGCGCCGCGCGCGAGGCTGCGCTGTTGCGCGAGATCACCAAGCTGCACGAGACCTGGCTCGGGCGGACGCTCGGCGACATCGCCGAGCGTGTCGCGGACGATCCGGAACAGCGCCTCGGCGAGTTCGTGCTGGTCATCGCGGGGGCGGGTGACGAGGCGGATGCAAAACTCGCCGAGGGTCGCCGCGTCTATGCATTGCTGCGCGCGGAACTGGCGCCGGCACAGGCCGCCAAGCTCGCCGCGGCGATCAGTGGCGCGCCCCGCAAGGCGCTTTACGAGAAGCCGGAAACGGGGAGTCGGGAGTAGGACATCGGAAGAGCGTGCGACCTCCCAGCCGTGACTCTCGGTTCTCGCCCTCCAGATGCGAATCCCGATGCTCGATTCCCGATTCCCGTGCCATTAGAATGGTACGCGGAGTCGGCCGGACAGTCGCGTCGCCCTCGGGGCGCCGAGGAAAGTCCGGGCTCCACAGGGCAAGGTGCCAGGTAACGCCTGGGCGGCGCGAGCCGACGGAAAGTGCAACAGAGAGCAGACCGCCGATGGCCGTTCGCACTTCGCGTGTGGATGGATCAGGCAAGGGTGAAACGGTGGGGCAAGAGCCCACCGCGAGTCGGGCAACCGACCGGCACGGCAAACCCCACCTGGAGCAAGACCGAATAGGGGAACGATGGCGTGGCCCGCGCCGTTCCCGGGTTGGTTGCTGGAGCCAGGCGGCGACGCCTGGCCGAGAGGAATGACTGTCACGCCGCAAGGCGCACAGGACCCGGCTTACAGGCCGACTCCATCATTTTTGCTTCGTCCGTGAACGCGGTTTCGTCCAACACCCGCGCACCCGTCGGGGCTGCCAGGTCATCAAGCCCAGAACGGCCTCCATCGCCTGGCTTCACAACAGCCCCTTCGATTGTGGTTCCCGTGCCCGTGCCCGAAGAGCTCGCGTCGCAGGCCGTCCATGGCCTGACTTTCGCGAAAACCCTTTTTGCACTCGTCCTTGGTCCCGGCTTCGTTTGAGTGCTCAGCACGCGTCGAGGGTGGAGGCGTTCCCGTGGTACAGCCCCGGTGAGGTGTTTACCGACCCCGGAAAATCCGTCCGTGGCCTCACAACAGTCGCAGTCCGGACCAAGCCAATGGTGCACGGCGAATCCGGCGCTGCGCGCCTTGATCCGCGGCACGAGTTGCGCCGGCCGATTTGACTGACCGTCTGCTGAATGCGGAAGCACCCTTGCGCAGTTTGCCGGCTCCTCAGACCGTATCGATGTGAATGCGGTCTCCTTGAAATCTTTTGGATTCAAAGGCCTTGCACGCGTAGCTCACAAGGCACATGAAATCGTGCCAGAACTTCGCCTTTCCCATTGATCTAAAAGCAAAAATTTCTTGACAGTCTCACTCCCTGCGACTAAGGTGGGCCCGCGTGTAATTTTGTGGGAATTCGTGGGAAATCCATCCGTATGTTTCAGGGCGAGACCGCGATCAGCGTCGACGAAAAAGGCCGGCTGGCCATTCCCACGGCCTACCGCGAACCGATCGCGCGCGCCTGCAACAACCGGCTGGTGGTTACCTACAACCCCTTCGAGCCCGGCTGCCTGTGGGTATTTCCGCAACCGGAGTGGGAACGCGTGCGCGACCAGGTCAATGCGCTCTCCAGCGTCAAGCGCGTCCATCGGGACCTCCAGTTGAAGCTGGTGGGTGCCGCGGCGCAATTGGAGCTCGATGGCGCGGCGCGGGTGCTGCTGCCGGTCAGCCAGCGTGCCGCCTCCGGCATCGAGAAGAAGGCGGTGCTGCTCGGCATGGGCAACAAGTTCGAGCTTTGGAGCGAACAGGCTCACCTCGCCAAGATCCACCAGACGATTGGCGAAGAGGAAGTCAGCGAGGAAATGGTGGGTCTCCGGTTGTGAGGATCGCGTCCGGCGAACGGCGGGCAGCGCCGACTCGGACGATGCGGGTGGCACATGCGCGCAGGTGGCGCGCGCGGGCGATGGACGGGACGCGGGCGATGACGGGCAGCCTCGGACTCATGCACATCCCGGTGATGCGCGACGCGGTGCTGGCCGGACTCGCGGTCAAGCCGGACGGGTGTTACCTCGATGGCACGTTCGGGCGCGGCGGCCATGCGCGCGCGATCCTGGAGCGCCTCGGCCCTGCGGGGTGCCTGTTGCTGATGGATCGCGACCCGCAGGCGATCGCCTGCGCCGAACGCGAGTTCGCCGGCGATCCACGGATCCGGATCCGGCATGCGAATTTCTCCGAACTGGGCCAGTGGGATGCCGCGCGCGCGGGCCTCGACGGCATCCTGCTGGACCTCGGCGTGTCCTCGCCGCAACTGGACGATGCGCGGCGCGGCTTTTCGTTCCAGGCCGACGCGCCGCTCGACATGCGGATGGACCCGTCGACCGGCGCAAGCGCCGCGGAGTTCCTCGCCCACGCCGACGAGCGCGAAATCGCCGATGTCCTGTTCCGCTACGGCGAGGAACGCATGAGCCGCCGCATCGCGCGCGCCATCGTCGCCCGTCGCACCGAAGCGCCGATTCGCGGCACCCGTGAGCTCGCCGAACTGGTCGAGCGCACGCTGGGGCGGCGCGAGCGCAACAAGCATCCGGCGACCCGCACCTTCCAGGCGCTGCGTCTCAAGGTCAATGATGAGTTGGGGTCGCTGGAGCGCGTGCTGCCGGCCGCGGCAGCGGCCCTGAAACCCGGCGGGCGGCTCGTGGTGATCAGTTTCCATTCGCTGGAGGATCGCATCGTCAAGCATTTCATCCGCGGCGCAATGCCGGCGCCGGTGCGGCGTGGGTTGCCGCCTCCCGAGGTCGCAGCGCCGCCGTTGCGCGCGGTGGGGCGCAAGCTGGTCGCCGATTCCGCGGAAGTCGCGCGCAACCCGCGCGCGCGGTCGGCGGTGCTGCGGGTCGCTGAAAAACCGGCGGAGCGCCCTACGTGAAAGTGGTCGGTGCGCTGGCGGTGGGCGTGTTGCTGCTCGCGGTGGTCGCGAGCGGGATCGCCGTCGTGTGGGCGCGCCACCAGGACCGCACCGCATTCGTCACACTGTCCGAGCTGCAGAACCAGCGCGACGCCTTGAACGTCGAGTTCGGCCGTCTCGAACTCGAGCAGGCGACCTCGGCCAGCCCTTCCAGGATCGAGACGATCGCGCGGGAGCGGCTCGGCATGATCAGCCCGCCGCCGGCCAGCGTGGAGATGATCCGCGAATGAAGAAGCGGCGGCCACCCGAACCGGTCTCGCGTCCGCCGCGCCGCGCCCGGCCCGACCCGCGCAAGCGGCTGGCACTGGTGGTCGGCGTGCTCGCGCTCGCCGCGACCGGACTGGTCGCGCGCGCGGTCGACCTGCAGGTGGTGCACCAGGCGTTCCTGCAGCAGCAGGGCGACGCCCGGTTCCTGCGCGAAGTCGAGATCCCCGTTTCGCGGGGGGCGATTTACGACCGCAACGGCGTGCCGCTCGCGGTGTCGACGCCGATGCTCTCGTTGTGGGCCAATCCCGAACAATTGCTGCAGCACGGCGAGCGCATCCCCGAACTTGCCAGGGCGCTCGGCGTCAATGCGACCGACCTGACGCGCAAGCTGCAGAAACGCGGTGACCGCGAGTTCGTGTACCTGCGCCGGTTGATGCCGCCGGAAGCCGCCAAGGCGGTGCTGGCGCTCGACATCCCGGGTGTCAACGCCCAGCGCGAATACAAGCGCTATTACCCGGACGGCGCGGCGACCGCGCACGTGCTCGGCTTCACCAACATCGACGACCGCGGCCAGGAAGGACTGGAACTCGCCTACGACGGCTGGCTCGCCGGCAAGCCGGGCGAAAAGCGCGTGATCCGCGATCGCCTGGGACGGGTGGTCGAGAATGTCGAGCAGATCCGCGCGCCGGTGCCGGGCCACGACCTCGTGCTCAGCATCGACAGCCGGATCCAGTACCTCGCCTACTCGGCGCTCTCGGAAGCCGTGCTGAAGCGTCACGCCGCATCCGGTTCGATGGTGGTGATGGATCCGCGCAACGGCGAGATCCTCGCGATGGTCAACGTGCCCTCCTACAACCCCAACGATCTCGACAGCAGCAACGCCGGACAACGCCGCAACCGCGCGGTCACCGACGTGACCGAACCGGGCTCGACGATGAAGCCGTTCACGATCACCACGGCGCTGGAATCGGGCAAGTGGACGCCGACGACGCCGATCGATACCAGCCCCGGCTGGTTCGTGATCGACGGGCACACGGTGCGTGACGACAGCAACAATGGTCTGATCGACCTCAGTCACGTGATCACCTATTCGAGCAATGTCGGTGCATCCAAGATCTCGTTGACGCTGACGCCGCAGCAGATGAGCGGCGTGTTGCACCAGTTCGGGTTCGGCGCCAGCACCGGCAGCGGTTTCCCCGGCGAGGTCTCGGGCTATATCCCGCCGTCGCGGAGCTGGGGCGATTTCGTGAAGGCGACCATCGCCTTCGGCTACGGCCTCAACGTCACGGCGCTGCAGCTTGCGGACGCCTACTCGGCGATCGCGGATGGCGGGGTCCGCCACACGCCGACCTTCATCAAGGGTGACGACAATCCGGGCGTGCGGGTGGAGCCCCGCAAGATTTCCGACGAAGTGATGGCGATGCTGCGCACGGTGGTGAGCCCCGAGGGGACCGCGCCGCAGGCGGCGATCGCCGACTACACCGTGGCCGGCAAAACGGGCACGGCGCATCTCGCGATCGCGGGCGGGTATTCGCGCAACCGCTACGCAGCGCTGTTCTGCGGCATCGTCCCCGCCGACAACCCGCGGCTGGTCGGGGTGGTGATCATCCGCGACGCCGGTGGCAACGGCGGCGAATACTTCGGTGGCCTGGTATCCGCACCGGTGTTCAGCGAAGTGATGGGCGGCGCCCTGCGGCTGCTCGACATCCCGCCGGACAACGTGCAGCAGTGGTACGCCGGCGGAGCGGTAACCCCTGCGCCGCCCGCCCCACCGGCCAATGCCGTGGCAGCCACGCGCACGCGTCGGGGAGCCACGCCATGAGCGCGATGCGCCTCGACGAACTGCTGAAAGGCATTGCGGCGCCGCGAGACGGTGGCATCGTGGTGGCAGGGCTCACCCAGGATTCGCACGCCGTACGCGCCGGCGACGCGTTCGTGGCGCTGGCCGGCGCGAAGCACCACGGGATCGAGTTTGCCGGCGACGCCGCCGAGCGCGGGGCCGTGGTCGCATTGGCTGAGATGCAGGGGCCGGGTACCAGGGAGCAGGGACCCAAAGCCGACCGGGTCGCGGCTTCTGCCGGCTCCCGGTCCCCGGTCCACGGTCCCGTCGTATGGATCGAAAACCTCCGCGCCCACCTAGGCGAAATCGCCGCGCGGTTTTACGGCGACCCCTCCGCGTCCATGATGCTCGTCGGCGTCACCGGCACCAACGGCAAGACCTCGACGGTCCAGTTGCTGGCGCAGGCTTTCACCCGGCTCGGCAGACGCGCGGCGACGATCGGCACGCTCGGCGCCGGCTTGCATGACCACCTCCACGCGGGGGAGCGCACCACGCCCGACGTGATCCGGGTGCACGGCCTGCTCGCGGAATTCCGCGACGCTGGCGCCACTCATGTCGCGATGGAAGTCTCCTCCCACGCGCTCGACCAGCACCGGGTCGATGGCGTGCATTTCGATGTCGCGGTGTTCACCAACCTCACCCGCGACCACCTCGACTACCACCACACGATGGAAGCCTACGGCGCGGCCAAGGCACGGCTGTTCGCCGTGCCCGGCCTGCGCGCGGCGGTCATCAACGTGGACGATGCGTTCGGTCGCGAACTGGCCGGGAAGTTGCCGGCCAGCGTACGGCAATTGCGTTGCGCCCTCGACGCGGGAGACGCGGAACTCCGTGCGCGCAACGTGCATACCCATTCCGACGGCATCGATTTCGAACTGGTGACGCCGTGGGGCAGCGGCACCGTGCGCAGCCGGCTGCTCGGCCGGTTCAACGTCGCCAACCTTCTGGCGGTCGCCGGCGTGCTCGGCGCGCTCGAGGTGCCGTTCGCGCAGCTCATGGCGGCGCTGGCAGCGCTGCAGCCGGTCGCGGGTCGCATGAGCAGGATCGGCGGGGGAACGTTGCCGCTGGTCGTCGTCGACTATTCGCACACGCCGGATGCGCTGGAGCAGGCATTGCTCACGCTGCGCGCGCATTGCGAAGGAAAACTGGTTTGCGTATTCGGTTGCGGCGGCGAGCGTGACGCCGGCAAGCGCCCGGAGATGGGCGCGATCGCCGAGCGCCTCGCCGATGTCGCGATCGTCACCGACGACAATCCACGCGGCGAGGACGGCGACGCGATCGTCGCGCAGATCCTCGCCGGCATGCATTCGCCCGACCGCGCCACCGTCGAGCGCGACCGGGCGCGTGCGATCGGTCGCGCGCTCGCGCGGGCGTCCGCAGGCGACGTGGTGCTGCTCGCGGGCAAGGGCCACGAGGCCTACCAGGAGTGCGCCGGCATCAAGCGGCCGTTCGATGACCTGCAGGTGGCGCGTGCCGCCCTGGAGGCGCGGCCATGCTGAACCTGCGCCTCTCGGAAATCGCCGTTTGGACCCGCGGCAGCCTGCGTGGCGCCGACGCCTCGGTGGGGGCGATTTCCACCGACTCACGGACGCTCGCGCCGGACGATCTGTTTGTCGCGCTGGTGGGCGAACGCCACGATGGCCACGAGCACGTCGCCGCGGCGGCTGCCCGTGGCGCGGTCGGCGTGCTGGTCTCGCGACCGGTCGATACCGACCTGCCGCAGGTGGTGGTCGCCGACACGCTGCACGCGCTCGGCGATCTCGCCAGTGCGGTGCGCGCACGGCGCGATGTCACCGTGATCGGCATCACCGGCTCGAATGGCAAGACCAGCGTCAAGACCATGACCGCGCGAATCCTCGCGCGACGCGGCCGCACCCACAGCAACCCGGCCAGCTTCAACAACGAGATCGGCGTGCCGTTGACGCTGCTCGCGATGCCGGACGACACCGAATTCGCGGTGCTGGAAATGGGCGCCGGCAAGCCCGGCGACATCGACTACCTTGCCGCGATCGTGCGGCCGCGGATCGGTCTCGTCAACAACATCGGCCCCGCGCACCTCGAGCGGATGCATTCGCTGGAAGGGATCGCCGAAACCAAGGGCGCGATCTACCGGGCCCTGCCGCCCGACGGCGTGGCCGTGATCAATGCCGACGATGCTTTCGCGAACTATTTCACGGGCCTCGCCGGCGCGCGCCGGGTGCTGCGCTTCGGCCTGGAAAAACCCGCCGACGTGAGGGGTCGTGGCTTGCAGCTCGGCGCGGACGCGAGCGAATTCACGCTGGTCACTCCGGCGGGCAATGCGGCGGTGCGGTTGCCGTTGCCGGGACGCCACAACGTCGCCAATGCGCTCGCGGCAGCGGCGCTCGCGCACGCCGCCGGCGCGGCGCTCGATGACATCGTGGCCGGCCTGCAATCGGCCGAGCCGATCGATGGGCGCCTGTTGCGGCACGTCGCGCCCGCAGGCTGGGTGCTGATCGACGACAGCTACAACGCCAATCCGGGCTCGGCGTTGGCGGCAGTGGCGACCCTCGCCCTGCAGCCGGGCGAACGCTGGCTGGTGCTCGGCAACATGGCCGAACTCGGTGCGGGCGCCGGCGACCTGCACGCCAAGATCGGCGCGGCCGCGCGCGAGCAGGGCATTGCACGCCTATACGCAGTCGGCGCGCTGGCGGCACGGGCGGCGGAAGCGTTCGGCGAGGGCGGCTCCGTGCATCCGGACCAGCCGGCGCTGATCGCGGCATTGCGCGGCGATCTGCGCGCCGGCGCCACGGTGCTGGTCAAGGGATCGCATTCGTCGCACATGGAAGCCGTGGTCGCCGCGCTGCTCGGAAACGGCAAGGGGGGCGACCGGAATGTTGCTTGAGCTCGCGCACTGGCTGGAACAGTACTTCGGTCCGTTCCGGCTGTTCGACTACATCACCTTCCGCACGATCATGGCGGCGTTGACGGGGTTGTTCTTCTCGCTGTTCTTCGGCCCGGCGATGATCCGCCGGCTGAGCGCACTGAAGGCCGGCCAGGTGGTGCGCACGGACGGACCGCAGACGCATCTGGCCAAGGCGGGCACCCCGACGATGGGCGGCGCGCTGATTCTCGCGGCGATCGTGGTGGGCACCCTGCTGTGGGGCGACCTGCGCAGCCGCTACCTGTGGGTGGTGCTGGTCGTGACGCTGGCCTGCGGGCTGATCGGCTTCTACGACGACTACCGCAAGCTGGTGCTGAAGGATCCGCACGGGCTGATTGCGCGCTGGAAATACCTCGCCCAGTCGGTGGTGGGCCTCGGCGCGGCGCTGTTCCTGTTCCATACGGCCGACGTGCCGGCGGCGACGGCGCTGTACGTGCCGCTGTTCAAGCACGTCGTGATTCCGCTCGGTGCGGGTTTCGTGGTGCTCGCGTACCTGTGGATCGTCGGCTTCTCGAATGCCGTGAACCTCACCGATGGCCTCGACGGTCTCGCGATCATGCCGGCGGTGCTGGTGGCGGCGGCGCTGGGTGCGTTCGCCTACCTCGCCGGCAACGCGGTGTTTTCGTCGTACCTCGGCATTCCCTCGATTCCGGGTGCGGGCGAACTCGCGGTGTTCTGCGGCGCGCTGACCGGTGCCGGCCTCGGGTTCCTGTGGTTCAACACCTATCCGGCGCAGGTATTCATGGGCGACGTCGGCGCGCTCGCGATCGGCGGGGCGCTCGGCTGCGTCGCGGTGATCGTGCGCCAGGAAATCATCCTGCTGGTGATGGGCGGCTTGTTCGTGGTGGAAACTGCCTCGGTGATGCTGCAGGTCGGCAGTTTCAAGCTGACCGGCCGGAGGATGTTCCGGATGGCGCCGATCCACCACCACTACGAACTCAAGGGCTGGCCCGAGCCGCGCGTGATCGTGCGTTTCTGGATCATCTCGGTGGTGCTGGTGCTGGTGGGCCTGGCGACGTTGAAGGTGCGGTGATGAAGAGCAGGGAACAACAAAAGAACGGAGCAGGGCAGCGGGAGCAGGGGTGCGCGACGCGCAGCCTTGTCCGTGCCCCCTGCTCCCTGCTCCCTGCGGGCGCCGCTCTGGAGCAAGCCGGATGATGGCCTTGTTTGCGCCCTCCCAAGCCATCCGCCGCAACGGTCCGCGCGGCCGGCACGACCCGTGGCTGCTGCTGGCGATCATCGGGCTGGCGGCGTTCGGGATCGTGATGGTGGCTTCGAGTTCGATCGCCGTGGCCGACGGCCATCACATCGGCGAGTTCTACTACCTCGAGCGGCACCTGACGTTCCTCGCGCTGGGTGGGGCCATCGGCTTGTGGATCGCGCTCAGGGTCGAGCTTGACACCCTCGAGCGCCGCTCCGGCTGGCTGATGCTGTTCACCTTCGCGCTGCTGCTGCTGGTGTTCGTGCCGCACATCGGCATGCGCATCAACGGCGCGCGGCGCTGGATCAATCTCGGCATCTCCGGGTTCCAGCCGGTCGAACTCGCCAAACTCACGGTGGTGCTGTACGTGGCGAGTTACCTGGTGCGCCATCGCGACAGCGTGGAAACGAAATTCCTCGGCGCGGTCAAGCCGGTGGCGGTGGCGGGCTTTACTGCGGTGTTGCTGCTCGCGCAGCCCGATTTCGGTTCGGCCGCGCTGATCGGCGTGGTCACCATCGGCATGCTCTGGCTGGGCGGCGCGCGGATGCGCAACCTGGTGATCATGGCGTTGCCGTTGGTGCCGCTGGGCGCGTGGCTGGCGCTCTCGACCGACTATCGCGTCAAGCGCCTGACCTCGTTTCTCGATCCGTGGAAGGATCCGTTCGACAACGGCTTCCAGTTGACCCAGGCGTTGATTGCGGTGGGGCGCGGCAAATGGTTCGGTGTCGGCCTCGGCGGCAGCGTGCAGAAGCTGTTCTATCTGCCCGAAGCACACACCGATTTCATCCTCGCGGTGATCGCGGAGGAACTCGGCTTCGTCGGCGTGCTGTTCGTGCTCGCGCTGTTCGCGCTGCTCGTCGGACGTGGCCTGCAGCTCGGGTTGCGCGGCGTGGAAGTGGGCCAGCACCGGGCGGGCTATGTCGCCTCCGGGATCTCGCTCATGATCGGCCTGCAGGCGCTGGTGTCGGTGGGCGTGAACCTCGGCGTGCTGCCCACCAAGGGCCTGACCCTTCCGCTGATCAGCTCGGGCGGATCCAGCACCTTGATGACCTGCATCATGCTCGGCGTGCTGTTGCGCGCGGCATTCGAAATCCATCGTGCCGAGGATGCGCGGCGGATGGCGACCCGCCGCGCACCGGCCGCGGTCGCCGACGACGTCCGGATCGACAAGCCTTCCGCTGAACTGCCGCTCGCGGCGCGTTCACGCTTCGAGCCGAACCTCGGGGGACTGCGCGGATGAACGAAGCGCAGACGCCCGTGCTGATCATGGCCGGCGGTACCGGCGGCCACATCTTCCCCGGACTCGCGGTCGCGGCGGCGCTGCGCGTGCGGGGCATCCCGGTGGTGTGGCTGGGCGCGCGCGGCGGGATGGAAACCCGCATCGTTCCGCAGTCCGACATCGATCTGCGCACGGTGCCGGTCACGGGCTTGCGCGGCAAGGGCGCTGCGGCGCGGCTCGCGGCGCCCTGGATGCTGGCGCGTGCGCTGCTCGGCGCATGGCGCGTCCTGCGCGAAACCCGCCCGCGCAGCGTGTTGTCGCTCGGCGGCTATGCGGCCGGTCCTGGCGGCATCGCCGCGTGGCTGCAGCGCAGGCCGTTGCTGGTCCATGAGCAGAACCGCGTGCCCGGCTTCACCAATCGCATTCTCGCCCGTTGCGCCCGCAAGGTGATGAGCGGCTTCCGCGACGCGTTCGCGGCAGGCACCCACGCGGAATGGACCGGCAATCCGGTGCGCAGCGAAATCGCTGCACTGCCGCCACCCGCCACGCGCTTCGCCGGGCGTGCGGGCGCCCCGCGCCTGCTGGTGCTGGGCGGAAGCCTCGGCGCGCGCACGCTGAACCTCGGCCTGCCGAACGCGCTGTCGCTGATTCCCCATGATCGCCGCCCGCAGGTGCGCCACCAGTGCGGCGAGTCCCACCTTGCCGCGACCCGTGCGGCTTACGCGGAAAGCGAAGTCGAGGCGAGCGTCGAGCCATTCATCGCCGATATGGCGGAAGCGTACGCCCATGCCGACCTCGTGGTCTGCCGCGCCGGCGCGCTGACGCTGGCGGAACTCGCCGCGGCCGGGCTCGGCGCGATCCTGATGCCGTTCCCGCACGCCGTCGACGACCATCAGACCAGGAACGCCGAAGACTTCGTCGCCGCCGGCGCGGCGGAACTCGTGCAGGATCGCGATTTCGAACCCTCCCGCTTCGCAAGCCTGCTGGAACGCCTGCTTGGCGATGCAGGCAAGCGCCTGGCGATGGCGGACGCCGCCCGCGCGCTGGCCAAACCCGATGCCGCCGCGGTGATCGCGCAACGCTGTCTGGAGATGGCCGCATGACGCCGCATCGCCTGCCACCGCATGGCGACATCATGCAGGGCTTCCGCCGCGTGCATTTCATCGGCATCGGCGGCGCCGGCATGAGCGGCATCGCCGAGGTGCTGCATACGCTCGGGTACGAAGTATCGGGGTCCGACCGGGTGCGCTCGCCGGTCACCGAGCGCCTCGCCGGGATAGGCATCGACGTCGCGATCGGCCACGATGCCGCGCACGTGGCGCGTGCCGATGCCGTGGTGGTATCGAGCGCGATCCAACCCGACAACCGGGAGCTCGTCGCCGCCCGGGCGCGCCGGATTCCGGTGGTGCCGCGCGCCGAGATGCTGGGCGAACTGATGCGCTTCCGGCGCGGCATCGCGGTCGCGGGTACCCACGGCAAGACCACCACCACCAGCCTCGTCGCGAGCGTGCTGGCCGAGGCCGGCTACGACCCGACCTTCGTCATCGGTGGGCAATTGCTGTCGGCGGGCGCCCATGCCCGCCTCGGCGCCGGCGACTACCTGGTCGCGGAGGCCGACGAATCGGACGGCTCGTTCCTGATGCTGTCCCCGGTCGCCGCGATCGTCACCAACATCGATGCCGACCACCTCGAGCACTACCACGAGGACTTCGCCGAGCTGAAGCAGGCGTTCGCCGATTTTCTGCACCGGTTGCCGTTCTACGGCCTCGCGGTGCTGTGCGTGGACGATCCCGACGTCGCCGAACTCGCGCAGCGAACCCCGCGCTCGACGCTCACCTATGCGATCGAGAACCCGGCCGACGTGCGCGGGGCCAACCTCGTCGCCGACGGCGCGAGAATGCGTTTCGAACTGCAGTTGCCGGGGCAGCCGCCGCTGCCGGTCACGCTGAACCTGCCGGGCCGGCACAACGTGCTGAACGCGCTGGCTGCGGCCACGCTCGGCTGGCACCTCGGGATCGAGCCGTTCGCGATCGCGCGCGCGCTGGAGCGTTTCCAGGGCGTCGGCCGGCGCTTCCATATCGACGGCGAACTGCCGATCGACGCCGGCAAGATCCTGCTGGTCGACGACTACGGCCACCATCCGCGCGAAATCGCGGCGGTGACGGAGGCGGCGCGCGCAGGCTGGCCGGAGCGGCGGCTGGTGGTCGTCTTCCAGCCGCATCGCTACACCCGCACCCGCGACTTGCTGGACGATTTCGCGGGCGTGCTGTGCGAAGCGGACGCACTGGTCCTGACCGAGGTGTATCCCGCGGGCGAAGCGCCGATCACGGGTGCCGACGGGCGTGCGCTGGCGCGCGCGGTGCGCGCGCGCGGCAAGGTCGATCCGGTGTTCATCGAGCATCCGCGCGAACTGCCCGAAACCTTGCCGCCGCTGCTGCGCGACGGCGACCTGGTGCTGCTGCTCGGCGCCGGCGACATCGGCGCGGCGGCGGTGGAGTTGGCACAGCGCGGCAATCTGAAAACCGCCGGGGCGGTGCAATGACCATGGTCCATTCCCATGCCAGCAAAGCAGGGAGCAGGGAGCAGGGCGTGGGGCCATCCCGTGCTTCCCCTGCTCCTTCCTCCCGTTCGCGCATCACCGATGCCCGCGACTTCGGACGGGTGGCGGTGGTGATGGGCGGCAGTTCCGCGGAGCGCGAGGTGTCGCTGAACTCCGGGCGCGGGGTGCTGGAGGCCCTGAAGTCGCGCGGCGTCGACGCGCATGCGATCGACGGGATTCCCGCGTTGCTGGATGCGGTGCGCGCCGGGCACTTCGCGCGGGTGTTCAACATCCTGCACGGGCAGCACGGCGGCGGCGAGGACGGCGTGCTGCAGGGCGCGCTGGATTCGCTGCACGTTCCCTACACGGGTTCCGGCGTGCTCGGCTCGGCACTGTCGATGGACAAGGTGCGCGCCAAATGGGTTTGGAACGCGCTCGAGCTGCCGACGCCCGCATTCATCCCGTTGCCGCGCGGTACCGATCCGGCGTCGATCCGCGAGGCCGTGCGCGTCGTCGGCTACCCGCTGATCGTGAAACCCGCGAATGAAGGTTCGAGCGTGGGCGTGTCGCGGGTGTTCGCGGAGAAGGACCTCGATGGCGCGGTCGCCCTGGCGCAGCGCTATCCCGGCGGACTGATGATGGAAACCCTGGTCCGCGGCGACGAATTCACGGTCGCGATCCTCGGCCGGGAGGTGTTGCCCAGCATCCGGATCGTGCCGAAGGGCGAGTACTACGACTACAACGCCAAGTACATCGCCGAGGACACGCAATACATCTGCCCCGGGCTGGAAGGCGCCCCCGAGGCGGGCTTGCGCGCGCTGGCGCTGCGCGCGTTCGATGCGCTGGGCTGTTCGGGCTGGGGCCGCGTGGACGTGATGCGCGACGCGCAGGGCCGCAACTGGCTGCTGGAAGTCAACACCGCCCCGGGCATGACTTCGCACTCGCTGGTGCCGAAGGCCGCTGCCGCCGCCGGCATGGACTACGCGGAACTCTGCTGGCGGGTGCTGGAGACCTCGTTCGACCGCGAGCAGGGAGGCCCCGCATGAAAGGCGCCGCCGGCCTTCGCTTCACCGCCTGGATCCTCGCGCTCGCGCTGGTCGCGCTGCCAGTCGTCGGCGTGCTGGAAGGGTGGTTCGCCACGGACCGCTGGCCGGTGCGCCAGTTGCAGGTGCACGCGACGTTCCGCCACGTCAGCGCCGCGCAGGTGCGCGCGGCGGTGGCGCCGAGCCTCGACGCCGGATTCTTCGCGATCCGGCTCGACCAGGTGCGCGACGCGATCGCCGCGTTGCCTTGGGTGGGGCAGGTCGAGGTCAGCAAGCACTGGCCCGACGCGCTGGACATCACCGTCACCGAGATTCAGCCGGTCGCGCACTGGGGCGATCAGGCGCTGCTCGACCGCGACGGACGCATCTTCAAGGTTCCCGATGCCGGCGTGGTGCACGGCCTGCCGCGCTTCAACGCGCCCGACGATCGTGCGGCCGACGTGATGGCGTTCTACCGGACCGCCGAAACCGATTTCGCCCCCTACAGCCTGCGGGTGGCTGCGGTGGACCTGTCCGCCCGCGGGAGCTGGACGCTGCTGCTCTCCAACGGTGGCCGCGTGGTGGTCGGCGACGAGCGGCCTGACCAGCACCTGGCGCGCTTCGCCGCCGCGCTGCCCGTGCTGATGCGCGGGCGCAGCGATGGCTTCGTGTACGCCGACCTGCGCTACAGCAACGGTTTCGCGGTGCGCTGGCCCGAGCCGGCCGCGCCCGCGGCTTCCCCGAATTCGACCAAAGGTGCTCCCCATGTTGCTGACGGAAACGTTTAGACCCATGAATCGCAAGAGCGACAAGAACCTCGTCGTCGGCCTGGACATCGGCACTTCGAAGGTGATCGCGATCGTCGGCGAATACCTGCCCGGCGAACCGGTGGAGGTCATCGGCTTCGGCAGCCACACCTCGCGCGGGATGAAGAAGGGCGTGGTGGTCGAGATCGACTCCAACGTGCACTCGATCCAGCGCGCGGTCGAGGAAGCCGAGCAGATGGCCGGCTGCGACATTCGTTCGGTGTGCGCATCGATCTCCGGCAGTCACCTCGAGACCCACAACTCGCGTGGCGCGGCCCCGATCCGCGACCGTGAAGTCGGTGCGGGCGATCTGGAACAGGTATTGGAGTCGGCGAGCGCGGTGGCGATCCCGGCCGACCGCAAGGTGCTCTACAAGGAACCGCAGGAATACCGTATCGACGGGCAGGACGGCATCCGCCACCCGATCGGGATGAGCGGCGTGCGCCTGGAAGCCGGCGTGCACCTGGTGACCGGCGCCGCGTCCGCGGTGCAGAACCTCACCAAGTGCATCCAGCGCTGCGGGCTTTCAGTGGATGACCTGGTCCCGGCGGCGGTCGCCGCATCCAAGGCGGTACTCACGGAGGACGAGCGCGAACTCGGCGTGTGCGTGGTCGATCTCGGCGCCGGCACCACCGATCTCGCGATCTATACCCACGGTTCGATCCGCTACACCAAATCGCTTCCGGTCGGCGGTGACCAGGTTACCTCCGACATTTCGCAGTACGTGCAGACACCCACCACGCATGCCGAGGAAATCAAGGTGAAGTACGGCTGCGCGCTGGCGCAGATGGCGCGTGGAGAGGAAACGATCCAGGTGCCGAGCGTGGGCGATCGTCCGCCGCGGCGCCTGCAGCGGCAGGCTCTCGCCCAGTCGATCCAGGCCCGCTACGAGGAAATCTTCGAGATGGTGCAGGACGAAATGCGCCGCTCGGGCTACGAGAACCTGCTGGCCGCGGGCGTCGTGCTGACCGGCGGCGGGGCCCGGATCGAGGGCGCGCTGTATCTCGCCGAAGAGGTGTTCCACAAGATGGTGCGCCTCGGCGTGCCGCAGCACGTCACCGGCGCGACGGAGGTGATCGCGACCCCGACGCACGCGGCCGGCGTCGGGCTGCTGCTGCACGGCTCGCGCGAGACCGCCGGCGGACGCCCGATGGGCGGCGCGGTGGGTGACAGCGTGGCTGGCGCGATCGGCAAGATGAAGGGCTGGCTCAGCCGCAATTTCTAGAAATCCGGGTCGTGCCTCGGGAAGAGGCGAACCGGCGAGGCGCCGCGGCGCACAGGCTCACGAGGAGCCGCACCTTCCGAAACGGAAGGGTATTACGACAGCAGCATGACAACGGCAGTACGGAGGACGGGCAATGTTCGAACTGGTGGAAAAACTCGCACCCAATGCGGTGATCAAGGTGATCGGCGTGGGCGGCGGCGGCGGCAATGCCGTGGGCCACATGGTCAATTCGACAATCGATGGCGTGGACTTCATCTGCGCCAACACCGACGCGCAGGCGCTGAAGAATTCCGGCGCACGCACCACCCTGCAACTCGGCGAAACGGTAACCAAGGGCCTCGGCGCGGGCGCCAATCCGGAGCTTGGCCGCCAGGCGGCGCTCGAGGATCGCGACCGCATCGTCGAGGTGCTGGATGGCGCCGACATGGTGTTCATCACCTGCGGCATGGGCGGCGGCACCGGCACCGGCGCGGC
>JAICJG010000078.1 GCA_025928585.1 Rhodanobacteraceae bacterium
TCTTGTGCACCTGCTTGATGAAGTGCTGCAGCATCGCCTCGGTCATGGTGAAGTCGGCGATCACGCCGTCCTTCATCGGCCGCACCGTGACGATGTTGCCGGGCGTGCGGCCCAGCATCAGCTTGGCCTCGTTGCCGACCGCGGCCACCGAGCGCGGCCCGCCCGCGCCGCGGTCCTGGCGGATCGCGACCACCGAAGGTTCGTTCAGCACGATGCCCTGGTCGCGCACGTAGATCAGCGTGTTCGCGGTACCGAGGTCGATCGAAAGGTCGTTGGAGAAGATGCCGCGGAACAGTTTGAACATGCGCGAACCGCCAGGGTGCGGGCCTGAGCGCCAGGCAGGTGGGAAAGAACGCGCCAGTCTAGTCAGCCGAGGAGTGCCGTGCAAGGACGGAATCGTCAAAATCGCGCATGGCTGCGCGCCATTGGCAGGATGCGCGGCAGTCGCGCTCGAAACCGATCGGCGCAACCGTTACGATCACGCCCTTGTGTCCGTCGAAAGGGAACCCACCGATGCCGGCTGCGCTGATCTGCGGCTCCATGGCCTACGACACCATCATGGTGTTCGATGACCAGTTCAAGAACCACATCCTGCCGGACAAGGTGCACATGCTGAACGTGTCGTTCCTGGTCCCGCAGATGCGGCGCGAGTTCGGCGGCTGCGCCGGCAACATCGCCTACAACCTGAAGCTCCTCGGCGGAGAGCCGATCCCCATGGCGACGGTCGGCCAGGATTTCGGGCCCTACCGGGAATGGTTCGAAGGCCTCGGCATCTGCCTTGAGCGGGTGCGGGAAGTGCCGGACACGTTCACCGCGCAAGCCTTCATCACCACCGACAAGGACAACAACCAGATCACCGCCTTCCATCCGGGCGCGATGATGGACAGCCACTTGAACCGGACCGACGAGGTCGCGGAGGTCGCCCTCGGCGTCGTGGCGCCGGACGGACGCGAGGGCATGCTCCAGCATGCCGCCGAGTTCGCGGCCAGTGGCACGCCCTTCATCTTCGATCCGGGTCAGGCATTGCCTTTGTTCTCGGGTGAGGAATTCCGCGCCTTCATCGAACAGGCGGACTTTGTCGCGGTGAACAGCTACGAGGCGAGCCTGCTCAGTGAACGCACCGGCTGGTCGGAGCGGGCCATCGCCGAGCGGGTCAAGGCCTACGTGGTGACCCATGGCGCCGAAGGGTCGACCATTCACGCTGGCGGCAAGTCCCACCAGATTCCGGCGGCCAGGCCGCGCGAGGTGGTCGACCCGACCGGTTGCGGCGACGCCTACCGTGCGGGACTGATCCACGGAATCCTGCAAGGGCTCGACTGGCCGAACGTTGGCCGGGTGGCATCGTTGCTGGGGGCGCTCAAGATCGCGCAGCCGGGCACCCAGAACCACCGGTTCGATCCTGCCGGGTTTGCCGCCGAGTTCAAGGCGCAGTTCGGGTATGAGTTGTAGGGGCATCCGGCAAAGCTGAACGGCCGCCCGGGAAACCTGAACAATCGCGGCGGCGCCACATGACGGAGACGGCGCGGCGCGCAAGAATGCGGACGACCCATCCCGGGCGACCCGAAGGAGACGTCCCATGTCACGCGCACCCATCCTCGTCCTCGTCGCGCTGCTCGCCGGCGCGCCCCTGCTCTACGCTGGAAACGCACACGCCGCCAATGAAATCACCTGCCGGATGACCTTTGAACTGCACGGCTGGTCGGCGTTCTACAAGAAGGCCGATGGAAGCGGGCAAGTAAGGTGCAGCAACGGGCAGCACATGCAGGTGCACCTGCGCAGCCGGGGTGGCGGCCTCAGCTTCGGAAAATCCGCCATCAACGGCGTCGGCAGGTTCTCGGGCATCTACGACATCAACGAGATTCTCGGAACCTACGCGGTCGGCGAAGCCCACGCGGGCGCGGCCAGTTCCGCTCACGGCACCGTGATGACCAAGGGCAACGTGTCGCTGGCGTTGAGCGGTACCGGCAAGGGCTGGAACCTGGGCGTCGATTTCGGCAAGTTCACCATCAGCAGGTAGGCCCTGATGCGGCAAAGCGGCTGCGACGTCGCCGGGGCTGCCGAGCGCCCATGAACGCAAATAAACGCGAATAGACCAAGAGTCGCGTTTGGCCAGGTCGACGAGTTCCTTTCCTCGCGTGCATTTGCGGACCGTTCTGTCCTCTGCCAAAGGGAGCGGTGGCTCCCGCCTCCGGCACCGAGCTCAGTGCGCTTGGTGCGCAGGGATCAACCGGGTGTCCACTGCTTCGGCGAGTTGATCCGGCGGCAGCAGGCCCTGCGACAGGATGAAGTCGTTGAACTGCTGCAGGTCGAAGCGCTCGCCCAGCGCGATCTCGGTGTGCGCGCGCAACTGCAGGATGCGCGAGTAGCCGTAGAAATACGCCGTGGCCTGGCCCGGGGAGCGGAACATGAAGCGGTCGAGCTCCTCGCGGGCGAACGCCTCGGAGATGCCGACGTCGTCGACCAGGATGTCGTGCGCGCGCTGGCGCGTGATGAGGCCGAGGTTCAACATCGGGTCGAGGAACGCCCGCGCCGCCCGCAGCAGGCGCAGCTGCAGCGCGATCATCTGGCCGCCGGCGGGTTCGTAGGGCACCATCATCCATTCGGCGTACAGCGCCCAGCCTTCCACGTTCACGCTGTTGAAGGCGAACAGCGAGCGGGCGAGCGAAACCCCGTGCTCGACCATGGCCGAGAACTGCAGCTCATGACCCGGGCGGCCCTCGTGCGCGGTCAGCGTCCACGCGCAGGCCTTGCAGGTGAAGTCGTCGTAGGCCTCGTTCTTGCCCTTGCCGGATGGCGGGTTGCCGAGCGGCAGCACGAACGCACCGCGCTCGCCGTGGTTGTTGATGAGCGGGGGCGGATCCATGTGCGGCGCCGGTTGCGAGGCGCTCTCGGCTTCGGATGCCAGGCGCATGATCATCTTGCGCCTGGGGAGCGTGACGAGGTGATGCTCGCGGATGATCGCCTCGATCTTGTCGATCACCGTCTGGTAATAGGCCTCGATGTTGTTGCGGTCGAGCTGCTGCTGCTTGAGGTCCTTGATGACCGCGCGGTAATCGGTGGTTGGCCGGAAACCTTCGGCCTTGGCGACGTAGGGCGCGAGGGTTTCCATCTGCGCCTGGATTTCCATGAAGGACTGCTCGGCCTGCCTGATCAGCTCCCTGGCGGGGACATCGATGCCGACGTTCTTGAGATTGTCGGCATAGATCGCTTCAGGCAGCCGCGCGTCGGTCCGCGCGCGCGGCAGCACGGCGGATTTCACCCACGCGTCGTATGCGTCCAACTGCTTCTGCAGCGCGTCCAGCGCGGGGCCGGCGCCCTCGATCTTGTATTTCGCGTACAACTTGCGCACGCCATCGACGTAGCGCTGGGTATTGGCGAGGTTCTGTTCGACCTCGGCCTTGTACGGCCCCAGCAGTTTCCGGTTGCCGGCCTTGGCTTCGAACAGCGCCTCCGCTTCCTTCGTGACGGGCGTGCAGCCCGGCGCCATGCCGACGTAGCACTGCAGGCGCGCCAGCGCGTGCGGTCGGCGCCCGGGCGCGACCTGGTCCTGCAACAGCCCGAACTCGCCCTGGAAGATGGTTTGTCCTATATCGGCGTAGGGCAGCAGGTACCGGTCCTGCAGCTTGCTGCTCTCGATGAAGCGGTCGGCCGCATGGATCATGATCTCCAGGTCTTCGCGCACGTTGGCGTCTTGGGTCTTGGCAAGGTCCGCCTTCAGCGTGTCACGGGCCTTGGCGAGGGCCGCGCGTGAACGCTGGTCCACGTTTGGCTTCAGGTCGATGACCTTGGTGTCGTAGCCGGGCAGACCGAAGCGCGAGGCGAATTCCGGGTTGAATTCGGCCAGCGTCTTCAGCAGCACCTGGGCGTAGGCGTTGCTGGTGGCAACCCAAGCGGGCGCCGGCGTGGCCGCTGGCTGCGGGTTTCGAACAGGCCTTGAGGCCGAAGGCGGGGCCGCGAGGGCGACGGGCACGCACAGCGCGAAGGCGGCACAGGCGGCGAAGGTTCGCTTCAACATGGCGGTTTCCCGGTCACTTTCGCACACGCTAGCACGCGCAGCGAAGGCGCGGGACGGGCCGGAACCGGGCCGTGCTCAACCCGGCGCGAAACCGCTCCGGTACCGCGGCTTCAGGAACTTCGCGAACACCCCCGCAGGGACTTCGACCGTCTGCGTGCCGTACACGTAGGGCGCGACCTGATAGGGCGGAAATACCAGCGTGATCCCGGGACTCGGGGCGTCCGCGCCTGCGCCCGGGCGCACGACGAACAGCGAATAGTTGACTGTGGTCGGCTGGGTGCCGTTGTCGAGCATCTGCAACATGTTCGATTTCCAGCCACGGATCGATTCCGCCGAGGATCCGTCGCCCGGCTTCGGCGCGTCCGCGAGGAACCGTCGCAACAGCGTCGCGTGGGCGAAATTCGCGAGTGCCTGGCGGGCGGCATCAGGGTCCGCGAACAGGTCGTCCAGCGTGACCAGCTTGCGGGCGTGGCGGTCGAACACGAACGCCGCCTCGACCGGAAGGGGGTGGGCCCCGCCGGTGTCCTGCATGCCGGTTTCACGCACGCTGGTGAACGGCCGGGTATTCGCGGCGACCCGGAACTTCAGCAACAGTTCGGAGCGGCGGTCGGCGAATTCCGGAAACTGCTTCGGATCGGGCAAAGCCTCCAGGAACGCCCGCTTGGCATTGTTCGCGGTGGTGCGCAGGGCATCGGCGAGCGGCTGCTCGTCGGCCGGCAGGGTCGGCAGCGTGATGGAGATCTTGTAGTGCCGGGTGACGGCGTGGTCGCCCGGAAGCGCGGCGCTGCCGGCCCTTGTCGGAGGGGCGGCGATGACAGTCGTCGAAGTGTCCGCCGGGGACGTCGGCGCAGGTGGCATCGCGCTGTTCGGCGCGGGTGGCCGGTGGCATGCGGCGAGCAGCAGCGCGAGCAAGGGAATCAGGCAGATCGGGCCGCGCGGTCTCATCGGCTTGCTCGAACGGGAGGCGCGAGTCTAGGCGACCGTTCGTTAAGCATTCGGCATATTTTTGCGATCATCCGTAATCGCTGCTTCTCCGGTTGTGCGGGCAATGCAAACGTCGCGGGCGGGAGCGTCCGGAACGGCCATCCCCTGGCCGGACTTTTCGCGAAGCGCCCGACCTCTTCGCGATCGTCCATGGTTGTTGCGCGAGCAGCGCCGGTGGCCAGCGTGGATTCCCGAACCGTCCGACCCGGAAACGGCCAGCCAGGCCCCGGCGGTTCGCGAAGCGCATGATCTCCCTATCATGTACCGATGGATCTGCAATCCGCGAATGCCTGGCGCCTGTGCGTCGCGCCCATGATGGACTGGACGGACCGGCACTGCCGCTATTTCCATCGACTGCTGAGCCCGCACGCGCGCCTCTATACGGAGATGGTCACCTCGGCCGCGCTGGTGCGCGGCCAGCGCGGCCACCTGCTCGAACACCATGCCGGCGAACACCCGGTGGCGTTGCAACTGGGCGGCGCGGATCCGGTCGAGTTGGCCGCGGCTGCGCGTTTCGGTGAGCAGGCCGGCTACGACGAGATCAACCTCAACGTCGGCTGTCCTTCGGATCGGGTGCAATCCGGCCGCTTCGGGGCCTGCCTGATGCGCGAACCGGGACTGGTCGCCGACTGCGTGCGCGCGATGCGGGAAGCGGTCGCGGTGCCGGTAACGGTCAAGTGCCGGATCGGGGTCGACGACCAGGATGAGGATGCAGACCTGTGCGAATTCGCAAAGTGCATGTCCGAGGCCGGCGTGAGGGTCCTGATCGTGCATGCCCGCAAGGCATGGCTCCAGGGCCTGTCGCCGAAGGAGAATCGCAATGTCCCGCCGCTCAATTATCCGCGTGTGTATCGGTTGAAGCGGGAAATTCCGGGGCTCACGGTGGTGATCAATGGCGGTATCGACGGGGCGGCCGCGGCAGATGAGCACCTGCGCCATGTCGACGGCGTGATGCTGGGCCGGCTGGCGTACCACGACCCCTATGCGTTGGCGGGAATCGACGCGGCGCTGTTCGGCGGGTCGCCGCCGGCACGCGAAACCGTGCTGCGGCGCCTGGCTCCGTACGCGGAATCCCAATGCGCGCGCGGGGTGCGGCTGGCGTCGATCACGCGGCACATCCTTGGCCTCTACCATGGCCAGCCGGGTGGCAAGGCGTTCCGCCGGACGCTTTCGGAATGCGCGCGCAGCGCCGGGGCGGGCTGGGGCGCCGTCGAGGCCGCACTGCGGGACCTTGGTGCCGCTTGCGTCGGCAAGGCGGCATGAAACCGGCCGCGGCTGCGCTCCCTGACGCCCCGCAAACCGTGTTCAGCACGAATTCAATGCGTCACCGCATGATCATGCGAAGAATTTCCTCTTCGCATGAGTGGCCATGAAACTCCGCGCAATTCGAATGGTGCTGGCGGGCGCCGTCTGGCTGTGCGCCGCGACGGCGCTCGCGCGCAAGCCGCCGCCCCCCCAGACGCCGGCGTCGCCCCCCAGGCCGGCGAGTCTGGAGCAGGCGGTCAAGCAGGTGCAGCACCGGACCGGTGGACATATCCTTGCGGCTGACACGTTCCAGCATGGCCAGGCCAAGGTCTACCGGATCAAGGTCCTGACTCCGCAGGGGCAGGTCCGGGTGATGCAATTGCGCTCGAAGCCGCGGTCGCCGAACGGGCCGGACCCATCCGATTCTGATCAAGGAGGGCACTGATGCGTATCCTTTTGGTGGAAGACGAGGCGCCGCTGCGCGAGACGCTCGCCGCGCGCCTCAAACGCGACGGCTTCGCGGTGGACGCCGCGGCCGACGGCGAGGAGGGCCTCTACCTGGGGCGCGAAGTGCCGTTCGACCTCGCGATCGTCGATCTCGGGCTGCCGAAGCTCTCCGGGATGGAACTCGTGGAAATCCTGCGCAAGGAAGGCCACAGCTACCCGATCCTGATCCTGACGGCCCGATCGTCGTGGCAGGACAAGGTCGAAGGGTTGAAATTCGGCGCGGACGATTACCTCGTCAAGCCGTTCCATGTCGAGGAACTGCTGGCGCGGATCAATGCGCTGGTGCGGCGTGCATCGGGCTGGTCCAAGCCGGTGCTGTCGTGCGGGCCGGTGCGGCTCGACACCACCGCGCAGACGGTCACCGTCGACGGCAAGCCGACCGACCTCACCAGCTATGAATACAAGGTGCTGGAGTTCTTGATGCTGCACGCCGGCGAACTGGTTTCGAAGGCGGACCTGACCGAGCACATCTACCAGCAGGACTTCGATCGCGATTCCAACGTGCTGGAGGTGTTCATCGGAAGGCTGCGCCGCAAGCTCGACCCCGAGGCCAGCCTGAGGCCGATCGAGACCGTGCGGGGGCGCGGCTACCGCTTCGCGATCCCGCGCGACGAGACGGTCGCCGAGTAAGCCGCATCTGCACCGGGTCCGGATTGCCCACGCATGTTGCCTATGGCGATCATCACGGCGATCGGCCGGGCGTGGCCGCACAAGGATGCAGTCGGCATGGCTTCCGGGGACGGCACTTCGCGCAGACCGCTGTCGCTGGTTTCGCGCTCGACGATCGCCACGCTGCTGGTGCTGATCGGCTTTCTCGGCATCACCGGCTTCGCGCTGGACCGCGCGTACGCGCATGCGGCGCTGGCCGGCCTGCGCGGCCGGCTGCAGAGCTACGCGTACGCCTATCTCGCGGGGGTGGACGTCAGCGCGCGCTCCGACCGCATGATCCCCCCCGACACGCCACCGCCCAATTCGGATTTCCTGCGCCCGGGCTCCGGGTTGTACGCGGTGATCGTGCCGCAGGACGGGCTGCCCTGGGAAGCGCCCTCGGCGCTGGGTCGCGACCTGCCCTTCCACGAGTTGCTGCCGGCCGGCGTTACGCGTTTCACCGGTCCGGTGGGCACATCGGCCGGCGCGATGTATGTCCTCAGTCAGGGCGTCGAATGGGTTCTGCCGAACCACCAGCGCTACCGGCTGACGATCTACATCGCCGAAAACGAAGCGCTGTACCAGACCGGCCTTGCCGCCTACCGGCGCACGCTGTTCGGCTGGCTGGGCGCGCTGGGGCTCGCGCTGCTGGTCCTGCAGCAGATCCTGTTGCGCTGGAGTTTCTCGCCGCTGCGCCGGGTGGCGCGGGACCTCGCCAAGATCGAACGCGGCAGCGCCGACCGCCTCAGCGGTCCGTATCCGCGCGAGGTCGCGGTGCTCACCCACGGGCTGAACCGCTTCATCGAAAGCGAGCGTGAGCACCTGAAGCGCTACCGCAATACGCTCGACGATCTCGCGCACAGCCTGAAAACGCCGCTGGCGGTCGCGCGTTCGCGGCTGGAGTCCGGCGACGGCACGAACGACGTCCGCCACGATCTGCTGGCGCAGGTGCAGCAGATGGACCAGATCGTCGCCTACCAGCTCGCGCGCGCGAAGATGTCAGGGCATTCGACCTTCGCCACGCCGGTGCCGGTCCAGCACCACGCCGAAGCGGTGGTGCGCAGCCTCGAGCGGGTGTACGCCGCCAAGAACATCCTGTGCGAATTCGACATCGACGAGGGCGCCAACTTCTTCGGCGAGGAAGGCGACCTGCTCGAATTGCTGGGCAACCTGCTGGAGAACGCGTTCAAGTGGGCCAACCACCGGGTCCTGCTGAGCATGAAGAAGGTCGCGCCCGGGAATCCGCGGGCCTGGCGGCTTGGACTGGAAATCCGGGTGGAGGACGACGGTCCCGGCATCCCGGCGGAATACCTGGAGCGGGTCCTGCAGCGCGGCGTGCGTGGCGACGAACGCGTGCAGGGCCACGGCATCGGCCTCGCGATCGTCGAGGACATCGTACGTTCCTACCGCGGCACGCTGCAGGTGGATCGCTCCACCGAGCTGGGCGGGGCCTGCTTCCGCGTGCGTCTCACCGATACCTGAGCGTGGCCCCGGTTACTGGATGGAACCGGGAAGCAACGACTGCCACGAGGCCGGCGTCGGTGCCGTCGCGGGCGTGGCAATCCGGCTGCTGCGTGGCTTGATGCTCGCCGAGGTCGCCGGGACGGAGCGTGTCACGCCGGGCGACTGCGGCGGTGCGACCCGCGGCGACGCAGGCGCGGCCTCGGCGCCCTCGCCGCTGTCGACTGCCGCCACGTCGGGTTTGGGCATCGTATCCATCGAGGAGGCGTGCAACTGCGCGCCCGGCAACTGCGGCGCGCCGTTCTCGGCGGCCAGCAGCGGGCGATTCGAGCCATAATCGAACGCCGCCGCAGTGAGCGGCATCGTCCCCAGTACCAACACCGTCATGCACCACGACAGGTGTTTCATGACTGCCCCCGGAAAGCGCATGTCGAACAGCCATCTTGACACATCCATGCCGCCCCTGCCAGCCGGCATCGGGGCGCCGCACGCCGCGCCCGCGGGCATGCCGCCGGCACTGCGCCTGCTCGGTTCCGGAGCGGCGTTGGCGGGACCGGAGCTGGCCCGGCGGCTTGCGGTTTCGCGGGCGGCGGTCTGGAAGCAGATCGACACCTTGCGGCGGCATGGCCTCGAGATCGTGTCGGACGCGCACGGCTATCGGCTCGCGCGTCCGCTGGAGATCCTGGACGTCGAACGGGTTCGCCGCGGGGTTCCGGAGGCGCTCCGGCGCCGCCTCGGGGCAATCGAAAACCACTGGCGCCTCGATTCGACGTCCAGTGAAATCGCGCGGCGGGCGGCGGAATTGCCGGACCTCTCCTTCGTGTTCGCCGACTGGCAGGAAGCCGGGCGCGGCCGGCGCGGGCGGCAATGGCTGTCGCCGCCGGCGAGGAACCTCCAATTCTCCTGCCTGAAGCGGTTCGCCGGCGGCTACGCCGCGCTGTCGGGTTTGTCGCTCGCCGTCGGGCTCGCAGCCGCGCGCGCACTCGAAGACCGCGGGATCCGCGACATCGGCCTCAAGTGGCCGAACGATCTCGTGTACGGCGACGCCAAGCTCGGCGGCATCCTGGTCGAACTCGGCGGCGAATTCATGGGCCCGTGCCACGCAGTCATCGGCATCGGGATCAATGTGGACCTGCCCGTCGCGATGCGCCAGGGCCTCGACCGGACATGCACCGACCTCGCGGCGTTATGCAATGGTGTCGTACCTTCGCGCAACGAATTGGCGTCGGCTCTCGTGGCGTGTCTGGTCGATGCGCTGGATGCATTCGATGCCCGCGGGTTCTCCGCGTGCGCCCAAGCATGGGCGGCGCGCGACGTGTTGGCCGGACGGCGGATCCGCGTCCTGGACCCGCGCGGGGGGTTCGAAGGAATCGCCGAAGGCGTGGACGCGCGCGGCGCGCTGGCGGTGCGAACGCCGGAGGGCATCCGTGCGATCGACAGCGGCGAAATCAGCGTGAGGCCGGCGTGAGTACGCGCGAAACCTGGCTGCTGGACCTCGGCAACTCGCGCGCCAAGCTGGCGCGCCTCGAGGACGGCCTGCCGGCCGACATCACCGCGCTCGAGTGGTCGCAGCCCGATTTCGTGGTCTCGCTGCGCAACCTCGTCCAGGCGTGGCCGCGGCCGGAGCGCATCCTGATTGCGTCGGTCGCACCCGCCGCAGCCGCGGATCGGATTCGGGAGCTGCTACCGGGCGACTCGTCGCTCGACATCCGGTGGTTGCGCTCGCCGCGCACAGCGTGCGGCATCCGCAACCGCTATGCGAAGCCCGAGCGCCTGGGCATGGATCGTTTCCTCGCCATGGCCGCCGTGCGCGCGCGCACGAGCGAAGCGGCGATCGTGGTCGGGTGCGGCACCGCGCTCACGCTGGACGCGATCGCGCCCGAGGGCCAACAGCTCCCGGGTCTGATCGCGCCATCGGCCGCGGGGATGCTGGACGCCCTGCGCGCGGGCACCGCCATCGCCGACAGCAACCCCGAGGCGTTCGCCGGGGCCGATGGTGACGACACGGCCATGGCGTTGCAGGCGGGTTGCTGGGCGGCGGCGGGCGCACTGGTCGAGTGGTTTGTGACCCGCCAGCGCGCCGCGCTCGGTTCGGCGTCGGTCTGGCTGCACGGCGGGTGGTCGGAGCCGCTCGCGGACTGGCTGGCGCGCGATGGCACCCGCGTCGAACGATTGGAACACGCGGTGCTGCACGGGCTGGCGCTGTATGGCGAGCGTCCCTGAATGGCGCGTCATTGTGCGGAAGACGGACCGCCCGGTATCCGCGAAGTCCGGAACGGGTGCCGGCCTGACTATCATTGCGCGGCAACGGTTCCTCCCATGGGATTTAGAATCCCCGCGTTCCCGAACCCGGACCCATGATGTTCGTTCGCTTGCTGTTTTTGCTGCTGGTGGCGTTGAATCTCGGAGCGGGCGCCTGGTGGTGGTTCGGGCGCGCGCCCGCGCGCGCATTCCCGCCGCCGAGCGATCCCGGCGTGCCGGAGCTCCGGCTGTGGTCGGAGGCACCGAGGAAAGCGCCAGGGACGGCCGCGGCAAATTCCGCATCGGCGTCTGCCGCAGCCACGGCGGCTTCCGCACAACCTGCGGCCCCGGGCCCGGCCGGGTCCGCCCAGCCGCCCGTTGCGGCCGCGGCCGGAACGTCGGTCGCGGCCTCGCCCTCGCCTCCGCCCCGGGATGCGTGCACGACCCTGGGTCCGTTCATGACCGCGGCCGACATGCGCGCAGCGATGCAAAGTCTCTCGCCGCACGTGGCTCGTATCCAGTATCGCGAAGAGCAGGTGAATCATTCGCATGGCTACTGGGTGTACCTGCCGCAAGCCGCGACCCGTGAAGCGGCGCTCGAAGATGCACGCCAGCTCGCGGCCAAGGGCATCCGCGATTACTACGTGGTGACGGCGGGCGATACGCAAAACACCATCTCGCTCGGCCTGTTCAACGACCAGGCCAACGCGGATCGGCGCCTCGCGATGGTGCAGAAGGCGGGCTTTCCGGCCAAGGTCGAGCAGCGGGTCGACACGGCCGCCGCCTACTGGCTGGACTATGCGGTGCCGCCGCGAGAGGCTTTCGACTGGACCACATGGCTGCCTGGCCGCAATGACCTGCAGGCAAAATCGATCGACTGCTTTTGAACGCAGCCCGTGGCAGCCAAGTCGCCTGCCGGCTTTGATCCCGGCGTTCCGGCCGTGCGATGATTGCGCCCGTTGCCGGCATAGCTCAGTTGGTAGAGCAACTGATTTGTAATCAGTAGGTCGTCCGTTCGAGTCGGACTGCCGGCACCGTGTACGACGGGGTTTCTTGGGCGAAGGTGCTGCAGTCACCCGCAACCTGCACGGTTGTCGTGTGATGCGCAAGCCAGGCACGTGCGGCTCGCTCGGCACCTAAGCATTCCGCGACATCCCCGCCGGCGGACTGGCAGCTCGCGTTGAAATCAAACTGCGGGAGCTGAAGCGGCCACGCGCCATTCTCCGATGCGCCGGAGTAGGTCCCGGTGACGCCTTCCGCGGGATCGCCAATGCAGGATGCGTGTCGGCGTCTATTGCTAGCGCGCGTCGGGAGAGAACTGGACCATCAGAGATGGCCACCACGTCGCTTTGCATCTGAGCCGGCGCGCCCGGACACGCTGTGCCGAGCGCGATGATCCTGGCTCACCACGCATGCAGCTATAGGCTCACGCCGCGAGATAGTGTAGGGGGTGCCCTACGCACGCCTGTTGGCGGCCAGGATCA
>JAICJG010000043.1 GCA_025928585.1 Rhodanobacteraceae bacterium
ACGGTCGATCTTGATCGCCTGCACCGGATACTGGTGCAGGTACGACAGCGACGAATAGCCGGTACCGAAATCGTCCAGCGCGATGCCGATGCCGGCGCCGCGCAGTGTCTGCAGGATCCGCTTGGCTTCGGGCGGGTTTTCGAGCATGGCGCGCTCGGTGACCTCGACGCGGATGCGCAGCGGCGACACATCGTGGTCCGAGAGCAGCCGGAGCAGTCGGCGGTCGAGTTCCGGATTGCGGAAGTGGCGCGGGGAAAGATTGATGCTGAGGAAGACGCCGTCGCCTCCCGCCAGCGAGTTGGCGTCCCGGCAAACCTGCTGGAAGATCTGCCAGTCGATCGTCTCCGAAGCCCCGGTGTCCTCGGCGACTCCGAGGAACGCGGCCGGCAGCAGCAACCCGTTCTCGGGGTGGCGCCAGCGCATCAGGGCCTCATAGCCGAGCACCGAGCCGTCCGCCAGATCGACGATCGGCTGGTAGTAGGGTACGAACTCGCCGCGCGTCAAGCTGCGGCGCAGGTCGTTTTCGACTTCCATCAGCGACACGGCCTGGCGCCGGAGCCCTTCGTCGAACACCGCATAGCGGTGGCGGCCGTCGGCCTTGGCCCGGTACATCGCCGAGTCGGCATCCCGCAGCAATTCCTCCGGGTGCCGGTAATGGGCGGTGGCCAGCGTGATGCCGATCGAGGTGGAGGTGAACAGTTCCTTGGCAGCCAGGCGGAACGGCGCATTGAGGTCGTCGATGATCCGCTTGGCGATGCGGCTGGCCCGCTCGGTATCGGTGATGCCTTCGAGCAGCACGCCGAATTCGTCGCCGCCCAGGCGCGCGACCACGTCCTCCGACTTCACGCACGCGCGGATCCGTCCGCCGGCCTGGAACAACAGGTCGTCGCCGATCAAATGGCCGACCGAATCGTTGATGACCTTGAAGCGGTCGAGGTCCATGAACAGCACCGCGAAGCCCTTGGACGGATCGGCATGGAACCGTTCCAGCGCTTGCTCCAGCCTCTGCATCAGCAGGCCGCGGTTGGGCAGGCCGGTCAGCGAATCGTGCAGGGTCTCGTACTTGAGGCGCGCCTCGATGCGCTCGCGTTCGGCGATCTGCGCGCGCAGGTCGCGGTTGGCGAGCGCCAACGCACGGGTACGTTCGCCGACCCGCTGTTCGAGGTTTGCATAGGCACGTTTCAATGATTCGCTGGCCTGCACCCGTTCGAGCGCGTTGGCGATGTGGTAGGAGACGAAAGTCAAGAGCTCCTGGTCGCGCAGCGTGTAGTGGTGCTCGGGCGAATAGCTCTGCACCGCCAGCGCGCCGACCGTATGGTCCGCGCAGACGAGCGGCACCCCGAGCCAGCACACGGAGTCCGGTCCCTGCTGTGCCACCTCGCCGCTGGCGCGCAGGCCGGCGATGTCCGGTGCATTCGCGAGCAGGGCGGTGCCGTGGCGCAGGACGTATTCGGTCAGACCGTTGGCGAGTTTGCGCGCCTGGATCTTGCGGTCGCGCTCGTCCACCGCGTACGGGAAGGTCAATTCCTTGCTGTCTTCCGACAGCAGCGCGATGTAGAAATTGCGCGCGTAGAGCAGGCCGCCCACCACCCGGTGCACGGCCGCGTAGAAATTGTCGATGCTGTCGGTGGTGCTGGCCAGCTCGGCGATCCGGAACAGCGCTGCCTGCAAGCGCTCGCCGCGCTGGCGCTCCAGCACCTGCTGCTGCAGCACGCGGTTGGCTTCGCGCAGGGCCTCGGTGCGTTCGGCGACCCGGCCTTCCAGTTCGGCGTGCGCCATGCGTCGTTCGAGGGCGGTCTGGATGTGCTGCGCCACGTAGATCAGCAGGGTCTTGTCCTGCTCGTCGTAGTGTTGCGTCTCGTCGTAGCTTTGCACCACCACGCAGCCGACCACTTCCTCGCCGTGCATCAACGGCACGCCCAGCCAGTCCACGCACTCGGCACCGATGCCGCGGAACGGACCCTCGACCTGCTGCCCGATCGAAGGCAGCGACCCCATCAGCGGCTTGCCGTCGCGGATCACGTACCAGGTCGGCCCGTGCAGGATCTCGCTCATCGGGAAGTCGGTCGCCGGCAGCGGCGGATTGGGATCGACCGTGTCGGCGTAGTAGGGAAAGCGCACGTTGTCCATGCGCGCGTCGTAGAGCGCGATGTAGAAGTTCTGCGCGTACATCAGCGTGCCGACGATCTGGTGCAACGCCTGGAACATCGTCGTGATGTCGGCGTTGGCGGCGCTGGCCTGGTCGGCGATCGCGTACAGCGCGCGTTGCAGGCGTTCGGCGCGGCCGAGCTGCTCGACCGATTCCGCGAGCGACGCCTGCTTGCCGAATGCCTCGACGCGGGCGCGGATCATTTCCGCCGCGGCATCGAACAAGGCCGGGTCGCGCCTGTCGTCGGCCGCCGCCTCGATCACCAGGATCTGGCGGTCGGGCAGCGGAACGCGCAGCGATCGCCCCGCGCCCGACGCCGCCGCACCATCGTCGGGCTGGCGATGGATGCGGGATCCCGGGGACAGGGCATCCAGCAGCAGGCGTGCCGCTGCCTCGATGCCCGCCATGCCGGTGGCCACCCACAGTTGGCTGCTGGCCTGCAACAAGACCGATGCGGTGGGCGGCTCGCCGTCGGAAACGGCCAGATGGTGAACGTCGCCTGCCATGAATGGTCCAACCCCTGCTTGGCCGAGAGTGTAACCCCGACGGCCTCGCAAAAGGCGCGCAAGTGGCGAATTCCTGTGGAGCAGGTCGCGCTCCCGGCAATCGGGGACGTTTCGCGCGGACGGCGGAACGGAATGCCGCACCGGTGAGTCCAGCAATTTGTTAGCAAAACGTAATTTCCTGAGGTACAATCACACCCAAAGACGGTGGAATCCGGTGTCGTCTTGGTGGGGCCCCGGAGCGGGCCGCGGAATTGCTTTCGTTTCGGAAGGTTATGCGTCGACTGTTCGCCAGTAGTGCGCTCGCCGGCTTGGGCCTTGCCCTGCCGTTGTGGGCGCTCGGCCAGACGCCGCCGACGCCGATGCCGGTGATTCCGCCGGTGCACGCGGCGCAGGCCAAGAAAGGCAACCCGGGCACCCCGGTCTGGCACGACAAGGACACCACGGTGTCGCTGTCGGCCAGCGGGCACGCGGGACGGACCGTGTCGGCGGCGCCGGCGGTTTCGCTCGATGGCCAGACGCATTCCGCGGGCGCCGGGCTGAGTCTCACTACCAAGCCCGGCCTTACTGCGCACGCAAACGTCAGCGAAACCCGCTGGGCGCCGCTGCTTTCGGGCTGCGCGAACGCTTTTCCCGGCACGAGCCCCGATCCGGCCTGTCTCGGCATCGGTGGCTTTGCGGCGGATGGGCTGCAGCGTGGGGAGATCGGCGCGGGCTTCGCCGGCCACGGGGTCAGCCTCGACCTCTCGGTCGGGCAGTCGCAAAGCGCCAGCGGGGCACCGGCGAACGTCTCCAGCCGGACGCTGTTGCCGCGGGTGCTGCCTGCCGAGGGCGGCGCCGACGTCGCGGCACCGCTATGGTTCCGCAACAGCACCGCGACCAGCATCAGCGCGCGCGGACAGCTGGATGTGGCGCCGGATACCAGCGTGAAGCTCGGCGCCAGTCTCGGCCGTGTGCGGTTCCTCCCGGGTGCGGGTCTTGCGACCGGTGACGATACGCTTGACCAGACCACGTTGAGCCTCGGGATCCAGCATGGTCCGGTCCGCGGCGCCATCGTCGGTCATGTGCTGGAGCCCAATCTGCCGGGGGCGGCGCTGGACCAGAGCCAGCGCTGGAGTGGCATCGACCTCGGCATCAGCGTTCGCCTGCCGTGGCGCGGCGAACTGAACTTCGGTGCCCAGAACGTATGGACGTCCGGCCGCGCGCCGCTGCTGTTCGGCCCGGGTGTCGCCGCGCCCGACCAGGGGCGCGTACCGTACGTGCAGTATCACCAGGATCTGTAACCGGAAGGATCGGTAACCGGACCCCGTCTTTTCTCGTCGAGGCGGAGCGTGGGTTGGTTCTTCCCGGGCATCCCGCGATTGCCATCGGGCCAATGTCCTCGGCAGCGTATTCCTGTAGCTTCTTGGCTTGCGGGCGGGGTGCCCCGACCTGAATCTCCCCTGACCGCGCGTGGATCCCTTAACGTGCTTTTTACGCATTGCGGTAGGATCCCAATATCGGCCTGAGGTCGAGAGGGCCGGAAGATCCATCGACGCGGAAAGAGGGAGTCCGTGGATCGCATAACCTCCGTTCACCTGGCGCGCGCGGGCATACGGTTCAGGGAATCCATGTGATGCGGGGATTCCCAACGGGTTAGAAAGTTGTTAGCATGCGGCTTGCCGAGGGTTCCTAGGAGGTCTCGTCGGCGCTTCTGACGGGACCTTTCCCGAAACTGTTTCACAATCAACAGACGTTTGGAGAGTGCAATGAGACTCGACCGCAGTGAGCTGTCCAAGGCCGTGCAGACGGCCCTTTCGCTGGGTGCCGTCGCTGCCGTGGGCGTTGCGGGTACTGCCTTTGCGCAGAACGCAACCCCGGCGCAGAACGACCAGCAGCAACCGCAAACCCTGCAGACCATCGTGGTCACGGGTTCGCACATCCGCCGCGTGGACCTGGAGACGGCCAATCCAGTGGTCACGGTCACCAGTCAGCAGATCCAGCAGAGCGGCGCGGTGACGGTTGGCGACCTGATTCAGCAGTTGCCTGCTGTCACGGGTTCGCCCCAGAACACCCGCGTCAACAACGGTGGCGGCACCGGCGGCACCTTTGCCAACCTGCGCGGTCTCGGTACGAGCCGCACCCTGGTTCTGGTGGACGGTCATCGCGTTGCCAACAACGACCTCAACATCATTCCGGCGGACCTCATCGAGCGCGTCGAAGTCCTGACCGACGGCGGCGCCGTGACCTACGGTTCGGACGCCATCGGCGGCGTCATCAACTTCATCCTGAAGAAGAACTACCAGGGTGCCCAGTTCGGCCTGAACTACGGGATTTCGGACCGCGACGACGGTGCGCGCGAAGGTGCGAGCTTCATCTTCGGCCAGACCTCCGACAAGGGCAGCATCCTGGCCGGCGTGGACTACAACAAGTTCGACGGCATCTCGTCGGCCGTTCGCGACTACGCCAAGAACGCGATGTACCTGTACTACGGCAACGTCTACTCCTTCGGTTCCAGCCGCAATCCATTCGGACGCGCGTATACGAAGACTAGCGCCAATGTGTTCGATCCTGCGGACCCGACGGGTCCCGGCGTCAAGACGACCTTCAGCGCCCCCAAGATCCCGGGCACCGATCCCCTGGCCAGTTGCAGCAGCGTGACCCGCAAAGGCCCGGGCGGCGGCACCGGACAGTCGCTGGCCGATTACCGCTGCTACAGCGGCGCCACCGACTCGTACAACTACCAGATGCTGAACCTGATCATGACGCCGCAGGAGCGCACCAACGCGTTCTTCCGCGGCGACTACCAGTTGACCGACAACGTCCAGGCCTACATGGACGTGTTCCACACCTCCAGCAGCTCGGCCTCCGCGATCGCGCCACTGCCGTTCGATGCGCTCAACGACGGTGTCACGATTTCGAAGGACAGCATGTACAACCCGTTTGGGATAGATTTTGGGCCACCGCAGAACAATGCGACCTATCAGGCCGCGAGCAAGACAGGCACCCCCACGACCCAGATGGAGACGTACCAGTTCCTGACCCGCTGGGTTGGCGACGGGCAGCGTGCGTCGCACTACAGCACCAAGACCGATCAGGGCATCATCGGCCTGCGCGGCAGCATCGGCCAGACCAGCTGGCAGTGGGACGCCAACTACAATTACGGCCACGTCAGCACCCTTGCCCAGACGTTCGGCGACCTGATCTACAACAACCAGTTCAAGCAGGCGGTAGGTCCGTCGATGCTGGTTAATGGCGTGCCGACCTGCGTGAGCACCCCGGGCGACCCCACCAGCGCGATCGCGGGCTGCACCCCGCTTAACATCTTTGACGTGACCGATCCGGCCCAGGTCGCGCTCCAGCAGAAGTTCCTCGCCGACCTGTTCTCGAACTCGGTGACAGTCTTCCGCAGCTACGCCGTCGGCGCCAACGGCACCGCGTTCAGCCTGCCTGCGGGCGACGCCCAGTTGGCAGTCGGGGTGGATTACCGCAAGCTGTACACCCACAGCGTGATCGACTACCTGGCCCAGCTCGATCCGGCGACCAACACCTGCTCGGCACCACAATCGGCCTGCGGTTCGAGCCTGCAGGGCGGCTACAACGTCAAGGAAGCGTACGCGGAACTGTTCATCCCGGTCCTCAAGGACCTCCCGTTCGTGCGCATGTTGAACGTCACGCTTGGCGGCCGGTATTCGAAGTACTCGCTTGCCGGCAGCACCTCCAACTACAAATTGTCGGTGGAGTACCGCCCGATCGACGACTTGCTGCTGCGCGGCACCGTGCAGGACGTGTTCCGGGCCCCGACCATCGGCAACTTGTTCGGCGGACCCGGCGGCAACGCCCCGCCGTTCCTCGACCCCTGCATCAACCTGAGCGCGGCGGATCTGGCGGCGCACTCGGCTGCTTGCCAGAACGTCGGTCCGAATGCCACGTTCCAGGATCTGCAAAGCGGCCTTTCGCAGACCACCGGCATCGTCTCGGGTTCGGTGTTCGCGGGTTACCCGCTGCAGCCGGAATTCGGTCGCTCGTTCGATTTCGGCGCGGTGTATTCGCCGCACTTCGTTCCCGGCCTGTCGCTCAGCGCGGACGTCTGGCGCCTTTACCTGAACAACGCCATCACGACGATCGACGCCCAGACCGCCGCGAACATCTGCTTCAGCAACAACAGCAGTCCGTTCTGCTCCTTCATCCATCGCCGCGCCAACGGCCAGATCGACTTCATCTCGCAGCCGACGGTCAACATCGGACGTTTCGATACCCGCGGCGTGGACGTGTCGGGGCAATACCGCATCCCGCAGATGGCGTGGTTGCCGGGCCAGTTCACGCTGGGCATGGAAGGCACTTATCTTGCCCAGTACGACAACAACTCGGCACCGGGCGTGGCGGGCGCGGAAACCTTCCACTTGGCTGGCCACTTCTACAAGGGCTTCGGCTCCTTCCCGCGGGTCCGTGGGACGGCCTTCCTGAACTGGGACATCGGTCCGTGGGATGCGTCGTGGCGGATGCAGTACATCGGCAGCGAGACGGTCGGCAGCAAGGATCCCTCGCAGAACGAGACCGCAGACGGCGCCTTCGCGGCCTACACGCTGAGGATCCCTCAGATCGTCTACAACTATCTGCAGGTCGGTTACACGATCCAGCCGATCAACACCCACATCAGCGTCGGCGTGGACAACGTGTTCGACAAGCAGCCGCCGCTGTTCTACCAGACCAGCGTGATCAACGCCAACACCGACGTGAACACCTACGATACGGTGGGCCGCTTCTACTGGGCCAAGGCGACGATCAAGTTCTGATCTCGCGGTTACGTTGCAGTAAACTCCAGCCGCGCGGCGTGAGCCGCGCGGCTTTTTTTCGCATTTGGTTCCGGCTGCCGCCGTGGGCCACCACCTGAAAGCCCGTATGCCCGAGACCAGCCGCGAATCTTCCGCCCCCTCGACGAACGATGCCGTGCTCGCCTTCGAGCAAGGCCGGTTGGGGGACGCGGAACGGCTGGCGCGTGCCCGGCTGGCGGTGCGGCCGGATGACGCGTTGGCCGCGAACGTGCTGGGGCTCAGCCTGTTGCATCAGCATCAACCGGCGGAGGCGGCCGTAATCTTCCGGGCCTTGGTGAACCAGCATGGCGGGGAAGCCTCGTTCTGGGGGAATTTGGGTACCGCGTTGCGGGCCGACGGCCGCCTTGGCGAGGCCGAGGACGCCTACATGCGGGCGCTGCGCTTGCGACCCGCCGACCCCCAGGGCCTCGCCAACCTGGGTTTCCTGCACGTCGAATCCAAGCGGGTCGTCAGGGCGAAGGAGCTGTTGCTGGCATCGCTGCAGTTGCAGCCGGCCGACACCGAGGTGCGCATCTATGCCGCCCAGATGTGCCTGGAATGCGGGGATGAGGCACAGGCAAGGCAGTTGCTGCAGGACTGGAAGTCCTGGCAGCGAGCCCTCGACGGCGTGCTGCGCGTCGAGCTGGCGGCGTTGTTGTTGCGGCTCGGCGAGAATACCGATGGCGAAACCCTGCTGCGCGCCCAACTCCACGACCCGCGTACCGGTGACGTGGCACGTGCACGGCTGATTCTGGTGCTGGAGCGCTTCAATCGTCTCGACGAGGCGCGCGCGTTGCTCGCGGAACTTCCCGATCCCGGTCGCATTGGCGATCCTGCGTTGCGCGAAGAAATCATCGAATCGGATGCGATGCTTGCCGCACGTGCCGGTGACGTATCACGGGCCCGGGCGCTGTTCGAAAAGCTGGGCGCCGAAACCACCTCCGGGGGTCGCAAGGAGGTGGACCGCTGGTTTCTGCTCGCGAAATGGTGCGACCAGATGGGCGACTATCCGGCCTGCATGGAATACCTGCGGCGAGCGCACGAAGGCCAGATGAAGGTGGCGGTGCAGCTGGTCCCGGAACTCGCAGAGCCCGGCGCCAACCCGCTCAACATCATCGACTTCTACGTGACGGCGGACCAGCGGCGTGCATGGAAACCGGTCGAAGCGCCGGCGACGCAGGATTCACCCGTATTCGTGGTGGGATTCCCGCGGTCCGGCACGACGATGCTCGAACAGATGCTGGATGCGCACCCCGGCCTCGCGTCGATGGACGAACGTCCGTTCGTCCAGCATGTAATCGAGCGGATGCAGGCGATGGGGCTGCAGTATCCCGAACACCTGGGAGAGCTCGATGCGGAACGCTGTGCAATCTTGCGCGACCACTATTGGCGGTCGACCCGCACGGTGGTGGCGTTGGAACCCGGACAGCGGCTGGTGGACAAGAATCCGTTGACGATGCTGCGCCTGCCGCTGCTGGTGAGACTTTTCCCGAAGGCGAAAATCATCTTCGTGGTCCGGAATCCCTGCGACGTCGTGTTGAGCAACTACATGCAGCACTTCAATGCGCCCGCCTACGTGGCCCTGTGCTCGACGTTGCCGAGGCTCGCTGCGGGCTACGCGGCCGCGATGAAGTTCTGGGACGAACACGTCGCGCTGCTGCAGCCCGACGTATTCGAATGGCGCTACGAATCGGCGATCACCGATTTCGAGGGCATGACCGCGAAGCTGGGAGCCTTCCTCGAACTGGACGACATCGGGCCGCTGCGTGACTTCAGCGAACACGCCAGGCGCAAAGGCTACATCGGCACGCCAAGTTACGCGCAGGTGGTGCAGCCTGTCTATGCCAGTTCGATCGGACGCTGGCGGCGCTACCGCGAGGCGTTCGAACCCATTCTTCCGCTGCTGGAGCCGTCGATGCAACACTGGCAATACGAGGCCTGAGGAGGCGATGGAAGGTACGCCCGCGGGCAGCATGTTGCGCGACTACGTCCGCTGCTACGACGACGCGCTGCCGCACGCATTTTGCGAGCGGCTGATCGAGGCTTTCCACGGCACGCAGGCCATGCACGTGGAACGGGCGCGAGGCTGGCGCGCGGGTCTCGATGACAGTGCCTGGACCGAACTCGACCTCACCGCATTGGCCGATAGTGCCCTGAAGGCATTTTTTCGCGAACGGATTGATGAATACCTCGCGCGGTACAACCGTGACGTGAATCTGCCGATCGCCGTCCCGGCATCCCCTTCGCTCGCCGAATTGCGGCTCAAGCGCTATCGGCCGGGGACGGGCCAGGCGTTCCAGCTGCACTTTGACTCGATCAATGAAGTTGCCGATCGCTACCTGGTGTTCCTTTGGTATCTCAACGATGTAGCGGAGGGCGGCGAGACCGAGTTTCCCGCCTTGGACATCAGGATCGCGCCCCGCGCGGGGCGGCTGCTCATGTTCCCGCCGTACTGGATGTACCAGCATGCAGGCTTGCCGCCCCGATCCGGCGACAAGTACATCCTTTCCACCTACCTGCTGTTCCCGAAGGCGCTCTGAAGCGCGCAGCATCGAGGCCGTGCACCTAGCGTGGGCGGAATGTCAGGCAGGCACGACATCGAAGGCGATCGTCACGCGCGCGGCATCGGGCGGGCCATCGAAGGGCACCGTCCCGTGCCACATGTATGACGGGAACAGCACCAGCAGTCCGGGGCGTGGCTTGACGAAATGTTCGGGCCACAATGGTGGTGCGGTGATCATGCCCGGCTGGCCGAACTGGATCCAGCCTGCGTGCTCGGCGTCGTCGTCGATCGACGGTAGTTCGATATAACAGGCCGACGACAACCAGCCGTCCGGATGGACGTGATTCACGTGATGCCCGTGTGGCCGCAGACGTACCGACCATGCGCCGCTCAACCGGTAGGCGCCGGTGTTGCGCTTGCGCCAGCCGGGCTCACCTGCATCGATCGTCGCCATGTAGCGGCGAATGGCGCCCTCGATGGCGCGCGGGAATGCATTTACCGAGGCGTCGGGCGAGTGCCTGAAGTCCAGGTCCACCTGCGATCCCCCGCGCAGGGACTGGAAGACAGGATGGGCGCGGTGCACGTGGAGCTTGCGCAAGCTGGCCGCAAGTTCGGCAAGGTAGGTCTCGAGATCGGGCCATCCTTCCGGCGTATCGATGAGGGACGGCACCACGCATCGGTAATCGTACATCGCTCCATAGCGTGGATCGTCGAGCAGCCGCCATGCGACCGCCTGCAAGGCCAAGGCGTGGCAGTCGGCGGGGTCTGCGCGATGGAGTCGCTCCGCGAGTGCGGATGCTTCTTGCGGCTTGCCGTTGCCGAGCAGGGCCGCGCAGCAAGTCTTCAGCGCCGTCCCATTGTCGGGCGCTTGCCGGAGTGCACGCTGTGCGTACGCGAGCGCCTGTGCAGGATCGAACTTGAGTGCGGCCTGCCCGATCGCGATGCAGGCGTCGAACGCATCCCCGCCGCCCTGTATGCCGCGACATTTCGCCATCTCGGCGACCGCACGTTCGGGTTCCTGTGCGGCTTCGAGCAAGCGGCCCTTGGCGATGCGCAGGGCGTCGAGATCCGGCCGCTCGCAGAGCGCGGCATCGATCTCGGCGGTGGCAGCGTCAACGTTGCCGGTTTGCATCCACAACAGCTCTGCGAGATTGGTTTGGGCGACGACGTAGTCGGGACGTGCCCTGACGGCGATCCGCAGTTCTCCGGCCGCTTCGTCGAGTCGGTTCAACAGGATCAGCGAGCGAGCCAGCACGAAATGCGCCTCCGGGGACGCATGCCCGGTGGTCAGCACGCCGCGCGAAATCCGTTCACCACCCTGTGGGTCGCCGTTTTCGGTCAATGCCGCGGCGAGACCGAGTTGGCCTTCCACACTTGCTGGCGCGAGCCGAAGCAACGCCTCGAATGCCTGGACGGCAGCGGGGGCGTTGCCGAGCGCCATCAGGGCCTGGCCCTTCAACATCAGCAGGCCCGGCTGCCGGAAACCTTCCTTGATGTAACCGTCAGCCAGCGCCAAAGCCTCGTCTGCACGCTGCCGTTGCAGCAGCATGTATCCCAGGTTGAACGCCGCCGGAAGGTGGTCGTGGCGGAGCGCAAGCGCCTGCCGGAATGCACATTCTGCCTCGTCGGTGCGGCCGGCGGACAGCATGATTTCGCCCAGCAGTCCGTGCGCCGGCGCGTGGGCGGGATCGAGACTCAATGTCCTGCGGAGCGATTGCAGGGCTCCATCCGGGTTGCCTGACTCGAACTGCAGGCCGGACAGGAACCAGTGCGCCTCGGCCGATTCGGGATGGGCTTGCGCCGTGCGTGCGACGACGGCGAAGGCTGCATCGCGTTTGCCGGCGTGCAGCAACTGCGAGGCATGGCGCAGTCCGTCGGTGACGGCGGAGGAGGGTGTGTTCATCGCGCGGGAATCCGTGTTCCCTGAGCCATTCGCGCTAAAACAGCATATAGGTCGAGATGATGTACTTGTCGTTCGATTCCGGCGGGAGGCCGGCGTGCTGGAACATCCAGTATGGAGGAAACATCAACAATCGGCCCGCGCGCGCCTCGATCTTGAGGCCGAGATCGGGAAACTCGGTTTCCCCGCCCTTCGCGACGTCATTGAGATACCACAAGAAGACCAGGTAGCGGTTGGCGGTGTAGTCCAGCGAATCGAAATGCGCCTGGAACTGATCACCTTCCTCGACGACATAGCGCTTGATCCGCAGATCCTCGGTCCGCACGCGGAATGGAACTTCGAGCGTCAGCTGCAGGTCGGCGTTGTACCTGGCAAGGGCTTCCGCGATCCGTTCCTGGAAATAGCGCTTCAGCGAGGCGTCGCCCGCCTTGCTGACATTGAGTTCGGTCCAGGCGCTCGTTTCGAGCGACTTCATGTGGCCGCGTCCGTTGCGCGACTGGAAGACGGCAAGCTTGTCGAACGACTCGATCATGCGGGCGCACAATCCGGCATCGAGCGCATCGTCGTAGACCTTCACGAAGCGCGTGATGTCGCGCGGGTCAGCCATTCGCGACGTCCCGCGGCCCGATGTCGTCGTTGTGCCGGTCACGGCAGTTCGCACAGCCTTGAGTCGAAGTCCACGGCCGCGCTGGTCACCGCTTCGATCGCCTTGCGTTCGAGCGCCGACAAGGCCGGGTGCCAGACCTCGAACAAAACCGCCCGGGCCGTGCCACCGGCCTGGCCGGCGAACGCATACCCGAAGGTCGGATCGAAGGCGATTGCGTCGGAAGGGCGGAGGATGGCGGGCTCGCCGCCGACCTCGAGATCGATCGGCCCGCTGCCGGACAGCGCGACGGCCACCGCGATCCGCGAATTCGTTCGTCCATACCGCAGGGGTAGTCCGTCGCCCGCTCCCAGCAGAATGACTTCGGCATCTGGCCCGTGCCGTGGGATGTGCACCAGCGGGGCGACGTCCAGCTCAGCCATGAGCAGCGGGGCATGCGTTCTGGCCTCCCCGATCAGGGTGCCGTGCTGGTAGACCGGCAGGCGCTGCGGCAGTTCGGCTTTCGCAGTCGGTACCTCACCTTCGCCGAGCAGGTTGTTGAGGTTGAATGGACTGACCGTTGGCGTAGCGGCAGCGCTCGCGAGCGCATCGATTTCTGCGCCGAGCCCGGCGATCCGGTGGGCGCATTCAGCAAGCCATGGCAGCGATCCGTTGTCGAGGAAGGGACGGGTCGTGAGCGAGGGCAGATAGAGGAAAGTCGGCTTCTGCCTCGGATCGGCGGGAGCCTCGCTCGAGTCGCGCAAGTACATGGCGACGGCCCGGTCCACGCGAGCCAACGCTCCGTCAGTGCCTCCGCCCCGCAGCGGTTGCAACGCATCGTCGAAGCATTCGTGGCGCCCGCGGATCACGAACGCCATGGCGTGTTTCACCAGATTTCGCAACCCGGGTTCCGTCGAGTTGTCGTCGAGCCATTGACCCATTCCCTGCGCATCGAGTATCGCCCGGAAGTAGTGCAGCAGGGCGAGGTCGGCACGCTGGTCGGCTTCCAGGACACTGGCCAACATCAGGCGCGCCACCGGCCGCCGGCTCCCGCTCAATTCCACCGCGCGCTCCAGCACGTACCGCGCGGCGTCCGGACGTTCGCCGGCGCGGTAGGCGGCACCCAACTCGAGCAACAGGTCCGGATCGTTGCGATTGGACTCCAGCGCACGGGAAAGCAGATCCACGGCCTCGGCGGCGCGACCGTGCGCGAGTGCGGCATTTGCCAGGAACCGCAGTGCTTCCGGCAGTGTCGGATTGTGGGCCAGTACGCGGCGATAGGATTGCTGGGCCTCCTGCAGACGTCCGTGCTCGACATGTTCGCGCGCGACAGCGAGTTCGGTCGAGACGTGTGGAAGAGGAGGCGTTGCGGACATGGGCAGTCGCCGCTGGAAGCATGGCGGAACGGACGGGAAGAAAAGGCCGTGGCCGCACCCGCATGTACATTGCTTGCCACGGACTGCCGCAGCATCGTAACCAGCGCATGAATGCAGCGCAAGCGCGCGCTGCGGACGCGGTGCGCCCTCTTACGTACAATGTCGGACGTCGCCACGGGCAAGCCGGACTACTGCAGCGCATATGGAATCGCCAGGAGAACAACCTTCGGCGAACCCGGCAGCGTCGCGCGCGGACTCGTCCTCGCGGCTCGCCGGGCTTGACCGCGCCGCGGTCAGGCAGGTCGTGGCGGCGGCGCAAGCCTTGGAGTTGGGCCAAGCCGACCAGGCGCATGCCCAGCTGCGGCCGGTACTCGCCTCGCGCCCGTCCCATCCGGAAGTGCTGCGCCTCCAGGCGGGCATCCTCGAATTGCGCGGGGAGTATCCCGGCGCCATCGCGGCATTGCGGCGCGCCCTCGCCCTGCGGCCGGATGACCCGCTGTACCACAACACGCTCGGCGCCGTCCTCGGCGCGAGCGGTGATTTCGATGCGGCGATCGCAGCGTTGCGGCGCGCCTGCGAGCTGCAACCCGGCTTGGCCGTGGCGTGGTTCAACCTGGGGGTGATGCTCACGCGCTGCGTGCGGATCGACGAAGCCGTCGCCGCGTTGCGGCGCACCACGGAACTCGCACCGGATCACATGCAGGCGCGAGCCTTGCTGGCCGACATGCTGCGCACCGGCGGACGCACGGAGCAGGCCGCCTCCGCGTACCGCGATGTGCTGAAGCGGCATCCCTGGCAGGGGATGGCCTGGTGGGGGCTGGCCGACCTGCGAACCGGAGCATTCGTCCCGGACGACGTCGAACGCATGGGCGAGGCGCTGCGCGACCCGCACGCCAGCGTCGAGGATCGCGTCGCCACCGGCTTTGCACTCGCACGGGCGCTGGACAGCGAGGGGCGCTGTGCCGAATCGCTGGAAGCCCTGGCACAAGCACATGCGCTCGCGCGACAGCGACGGAGATGGGATGCCGGCGCGTTTTCACGCTCCATCGACGCACTCCGTTCAGCCGCACCGGCGGCAGCGACCGCACCAGCGGGACTCGGGTCGGAGGTGCTGTTCATCGTTGGCCTGCCGCGTTCGGGAACCACCCTTGCCGAACAGATCCTCGCCTCGCACCCGCAGGTAGAAGGTGCGGGTGAATTGCCGGATCTACCGATGGTATTGAATGCGGAATCGCGCCGCCGCGGGAAGGCATTCCCCGGCTGGATCGGGGATGCCACGGCCAGTGACTGGCAACGGCTCGGCGAATGCTATCTCCAGCGCACCTCGCATTGGCGGGCGCGCCGCCCAAAGTTCACGGACAAGCTGCCAGGCAACTGGATGTACGTCGCCGCGATCCGCGCGATGTTGCCCGGGGCGCGGATCGTGGTCTGCCGGCGCGATCCGCTGGAAACGTGCTTCTCGTGCTACAGGCAGTACCTGGTCAACAACGAGTACACGCGCACATTCGACGACCTCGCTGCCTACTGGCGTGAGTTCGATCGCACGGTCCGGTACTGGCAGTCGCTGTATCCTTCGCATGTGTACCAACACGAGTACGAGGCGCTACAGGCGAACCCGGAAGCCGCCATCCGCGGGCTGCTTGATGCGTGTGGACTGCCGTTCGACGCAGATTGCTTGCGCTTTCACGAAACCCGGCGCGAGGTGCGTTCACCCAGCGCGACCCAGGTGCGGCAGCCGCTCGCTCCCGATACCGCGCATGCGCGTCGCTACGGCCCCCTGCTGGACCCGTTGCGCCGCGCCCTGGGCATGCCGCCGTCCGGAGCATGAATCGGGTGGAACGCGCTGAACAGGATTTGGGTAGCGTACGCACACATCTGTTGCGGGGTGAAATCGCTGCAGCACAGGCAGTGCTCACCGTGGCGCTGGGCCGATCCCCGCACTCGATCGAACTCCGACGCGCCCAAGCGGGCATCCATCAGCAATGCGGGCGCGTCGCCGAAGCGGAAAGTCTGTTGTGGGATCTCGTGCGGGAAGCGCCGGGTGACGCGGCAGCGGCGTTCGGGCTCGCGCGCATTCTGCAGCAACAAGGCCGCATGGCTGCGACGGCGCAGGTGATTGGCGCATGCGTCGGCAGCGAGCCCAACTGCCGCGACGCGAATCTCGCGATCAGCGCGATTGAACTGCTCGATGCTTGCGGCCGCCAGGAGACCGCTGCCGCCGTCGTTCACGCTGCGATCGCGGCAAACCCCGACGATTCGCGGCTGCACGCCTACGCCGGCATGCTCGAGATGAAGCTGGGGCGGTTCCAGCTCGCGCGGGAACACTATTTGTCGGCGCTGTGCGGAAACGAGCAGGGGTGGGAGTGGCACGTTCCGATCGGCCTCGCTTTCACCAAGCGTTACGCGGCCATCGACGATCCCGATCTGGTACTTTTCCGGGAGGGCCTGCAACGAGAAGGGCTCTCCGCTCTCGCTCGCGCAGAGCTCTGCTTCGCGCTGGGCAAGGCCGACGACGACCTGGGCCGGCATGCCCAGGCCGCGCAAAACTTCCGCAAGGGCAACGCCATCGCCCGGGACCTGGCGAACAGGTCGGGAGAACGCTGGAAAAGCGGATCCACTGCGTGGTCAGCCTCGGAGGGAAGCTTGGAGCAGGGGGGGCCGGCCTCGGACTTCACGCCGATTTTCATCGTGGGCGTGCCGCGGTCCGGCACCACCCTGTTGGCCGAGTTGCTGTCGCGCAACCCATACGTATGCAATCGGGGCGAATTGCCCTGGATCGATCGCGTGAGCCAAGAACTGGAACGCGGGAACGATGCCTCCCGCCGCGTACTCGAGAACGCCGCAGCGACCTACCGGATGCAGTGCAGACAGGACGACGCTGGCGATGCGCGGTGGTTCGTGGACAAGCAACCGCTCAACTTCCGGCACATCGATCTGATGCTGGCGTTGTTCCCGCATGCCAGAATCGTGTACTGCCGCCGCAATCCTCGCGACACGGCATTGTCCCTCTGGATGCAATTGTTTGCGGACGAGGCACTTGGTTTCAGCTGTGACTTCGCCTGGATCGCCCGGGTCATGAGCGACTGCGGACGATTGATGGCGCAGGCATGCGGGAATCATCCGTCCTCCATCCACACGGTGCAGTACGAGGCGCTCGTGCGCGACCCCGAGCGGGTAATCGGCGACCTCGCCGCGTGGCTGGGCCTGCCGGATGCGGTCGCGGGGACCTCCGGGGAACGGACTGCCGTCGGTACGTCGAGCCTGTGGCAGGTGCGTCAGCCGATCTACCGGACGTCCGTGGAACGCTGGCGCTACTACGCCCCCTACGTGCCCGAATTGCTGGAATTCCCGGAGATTTGATGGCCCATCCTTGCGGTCCACGCTCGGACCTCTTCCATTCGGGGGCCACGGCACCGTGGGTGGAGAGGGTGGCGGCGGGGTAGGGGATCGGCATACGACCGCGGCGAGCCGAGGTCTGCATCGGTTGGGGCAGTAGATCGAACGGGCGGCTGGTGTCGGCGGTCAAGGCGGCCCAGGTGTACGCGGCGCATGGCGACCAGACCGGCCGGATGCTGACGCCTCGTCGCAGGCGTGGCCGAACGCGAGGCTTTGTGGTCGGCGCCATCCGCTTGCGTGCCATCGGCTACACTCCCGGGAGTTGATCGAACCCCCGCTCACGGCGCGGCCCCAAGCTGGCGTTTCCCGAGGTTGGAGCGCCCGTTCCCAGCGCAGGGTCAACAGACTTCCAAGCCTTTGCCATGAAATTACCTGTTCCATTCATACAGTTGCCGCTGCTTTTCGATGCCGAGCTCCTTGCCGCCGAAATCGATGCCTTGGAAAGCGAACTTTGGCAACCGCACCCCAGTGGTCTCCCAGGCAACACGGCGCTTCCTCTGGTTGCTGCCGGTGGCGACCCCGCGCGGGGCGACCTGCTTTCGGGGACGATGCTCCCGACGCCGGCGTTGCCCCGCTGCCCCTATCTGCAGCAGGTCCTGGACAGTCTGGGAGCCGTGCTTGGGCGCGTGCGCCTGATGCGGTTGGAGCCGGGCGCAGAGGTTGCGCCCCACGTGGATACCAATCATTACTGGAAAGAACGGGTTCGCGTGCATGTGCCGATCGTGACGGACCCTGCCGTGCAGTTCGCTTGCGGTGATGCAAAGATCCATATGGGTCCGGGCGAGTGCTGGATCTTCGATACCTGGCGGCTGCATCAAGTGATCAATCCTGCCAACCACGTGCGTGTGCATCTTGTCGCCGACACGGTGGGAAGCACGAAGTTCGGCAAACTGGTCGAGGCCGGGCGGCCGCATACCCAGGCCACGGAGGGATGGAATCCGCGTCTGGTCGCCGGGGATCAGGATGGACCACCGGCTGAACTGATGTTCGAATCGGTGAATTTGCAGTCGCCCATGAGTTACTGGGAACTGCGCGACAACGTCAAGTTCCTCCTGGACGAATGCAGCGACCATTCATTGCTTCCGGTGATCAGGCATTGGGCGAATGCATTCGTAATGGAGTGGCGGACGCTGTGGTTTCGCTACGGCGACGCCCCCGAGGGTCTCGTCGAGTTCCGGACGCTGCTCGCGGAGTTTCTCGAGCGTATGCGGAGGCTGGGGGGCGAGGTCCTGTTGAACAACCAGGTGCAGCTCGCGTCGGCGTTCAATGGGTTGCTGGGGCAGGCGGTGCGCGAAGCTGGGGATGCGGGAGTCGATGAGGAGTCTGCGCGCGCGCCAACCCTTCGTGCGCCGCGTGCGAATGTCGCGGATTACGACTTCGATCGACCCGTGTTCATCGTCTCGCCGCCGCGCTCGGGATCCTCATTGTTGTTCGAAACGCTCGCCCAAAGCCGCAGTGCGTGCACCATCGGCGGAGAAAGCCACGGCATCATCGAGGGGAGCACGGCTTTCGGCGTGCTCGGCGCGGCCGCACGGGGATACGAATCCAACCGACTCGATGCCGGCGATGCCACGCCCGAAATCATCGAGGCCTTGCGGGAACGCTTTCGCGGGCGCGCGTTCAACCGGCGTGGAGAAAAAGCAGCCCACCGCATTCGCCTGCTCGAAAAGACGCCCAAGAACGCGCTGAGGGTTCCGTTTCTTGCCACCGTATTTCCGGATGCCCTGTTTGTTTATCTGTATCGGGATCCGCGCGAAGTATTGGCGAGCATGATGGAAGCTTGGGAGTCGGGCGGCTTCAGGACCTACCCGCAATTGCCGGGCTGGCGAGGCCTGCCGTGGTCATTGGTATTGACGCCCGGCTGGCGTGAGCTGATCGGCCGACCATTGCCCGACATCGTGTGCGCGCAATGGCGGGCGGTGACGGACATGCTGCTCAATGATTTGACCGCCCTTCCACCGGACCGCTGGATTGCCACGCGCTACGATCGGTTGCTGGCCGATCCCGACAGCGAGATTCGCAGAATCTGTACGGCCGTGGACTTTGAGTGGGACCAGGTCCTCGGGCGCAATCTTCCATTGGCGAATCACACCGTATCCCTTCCGATGCAGGAAAAGTGGCGTCAACGTGAGCACGAGATCGTGCCACGGCTGGCCCTGATCGCGGACACGATGGCGCGTGCGGAGCAGGCGTCGCATCATGCGTGGCTCGAGCAGAAATAGCTGCATGGTGGTCGATCCATGAAGTTGCAAGTTCCCTTCATTCAACTGCCGATCCGATTCGATGCTGAACGCCTGGCCGGCGAAATGCGCGCGTTGGGCGACGCAGCCTGGCGCCCGCATCCGCAGAAGTTTCCCGGAAACTTCTCGTTGCCCTTGATTGCGGTCCACGGCGACCCCGATAGCGATTCTACGGCAGGTCCGATGCGACCGACCCCGCACCTGGAACGATGCGAGTACCTTCAGCAGGTGCTGAACCGGCTCGGCGCCGTATGGGGACGCACGCGCTTGATGAAACTGAGCGGAGGGGCCGAGGTCACCCCGCACGCGGACATCAATTACTACTGGCGTGACCGGGTGCGCGTGCATGTGCCGATCATCACGAGTCCGGCCGTGCGGTTCATTTGCGGAGAGGCCGAGGTGAACATGGCGCAGGGTGAATGCTGGATCTTCGACACCTGGCGCCCGCACCGTGTCATCAATGCTGCTGCGCACGAGCGAGTGCATCTCGTGGCAGACACGGTAGGCGGAGACCGGTTCTGGGAACTGGCCGGTCGCGGCCGCGTGCCCGGCCGCGGTGCATTCGAGGGTTGGCAGGTAGAGGAATTCGACGGCAACCAAGGCGCGGGCACATCGAGCAGCCTCCATTTCGAATCGGTCAACGTGCCGCAGGTGATGACACCCTGGGAATTGCGTGATCATCTCAATTTCATCCTGGGCCACGCCGAACCGGACCCGCGACTCGCCGAGGTGCAGCGCCTAGCCGCCCGCCTCGTTTCCAGTTGGCAGGCGTTGTGGGCGCGCTATGGGGAGGATCGCGATGGATGGCCAGCCTATCGCGAGGTCCTGAACGTGTTCACCCGGAACATGGAACTGCACGCCATGCCACTGCGGTTGTCCAATGGCATGCGGTTCATGAGCACTCTGCGATCCATGGTCCTGGGTGTTGCATTGGCTGATCGAGCTGAAGAGCCGCTCCCGGAAGAGATGCGTGAGCGGGCCGAGGCGAAGTAAGGATCCAATTGCGGGTGCATGTTGCCGGGGATTGCACGCGCGTTTTCGCAGAAGTGGCGCCGTGCTCGGACAGCACGGCTCATGCCTGATCTCTCGAGCCGATCCGCAAATCGGTAGGCATTCGATGACCCATTACCCGCTGGGCTGAATCACATGGGCAATATTCTGTGGCTGGCGTCGTATCCGAAATCCGGCAACACCTGGTTGCGTGCATTCCTCGCCAACCTTGTAGCTGATCGCGGCGTGCCGCTGAACCCGAGCGAACTCAGCGAGTATGGCGACGCAGAGGCAAGCGCGGGCCGTTACACCGAACTGTCGGGCAAGCCCAGTACCGCGTTGGCGGCCGAGGAGCTTGCTGCATTGCGCGTGCCGGTGCATGCACTGGTCGCACAGCGCGCCCGCGGGACACGAATCGTCAAGACGCATAACTTCAATGGGAGCTTCGAAGGGCACCCGCTGATCAACTGGCAGGTCAGCGCGGGTGCGATATACGTGGTCCGGAACCCTTTGGACGTGGTCGTCAGCATGACGCATCACTTCGGGCTTACGACGGACGAGGCGATCGAGCGGCTGGGTGATGACAGGGCGGCCTCGATCAACGACGAGATGTTTGCCGGCGAATTCATCTGTTCCTGGTCGACGCATGTAAAGAGCTGGGCCGACATGGCCGCGCGTCTACCCGGAAAGGTGATCGTGTTGCGCTACGAGGACCTGCTTGAAAAGCCGACCAAGCAGTTCGCGAAGGCTGCCAGATTGATTGGCCTCGGTCAGGACAAGGCGCGCATCCAGCGTGCGGTCAGGCACGCGGAATTTCAAACCCTTTCAGGGCTTGAACAGAAGTATGGATTCGTGGAGGCGGTGGACGATAAAACACGGTTTTTCCGCAGGGGCCGTGCCAATCAATGGAGAGAAGCCTTGAGCCGCCACCAGGTGCAGCAAGTCGTGGCTGTCCATCGCGAGCAGATGCAGCGCTTCAAGTACGTACCTGCAGGATTCTGACCTCGCGGCGCTCACGCGCCCGCCGAGGGCGACATTCCGGGCCCCGGGTGGTTTCGGTGTTCTCGCGAGACGCACCAGTGGTGACCCCAGGTCCCGCCGTCACGAACGGGCGGGGTGGGCTTACTGCCGCCCCGCCCCCGCCCGCGCAATGGCCCGCTCCCGGAATGGCTGCAAATCGCGCGCGCTGCCTGCCTTGAATCGCCCCCAGGATCAGTAGCGATAGTGATCGGCCTTGTATGGGCCTTCCACCGGCACGCCGAGGTATTCGGCCTGGTCCTTGGTCAACCTGGTGAGCTTGACGCCGATCTGTTCCAGGTGCAGGCGCGCGACTTCCTCGTCGAGCTTCTTGGGCAGGCGATAGACGGTCTTCTCGTATTCGTCCTTGTGGGTCCACAGGTCGATCTGCGCGAGTGTCTGGTTCGAGAACGAATTGGACATCACGAATGAGGGATGGCCATGCGCGCAGCCGAGGTTGACGAGGCGGCCCTCGGCGAGGAGATAGATCGAGTTGCCCGCAGGGAAGGTGTAGAGATCCACCTGCGGCTTGATGTTGGTTTGCTTGGCGGCCTTCTGTAGCCGGTCGACCTGGATCTCGTTGTCGAAGTGGCCGATGTTGCACACCAGCGCGTGGTTCTTCATGCGCTGCATATGGTCCAGCGTGATGACGTCGCGGTTGCCGGTGGTGGTGACGTAGATGTCGGCCTGGCCCAGCGTGTCCTCGACGGTCGCGACCTGGAAGCCTTCCATCGCGGCCTGCAGCGCGCAGATCGGGTCGATCTCGGTGACGATCACGCGCGCGCCGAAGCCCTTCAATGAATGCGCGCAGCCCTTGCCCACGTCGCCATAGCCGCAAACGACCGCGACTTTGCCCGCGACCATCAAATCGGTCGCGCGCTTGATGCCGTCGGCCAGCGATTCGCGGCAGCCGTACAGGTTGTCGAACTTG